>JAYVYQ010000190.1:0-14403 GCA_043784125.1 Afipia sp.
GCGCGGCCTCGGCATCATGCAGAAGAATTACGATGCGACCGCAGCGCGCGGCGGCATTCCCGCCGATGCACCGGCCAAGCGTATGGGCCTCATCACCGGCATGGTCGGCATCGAGAACGTCAAGGACGCGGATTTGATTATTGAAGCCGTGTTCGAGACCATGGCGATCAAGAAGGAAGTGTTCGGCAAGATCGACCAGTTCGCCAAAAAAGGCGCGGTGCTCGCCACCAACACCTCGTATCTCAACATCAATGAAATCGCCGAGATGACCAAGCGTCCGCAGGACGTTCTCGGCATGCACTTCTTCTCGCCCGCCAACGTCATGAAGCTGTGCGAAATCGTCCGCGCCCAAAAGACCGCGCCCGACGCGCTGGTGACGGCGGTGAACATCGCCAAGAAGATCGCAAAGGTGCCTGTGGTTGTGGGTGTCTGCGACGGCTTCGTCGGCAATCGCATGCTGGCGGCGCGCGGCAAGCAGGCCGAGAAATTCCTGTTCGAGGGCGCATTGCCGCAGCAGGTCGACGCCGTTCTCACAAAGTTTGGCATGCCGATGGGGCCGTTCGCCATGGGCGATCTTGCGGGCCTCGATATCGGCTGGCGTTCGCGCCAGGATCGCGGCATCAAGTCGGAAATCGCGGACGCAATCTGCGAAGCCGGGCGCTTCGGCCAGAAAACCGGCAAGGGCTATTACAAATATGAAGCCGGTTCGCGCGCGCCGTTGCCCGATCCGGAAATCGAAAAGCTGATCGAGGAAACCACCGCCAAGATGGGCATCAAGCGCCGCCAGATCGGCGACGATGAGATTCTCGAGCGCCTGATGTATCCGATGATTAACGAGGGCGCGCGGATTCTCGAAGAGAAGATCGCGGCGCGCCCGAGCGACATCGATATTGTCTGGCTCTACGGCTACGGATGGCCGATCTATCGCGGCGGCCCGATGTTCTACGCCGACTCTGTCGGCCTCAAGCACATCGCAGATCGCTTGTCGTTCTACGCCAAGCAGACCAACGATCCGTCGCTGGAGCCCACGGCGCTGCTCAAGAAGCTCGCGTCTGAAGGCAAGACATTCGCTTCGCTCGCGAAAGGCTGATGGCGTGACGCATCCCGGCGAGAAATTCTATCCGGAAGGTGTGCGCTGGGATGCACCGATTGAGCGCGGCACGCTGCCGGATTTGCTTGCCCAGTCGGCGGCGGATTTCGGCGACCGGCTCGCGATCGAATATCGCGACAGGCCGATCAGCTTCGTTGAACTGAAAAACATGGCCGACGCGGCGGCCGCAGCGTTTTTGCGTGCGGGCTACGGCAAGGGCACTTCAGTGGCGCTGTTTCTCGGCAATGCACCGGATCATCCGACGAATTTCTTCGGCGCGTTGAAAGCCGGTGCGCGTGTCGTGCATCTCAGCCCGCTCGACGGCGCGATTGCGCTCACCCACAAGCTGAAGGATTCCGGCGCGCGAATTCTCGTCACCAGCAATCTGTCGACGCTGTTGCCGACGGCGCTGAAATTCTTCGAGGCGGGATTACTGGATCGGCTGATCGTCTGCGAGGACCAGACCTGGGGCGACGTCGGCAATCCGATGACGGCGATCCCGGCCAACCCCGCCATCATGTCGTTCCGGGATTTCGTCAAGGACGCCAAAGCCCCGGCGCAATGGCCGTCCATCAGCCCCGATGACATCGCGCTTCTTCAGTATACCGGCGGCACAACTGGCCTTCCTAAAGGCGCGATGCTGACCCACGGCAACCTGACATCGGCTGTCTCTATATATGATGTGTGGGGTGCCAAGGGGCGCGCCGAGAGGAACGCCGTCGACCGCGTCATTCTGGTGCTGCCGCTGTTTCACATTTTTGCATTGACGGTCGTCATGCTGAGCAGCATCCGGCTCGGCGCCTTGATCTCGCTGCATCAGCGCTTCGACCTTGACGCGGTGATGCGCGATATCGAAGTCAAGCGCGCGACGATATTTCCGGGCGTGCCGACCATGTGGATCGCGATTGCGAGCCTTCCCGATCTCGACAAGCGCGATCTGTCGTCGCTCGCTTATGCAGGCTCCGGCGGCGCGCCGCTGCCGGTGGAAGTCGCGAAAATTTTCGAGCGCAAAACAAAACTCACATTAAAGAGCGGCTGGGGCATGACCGAGACCTGCTCTCCCGGCACCGGCCATCCGCCGACAGGTCCGGACAAGCCGGGCTCGATCGGTCTCATGCTGCCCGGCGTCGAGATGGATGTGGTGTCGCTGGACGATCCGACGAAACTCATGCCCGTCGGCGAGACCGGCGAAATCCGCATTCGCGGACCCAACGTCACGCGCGGTTACTGGAATCGCGAAGCCGAAACCAAAGAGTCCTTCGTCGGGGACCGGTTTCTCACCGGCGACATCGGCTATATGGACGCGGACGGATATTTCTATCTGGTGGACCGCAAGAAGGACATGATCATCTCCGGCGGTTTCAACGTCTATCCGCAGATGATCGAGCAGGCGATCTACACCTATCCGCCCGTGCAGGAAGTGCTGGTCATCGGCATTCCTGACGATTATCGCGGCGAAGCGGCAAAAGCCTTCGTCACGCTGCGCGCCGATGCAAAACCGTTCTCCATCGACGATTTGCGCGCGTTCCTCACCGGCAAGATCGGCAAGCACGAATTGCCCATCGCGGTCGAATTCATGAAAGAGCTTCCGCGCACCAGCGTCGGGAAACTATCGCGCCACGAGCTGCGTTCGCAGCAACGCGCTCACCATCAACCGCAACAAAAACTCGCAACAGGAGGTCGCTCATGACCGAAGCCGTTATCGTTTCCACAGCCCGCACACCCATCGGCAAGGCCTATCGCGGCGCCTTCAACAACACAGAGGGCGCGACGCTGCTCGGCCACGCCATTGAGCATGCCGTCAAGCTCGCGGGCATCGACGGCGCCGAAGTCGAGGACGTCGTGATGGGCGCTGCCATGCAGCAGGGCACGACCGGCGGCAACATTGCGCGCAAGGCGCTGCTTCGTGCCGGATTGCCGGTCACGACCGGCGGCACCACGATTGACCGCCAATGCGCGTCGGGCCTGCAAGCCATCGCGGTTGCCGCGCGTTCAGTCATGTTCGACGGCGTCGAGATCGCAGTCGCCGGCGGCGGTGAATCGATTAGCCTTGTTCAGAACGACAAGATGAACCTGTTTCATGCGGTCGATCCCGAACTGAAGGCGATCAAGGGCGATGTCTACATGGCGATGCTCGACACCGCCGAGATCGTCTCCAAGCGTTACGGCATCTCGCGCGAGAAGCAGGATGAGTATTCGCTGGAAAGCCAGCGCCGCACGGCAGCCGCGCAGCAAGGCGGACGTTTCAAGGACGAGATTGCGCCCATGTCCACCAAGATGGCGGTTGCGGATAAAGTGACGAAGGAAATCTCCTTCAAGGACATCACGATTTCGCAAGACGAAGGCCCGCGTCCCGACACCACGGCAGAGGGGCTTGCGAGCCTGAAGCCGGTGCGCGAAGGCGGCGTCATCACCGCTGGCAACGCCAGCCAATTGTCGGACGGGGCGTCCGCTGCCGTCATCATGAGCGACAAGTTGGCCGCCAAGAAAGGTCTCAAACCGCTCGGCATTTTCCGCGGCTTCGTCGCTTCCGGCTGCGAGCCGGACGAAATGGGCATCGGACCTGTGTTTGCGATCCCGCGTCTGCTCAAGCGTCATGGCCTCAAGATCGAAGACATCGACATCTGGGAGTTGAACGAAGCCTTCGCCGTGCAGGTGATCTATTGCCGCGACAAATTGGGAATCGATCCTGAGAAGCTCAACGTCAATGGCGGCTCGGTCGCGGTCGGACATCCATATGGCATGACGGGTTCGCGTCTTGCGGGTCACGTTCTTGTCGAAGGCCGCCGCCGCAAGGCGAAGTACGGCGTGGTGACGATGTGCGTCGGTGGCGGCATGGGTGCCGCAGGCCTGTTCGAGATTCTTCAGTAAGCAGAGTTCAACTCTTTAATTTGGGAGCATCCGATGGATCTCAGCTTCAGCAAGGAAGAAATCGCGTTTCGCGATGAAGTGCGGACGTTCTTCAAGGAGAGCGTGCCTGCGTCCACGCGCCAGAAAATGGAAGAGGGCCGTCACGTCAGCAAGGACGACCTCGTCAACTGGCAGCGGATTCTGAACAAGAAAGGCTGGGCGGTGTCGCACTGGCCGAAGGAATATGGCGGCACCGGCTGGACGCCGGCGCAGCAATATATCTTCAACGAGGAAATGCAGATGGCGCCGGCGCCATCGCCGCTGCCGTTCGGCGTCAGCATGGTCGGGCCGGTGATTTACACCTTCGCCAACGACGCGCAGAAGAAATATTTCCTGCCGCGCATTGCCAATATCGACGACTGGTGGTGCCAGGGATTCTCCGAGCCGGGTTCGGGGTCGGACCTCGCATCGCTGAAGACGACCGCCAAGAAAAAGGGCGACGTCTATATCATCAACGGTCAGAAGACCTGGACCACGCTGGCGCAATATTCCGACTGGATTTTCTGTCTGTGCCGTACCGACCCAACTGCGAAGAAGCAGTCCGGCATTTCGTTCATCCTGATCGACATGAAGTCGCGCGGCATCACCGTGCGCCCGATCCAGACCATCGACGGCAGCTTTGAGGTCAACGAAGTGTTTTTCGATGACGTCGAGGTGCCTGTCACCAATCTCGTCGGCGAGGAAAACAAGGGCTGGGACTACGCCAAGTTCCTGCTGGGCAATGAGCGCACAGGTATCGCGCGCGTCGGCGTCTCGAAGGAGCGCATCCGCCGCATCAAGGAACTTGCGGCCAAGATCGAATCCAACGGCAAGCCTGTTCTGCAGGATCAGCGCTTCCGCGAAAAGCTCGCAATGGTCGAGATCGAACTGAAGGCACTCGAACTGACGCAACTGCGCGTCGTCGCGGCGGAAGGCAAGCACGGCAAGGGCAAGCCCGATCCGGCGTCGTCCATTCTCAAGATCAAAGGTTCGGAAATCCAGCAGGCCACCACCGAACTGATGATGGAAGTCATCGGCCCGTTTGCCGCGCCTTACGAGACGCATGACGACGGCTCGAACGAGGAGATGGACTGGACCTCGCAGATCGCACCGAGCTATTTCAACAACCGCAAGGTCTCCATCTATGGAGGCTCGAACGAAATTCAGCGGAACATCATCACCAAGGCCGTGCTGGGGCTTTAATTTGTCATTGCGGTCGCAGCGAAGCAATCCAGAGCAGAAACTGGATTGCTTCGTCGCTTCGCTCCTCGCAATGACGTATTAATTCGATTGAGTAAAGTAAGATGGATTTTGATTTGTCCGAGGAGCAGCGGCTCCTGAAAGACAGCGTGGACGGTTTGCTCGCCAGCTCCTACGACTTCGAGCAGCGCAAGAAGTACGCCAAGGAAAAGGGCGGCTGGAGCAAAGGCGTCTGGAACAAGCTCGCCGAGCAGGGCCTGCTCGGCCTGCCGTTCTCGGAAGACGACGGCGGCTTCGGCGCGGGTGCGGTCGAGACCATGCTGGTGATGGAAGCGCTCGGCAAGGCTCTCGTGTTGGAGCCTTACATCGCGACCGTCGTGCTCGGCGGCGGGTTTCTGCGTCATGGCGGTTCTGCCGCGCAGAAGGCTGCTTACATTCCGTCGATCATCGACGGCAGCAAGACGTTGGCTTTCGCGCAGCTTGAAAAGAATTCACGTTACGATCTCGGCGATGTCTCAACCACTGCCAAGAAAAAAGGCGCGGGCTGGGTGATCGACGGCGAGAAATTTGTCGTCCTCAACGGCGCGTCGGCGGACAGCTTGATTGTGACCGCGCGCACCAAGGGCGCGCAGCGCGACCGCAGCGGCGTCGGCGTGTTCCTCGTTCCCGCCAATGCCAAAGGCATTCACATCAAGGGCTATCCGACACAGGACGGCCTGCATGCGGCAGACATCACGTTCTCCGGAGTCGAGGTCGGCGCGGATGCGGCGATTGGCGATCCCGAAAATGCATTGCCGCTGATCGAGCGCGTGGTCGATGAAGCGCGTATTGCGCTGTGCGCCGAAGCCGTCGGCGCGATGGACGAGTCGCTGAAATCCACCGTGGAATATCTCAAGACCCGCACGCAGTTCGGCGTTGCGATCGGCACGTTCCAGACGTTGCAGCATCGCGCCGCCGATATGTTCGTCGCGGTCGAGCAGGCGCGCAGCATGTCGATGTTCGCCACCATGGCGAGCGACTTCAAGGACGCCAAGGAGCGCGCCAACGCGGTGGCGGCGGCGAAAGTGCAGATCGGCAAGTCGCTGAAATTCGTCGGCCAGCAGGCGATCCAGCTTCACGGCGGAATCGGCATGACGATGGAAGCCAAGATCGGCCACTACTTCAAGCGCCTGACCATGATCGAGAACACGTTCGGCGACACGGACTATCATCTCGCGCGCGTCACTGAGGCCGGCGGGTTAATCTAACGATCAGCGGAAGGTGACACGATGGCAGCCCACATCCTCGCCATCGATCAAGGAACGACGTCCTCGCGCGCGATTGTGTTTCGCGCGGATATTTCCATTGCGGCGCAGGCGCAGCAGGAATTCTCGCAGCACTTTCCTGCGTCCGGCTGGGTCGAGCACGAACCGGAAGACATCTGGACCTCGACCGTTGCGACCTGCCGCGAGGCGATGAAAAAAGCCGGCGTCGCGGCAAAGGATATTGCCGCCATCGGCATCACCAATCAGCGCGAAACGACGATTGTGTGGAACCGCGCTACTGGCAAGGCCGTGCATCGCGCCATCGTCTGGCAGGATCGCCGCACCGCGGATGTTTGCGCCAAACTGAAGGCCGACGGCCATGAGCTGGCGATCAGCGCCAAAACCGGATTGATTATCGATCCGTATTTTTCCGGAACTAAAATTGCGTGGATTCTCGATCACACGCCCGGTGCGCGCGAACGCGCAGAGCGCGGCGAACTCCTATTCGGCACAGTGGATTCATATCTCTTGTGGCGGCTGACCGGCGGCAAGGTTCACGCCACCGACGCGACCAATGCTTCAAGAACGTTGCTGTTCGACATTCACAAAGGCGCGTGGGACGACGAGTTGCTGAAGATTCTGCGCGTGCCGCGTTCGATGCTGCCGGAGGTGCGCGACTCGTCAGCGGACTTCGGCGAGAGCGTCTCTGAATTATTCGGCGGCGCGATTGCGATTCGCGGCATCGCGGGCGACCAGCAGGCCGCCACGATAGGTCAGGCCTGTTTCTCGCCGGGAATGATGAAATCGACCTACGGCACCGGATGTTTCGCGCTGCTCAACACCGGCACCACGGCGGTCACGTCAAGAAACAAATTGCTCACGACCATTGCGTATCAACTCAAAGGTCAGCGCACCTACGCGCTTGAAGGCTCGATCTTCGTTGCGGGCTCGGCCGTGCAATGGCTGCGCGACGGGCTCGGCATTATCAAGCAGGCCAGCGACAGCGACCGCCTGACAGAGCAATCCGATCCTCAGCAATCGGTTTATCTGGTGCCGGCCTTCGTCGGCCTCGGCGCGCCCTACTGGAATCCGAATGTGCGCGGCGCGCTGTTCGGTCTCACACGTAACACCGGACCTGCTGAACTAGCGCATGCCGCGCTCGAAAGCGTGTGTTACCAGACCTTCGATCTGTGGGCCGCGATGCGCGCCGACTGGCCCGACGCCGCAAAGTCCAACACCGTGCTGCGTGTCGATGGCGGCATGACAGTGTCGGACTGGACGATGCAGCGGCTGTCGGATTTGCTCGACGCGTCGGTCGATCGTCCGATGATTGCGGAGACCACTGCCGTCGGCGCCGCCTATCTCGCAGGGTTAGGCGCGGGTGTGTACCCTGAGCCCGCGCGCTTTGCGGACAGCTGGCGGCTGGAGCGTCGCTTCAAGCCGAACATGAGTGAGGCGACACGTTCGCGCAAACTCAAGGGCTGGTCGCAGGCGGTGAAGGGATTGCTCGCGAGCGATCCGGGCGCTGCTTCATAATTCCATTTGCGAAAAAACTGTGTGTCGTCCCCGCGGAGGCGGGGACGACAGCTAAAATCTATAGTGTCTCAACTCCGAACTTCTTCGACACGCGGTTTATTCATCCGCATATGCATCGCGCAGCCGCAGCCGGGCGGATGTTGCGCCAGGGGAAGCTTCGAGACATCGCTGTCCGGCGCGAGATCCGGTACCGGATCGCCGGCCGGAATATAATTCAACACAGGTGCCAGCCAGCGCTCGGTTTCCGCAATGCTCGCGCCCTTGCGCTCCGCATAATCCTCGACCTGATCGCGCTCGACCTTGCCGACGCCGAAATACGCGCTCTCCGGATGGCTGAAATAAAGTCCCGACACCGACGAGCCCGGCCACATCGCCAGACTTTCGGTGAGCGTCACGCCCGCATTGCGCTCCGCGTCGAGCAATTTGAAGATCGTGGTCTTCTCGGTGTGATCGGGCTGTGCGGGATAGCCGGGTGCTGGACGGATGCCTTGGTATTTTTCCAGAATCAAATCGTCCGGCGGAATGTTCTCGTCCGGCGCGTAACCCCACAACTCCTTGCGCACGCGCTTATGCATGCGCTCGGCGAAGGCTTCGGCGAGACGATCCGCCAGCGCCTTCACCAGAATGGAGGAGTAATCGTCATTGGCATTCTTGAAGCGCGCCGCGATGGCATCTTCGCCGATACCGGCGGTGACGACGAACGCGCCGATATAATCCTGCACGCCGCTCGCCTGGGGCGCGATGAAATCGGACAAAGCCGCGTTGTGGCGGCCTTCGCGCTTTTCAAGCTGCTGACGCAGCGTGTGCAGCGTCGCCAGCGGCTTCTTGCGCGCCTCGTCACTGAACAACACAATGTCGTCACCGTCGGAATTCGCCGGCCAGAATCCCACCGCCGCATTGGCGGTGAACCATTTTTCCTTGACGATAATGTCGAGCATCTTGCGCGCGTCGTTATAAAGCGACTGCGCGACTTCGCCCACTTTCGGGTCTTTCAGAATGGCCGGATAACGCCCGGTCAATTCCCACGCCTGAAAGAACGGCGTCCAGTCGATGTAGTCAGCCAGTTCGCCCAGCGAATAATCGTTGAAGGTTCTGACGCCGAAGAATGACGGCTTGGTCGGCTTCGTGTTCGGCCAGTCGATCTTCAGCGCGTTGGCGCGCGCGGCTTCAAGCGTCTGACGCTTCTTGTTCTGTTGTGCCTTGAAATGCGCTTCGGAAATTTTCGCGTAATCGGCGCGGACCTCGCGGGCATATTCCTCGCGCCGCTCTGGGGACAGCAACGCGGAGGCGACACCGACGGCGCGGCTGGCATCGTTGACATGCACGACAGGCCCGCGCTTGTAGCGCGGATCGACCTTCACGGCGGTATGGACGCGGCTGGTGGTCGCGCCGCCGATCATCAATGGCAGATCGAGGCCCTGCCGCTCCATCTCGGAGGCAACGAACACCATCTCGTCAAGCGAGGGCGTGATGAGTCCCGAAAGGCCGATGATGTCGGCGCCCTCGGCCTTCGCGGTCTCGAGAATCTTCGCCGCGGGTACCATGACGCCGAGGTCGATGACCTCGTAGTTGTTGCACTGGAGCACAATGCCGACGATGTTCTTGCCGATGTCGTGGACGTCGCCCTTCACGGTCGCCATCACGATCTTGCCGGCGGAGTTGCGTCCGTCGCCGACGATGCCTTTCGCGAGGTTGTCGGCCTTTTCCTTTTCCATGAACGGCATCAGGTAGGCGACCGCCTGCTTCATCACGCGCGCGGATTTCACCACCTGCGGCAGAAACATTTTTCCCGCGCCGAACAGATCGCCGACGATGTTCATGCCGGCCATCAGCGGGCCTTCGATGACGTTCAGGGGCCGCTCGACGGTGAGGCGCGCGGCCTCGGTGTCGGTGTCGATGTATTCGGTGATGCCGTTGACCAGTGCATGCGACAGCCGCTTTTCGACCGGCCATTCGCGCCAGGCAAGATCCTGCTCCTTGGTCTGCGTTTCCTTGCCGCGATATTTTTCGGCCAATTGCAGCAGCCGTTCGGACGCGCCGGGATCGCGATTGAGAATGACGTCTTCGCAGACTTTGCGCAGTTCCGGATCGATGTCGTCGTAGATCACCATCTGCCCGGCATTGACGATGCCCATGTCCATGCCGGCCTTGATGGCATGATACAGGAACACCGAATGCATCGCCTCGCGCACCGGCTCATTGCCACGGAACGAGAACGACAGATTGGAGACGCCGCCGGAAATATGCGCATGCGGAAGGTTTTGACGAATCCAGCGTGTGGCTTCGATGAAATCCACGCCGTAATTATTGTGTTCTTCAAGGCCCGTCGCGATGGCAAAAATATTCGGATCGAAGATGATGTCCTGCGGCGGGAAATTCAGTTTGCTCGTGAGCAGATCGTAAGCGCGTTTGCAGATTTCGGTCTTGCGCGCGAACGTGTCGGCCTGTCCGACTTCGTCGAACGCCATCACGACAACCGCAGCGCCGTGCCGCCGCGCAATGGTCGCTTCGTGCAGGAATTTTTCCTCGCCTTCCTTCATCGAGATCGAGTTAACGATGGGCTTGCCCTGAACGCATTTGAGGCCAGCCTCGATCACGTCGAACTTCGAGGAATCGACCATCACCGGCACGCGGGCGATATCGGGTTCGGACGCGACGAGATGAAGAAACTCGATCATCGCCTGCTTTGAGTCGAGCAGGCCTTCGTCCATATTGATGTCGATGACCTGCGCGCCGTTCTCGACCTGATCGCGCGCGACCTGCAGCGCTGCCGCGAAGTCGCCGTTCTTGATGAGCTTACGGAACCGCGCCGAGCCTGTGACGTTGGTGCGCTCACCGACGTTGACGAATGGAATGTCGGCAGTGAGCACAAACGGCTCCAGGCCCGACAGCCGCAGACGCGGTTCGATCTCAGGCACGATGCGCGGACTATGCGGCGCGCAGGCTTTTGCGATGGCGGCGATATGATCCGGCGTGGTGCCGCAGCAGCCGCCGACCACATTGACGAGACCCGCCTGCGCGAATTCACCGACAAGCTTCGCCATATATTCGGGAGACTCGTCGTACTGGCCGAATTCGTTCGGCAGTCCTGCGTTCGGATAGGCGCACACAAGCGCATCCGCGACGCGGCCGATGTCGGCGATGTGCGCGCGCAGATCTTCTGCACCGAGCGCGCAGTTAAATCCAATGGTGATCGGATCGGCCTGTTGCACCGAATACCAGAACGCTTCCGGCAATTGCCCCGACAGCAGGCGTCCCGATTTGTCCGTGATGGTGCCGGAAATCATTACCGGCACATGGATGCCGCGCGTTTCGGAAATCTCGGAGATGGCGTAGAGCGCCGCCTTGGCGTTGAGCGTGTCGAAAATCGTTTCGACCAATAGTAAATCCGCGCCGCCATCCAGCAGCCCGTTGATCTGCTCGCTATAGGCGATGCGCAGATCGTCGAACGTCACCGCGCGAAAGCCGGGGTTCGACACATCCGGCGAGATCGACGCCGTGCGATTGGTGGGGCCGAGCGCGCCTGCGACGAATCGCGGTTTGCCGTCATGTGCGGTGGCGCGATTGGCGGCATTGCGCGCGAGTTTCGCGCCTTCGAGGTTCATCTCATAGGCGATGGTGGTGAGGTCGTAGTCGGCCTGTGCGATAGACGTGGACGAGAACGTGTTGGTCGCGACGATGTCAGCGCCCGCTGTGAGATAGGCGAAGTGAATGTCCTCGATGGCCTGCGGCTGGGTGAGAATCAGCAGATCGTTATTGCCGCGCAGGTCGCGATGAAAATCCTTGAAGCGCTCGCCGCGAAACGCCGCCTCGTCATATTCGAGCGCCTGGATCATGGTGCCCATCGCGCCGTCGAGCACGAGGATGCGTTCACGCGCCAGCGCGCGGAATTGATCGGCAATCGCTGAGGTTTTTTTGGTCACGGGATCACGCGGCTTTCTGCGCACCGTTCGGGCGGATGCCCAACAGGTGGCTGATGGCGAACACGAGATCCGCACGGTTCATGGTGTAGAAATGAAAATTCTCGACGCCGTGCTTGAACAGTTTCTGCACCTGTCCGGCGGCGACTGTTGCGGCCACGAGCTTGCGGGTTTCCGGATCGTCGTCGAGGCCGTCGAATTTATCGGCCAGCCATTCGGGCAGCGTGGCACCGGCGCGCTTGGCGAAATTGCTGGTGGTCTTGAAATTCTGCACGGGGAGAATTCCGGGCACGACGGGAATATTGATTCCGGCGGCGCGAACGCGGTCGAGGTAACGGAAATACAGATCGTTGTCGAAAAAGAATTGCGTGATGGCGCGCGTGGCACCCGCATCGACCTTGGCCTTGAGCACGTCGAGATCGATATTGAAACTCGAACTCTCCGGATGTTTTTCCGGATAGGCCGAGACGCTGATTTCCATATCGCCGTGACGGCGCTTGATCGCTGCAACAAGTTCTGTGGAGGTTTGATATCCATCGGCATGCGCCGTGTAGGCGCTGCCGATGCCGCTCATCGGATCGCCGCGCAGCGCCACGATGTGGCGGACGCCGACCTCGTGATAGCGATCCACCACATCGTTGATGTCGGCACGCGCGGCATCGACACAGGTGAGATGCGCCGCCGGCGTGAGCGAAGTCTCGGAGAGAATACGCGAGATGGTCGAATGGGTGCGCTCGCGGGTCGATCCGCCCGCGCCGTAAGTGACCGAGACGAAATTCGGCGTCAGCGGCGCGAGGCGCGTGATGGTGTCCCAGAGATTGCGCTCCATCTCCTCCGTCTTCGGCGGAAAAAATTCAAACGAAATAGCCGGGCGCTTCGCTGGCTGTGAAGGCGTCGGGGCAGAGGTCTCACTCGTCACGCGTCAACTCCAAGAAATTTCTAAGCCAATTTGCCGGAACATTTCACCGGGCTGGTGTTGGCGGTGCGGCGGCCGGGCCGCCACTTTTTCGCCCTTCGATTCCAAGTCCGTCACCGTTTGGCCATTGCGGATTAAAATAGGAGAAACAGGGCTGCCAAAACAGCCCAACGACATCCAAAATAAGTGGGAATTTGCCCAATATAGCTAAAACTATCGTCCGATAAGACACTTTCCCTGGGGTGTGACCGAGACCGTCATTCGCAAAATGCCTTATAGTATTGGATTATTTGACTGAGAGTGTGGTGGGCAAAACCAGAGTTATCTGACAAAATTATTTTCTTGCCCACAGTCGCCATAATTGGTCGCTGGGGTGGCATGTCGCAAGGGGCTTTGTCCGGGGCGATTGGAGCCACTAGCTTGGCTTAATGACCCCATTATCCGTCCTCGATCTCTCCGTCGTCACCACGGACACCAAACCTGCCGCGGCGTTGCGCAACTCAATCGATCTTGCGCAGCACACCGACCGCCTCGGCTATGTCCGCTACTGGTTGGCCGAACATCACAATCTGTCATCGGTTGCGAGTCCGTCGCCGGAGATCATGATCGGACAGATCGCAGCCATGACGAAGAACATCCGCGTCGGTTCCGGCGGCGTGATGTTGCCGAACCACGCGCCGCTGATGGTCGCCGAGCGATTCAAAATGCTGGAAGCATTGTTTCCCGGCCGCATCGATCTCGGGCTTGGCCGTGCGCCCGGCACCGATCAGGCGACAGCGCATGCGCTTCGCCGACGACTCGATGGCCGCGAGGGCGATGATTTTCTCGAACGTCTGCACGAACTGATGCTGTGGGAGACGCGGGAATTTCCCGCAGGACATCCTTACAACAGCGTCGTCGCAATGCCGGATGACGTGCCGCTGCCGCCGATCTGGCTGTTGGGATCGAGCGATTACAGCGCGCAATTGTCAGCACAGCTCGGAATGGGATTTGCGTTCGCGCATCATTTTGCCTCGCACGATGCGGTCGAGGTGATGACGCATTATCACGACAATTTCAAACCATCGCGCTGGCGCGATAAACCTCACGGCATTTTGGCCATCGCGGTCATCATGGCGCCGACCGACGAGGAGGCCGAGAAACTGGCGTCGTCGATGGATCTCAATCGCCTGCGCCGGGACCGTGGACAATATTCGCCGCTGCCGAGCGTCGAGGAAGCGCTTGCCTATCCTTACACGGACGCCGAGCGTGCCAGCATCGCGCGCAATCGCTCGCGCCTGTTTGTCGGAAGCCCAACGAGCGTGATGCAGAAGATCGCGCCGATGATCGCGGCAAGCAAAGCGGACGAGGTGATGGTGATTACCGCGACTTACGATCACGATGCACGCAAGACATCCTACAGCCTGCTGGCAGAGGCGTTCGGGATCGGCAGGCAGAAAGCGGCCTGATCGCAGGCGCTACTCGGCTTTTTCGCTGAACGCGACGCGGAACGGATGCGCGGGATAAACCCCGACAATGCGCAATTCCTTGGAAAAGAATTTCAGCTCGTCCAGGGCGAATGCGAGATTCTTGTCGTCCGGATGGCCGTCGACATCGGCGTAAAACTGC
>JAYVYQ010000191.1:0-15693 GCA_043784125.1 Afipia sp.
CCCCTCGTTATAATAAGGCCGTGACTACAGGACTTCAGGCGTGGCTGACGTTTTTAATCCCTGGCGCTTTTCCGTTGCGCCCATGATGGACTGGACCGATCGGCATTGCCGCGCGTTCCATCGCCTGCTGTCGCGCCGCGCGCGCCTTTATACCGAGATGCTGACGACGCCTGCGATCATCCACGGCGACCGCCAGCGTCTTCTCGGATTCGATGCCGCCGAGCATCCGGTGGCGTTGCAGCTCGGTGGATCGAATCCGCAGGAGTTGGCCGAAGCAGCCCGGATCGGCGAGAGCTTCGGCTACGATGAAATCAATCTCAATGTCGGCTGCCCGTCGGATCGCGTGAAGGGCGGCAATTTCGGCGCGTGCCTGATGGCTGAGCCGAAACTCGTCGCGCAATGCGTGGCCGCGATGAAGGCTGCGGTGAAAATTCCTGTGACGGTGAAGTGTCGCCTCGGCATCGACGATCAAGATATTGAAACCGCGCTTAACGATCTTGCAAAAGGCGTGATCGATGCGGGCGCGGACGCGCTCGCCGTTCACGCGCGCAAGGCTTGGCTCAATGGTTTGTCGCCGAAGGAAAATCGCGATATCCCGCCGCTCGATTACGATCGCGTCTATCGCCTGAAGGCCGCGATGCCGAAGGTGCCGATTGCGATCAATGGCGGCATCGCGACGATTGCGGACGCCAAGCAGCATCTCGACCACGTCGATGGCGCGATGCTGGGCCGCGCGGCATATCAGGAGCCGTGGCGTCTGTTGAGCGTCGATCCCGAATTGTTCGGCGAGCCCGCGCCTTGCGCCAACATGCACGACGCCATTGAGGCCCTGATGCCTTACATCGAGCGCGAGCTATCGCGCGGCATGCGGCTGCATTCGATCACGCGGCATCTTGTCGGCGCGTATCAGGGCATGCCCGGCGCGCGGGCATTCCGGCGTTATCTGGCGGAAGTCTGCACGCGGCCGGATGCGGGGCCGGAGCAATTGCGCGGCGCGATGCGCATCGTCAGCGAGCGCGAAGCAGTCGCGGCTTGATAACTGTTCGTCATTGCCGGGCATAGCCGCCTGAAGGACGGCGTCGCTTCGCTCGCCTATGCCCCGGCAATCCGTCGCTTTCACAAGTTTTCTAAAGATGGATACGCGGGTCAGGCCCGCGTATGACAATCAATATGTTGTTCTACGGATAGCCGCGCAGCATCAGGCGGTCGGCGCGCACTTCCCAGCTTTCAAGCCGATTGAGAAAACTCATTCCCAGCAGATTGGTTTTCATCTGCCCGCGCGGCACCACCAGCGCCGGCACTGAGCGCTCGACCAGTTTGCCGATGGCAAGACGGTCCAGCGTCAATCGCGCTGCGCGCACATGGCCGCCTGCGGTTTCCACATCGACGTTGTAGTCGAGCAGTTCGAGCGGCAGGCCTGCGGCCTTCGCAGTCTCATAAGTCAGCACCACAGATGTTGCGCCGGTGTCGATGACCATCGGCGCTGAGTGATCGTTAATCCTGGCACGCAAGGCGAAGTCGCCCTCGTTGCTGCGCGCCACTTCGACTGCGCGCGGCGATTTCCGCCGTTCCCAGCCCTTGATGCGTTCCCATGCCTTGATGTCGTCCCATGGGACGGCGCGCGCGACAGCGTCGCTCATGATCTGGAATTTGATCGGATCGTGGATCGACATCAGATAGCCGACCGCCGATAGCACGATGGCGATAATGGCAAGGGAGCGGATCATGCCGCACCCGTTTGCTGCGTCAGGACTTCGCCTGCAGCTTGGGCGGCGTTGGTATTGAAAGGCCCGCATCGGTCATGCGCTGCGCCAGCGTCGCCATCACCGCTCGCCGCTCGGTGTTGTCCAACTTTTGCCACTGCGCGATCTCGGGAAGCGTGCGTCCGCAGCCCAGACAAAGGCTCGTTGCGGGGTCGATGAAGCAGACTGCGATGCACGGCGTTTCTTTTTCCATTCGACGGTACTGAAGGCATTTTTTTACGCGCGCAAGCGCGGAGTTTTAAAGCCCCGTGCCTGCGCTCATGATCGGCTTGTGGCGTGCGCGGTGCTTGTCGCTGTTCAGGCCCTCAGGTGGGCGATCCGGCTGCAGCGGCGGCGCGCTTTCGCGCATCGGCGCCAGCGCGGTCATGACACGTTCGGGCGGGTAGGTGACGATCACCTCGGTGCCGACGCGGAGCGTGGACTTCAACGTAAATGTGCCGCCATGCATGTCGATCAGGCTCTTGGCAATCGGCAGACCGAGGCCCGCGCCCTGTTCGGCGGATTTGATCGAGTTCGATCCCTGACCGAACGACGCCAGCACGATGGGGATTTCGTCTTCGGCGATGCCCGAACCCGTATCCTTGACGCTGAGATATTGCCCGCCCGATGCAGTCCAGCCCACTTTAAGCCAGATCTCGCCGCCCTGCGGCGTGAACTTGATCGAGTTCGACAACAAATTGAGCACGATCTGACGTGCGGCGCGCTCGTCGCCCCACAGCTTCGGCATGTCGAGTTCAAACACTTCGTGGATGGTGATGCCGCGGCTCGATGCGCGCAGCTTTAGCAAATGGTGGCAATCCGCCACCACATGCACCAGCGAGACCGGCTCTTCGTTCAACTCGAAGCGTCCGGCCTCGATGCGCGACAAATCGAGAATCTCGTTGATGAGGTTGAGCAGGTGAACGCCGGAATTGTGAATGTCCGCCGAATAGTCCCTGTAGACCGGAACCGCATGCTCGCCGAAAATCTCGCTCTTCATGACTTCGGAGAATCCGAGAATAGCGTTGAGCGGTGTGCGCAGTTCATGACTCATCTGCGCGAGGAAGCGCGACTTCGAGACGTTGGCGGATTCGGCGCGGTGGCGCGCTTCATCCGAAATCGCCTTGGCCTGTTCGAGTTCGCCGATCAGCGCATCCTTTTCGGCGCGGGCCTCTAATGTCGCCAGCGTCGTCGAATGAAGCCGATGCGCGAGCAGCGCGAAATATCCCTCGGCGGTAACGGCGAGCGCTGCGAGAATGTAATCGTCGAGCGTGCCGCGCAGCACGAAGTTGGTGGCAATTGCGACCGTCACTGGCACTGTTGCGGCAAACGCCGCAATCGGCAGGCCCGCTGCCAGCATGCTGGAGACGGCGATCACCAGCAGCATCACGAACAGCATCAGCGTGTTCGAGACCACGTCGATGCCCGACGGATGAATGAGGATCAGCGTCCACGCCAGTCCGTAAAGCAGATCGAGCACGACGAAGCGCAGCCGCCATTTTTTTGTCAGCGCAGGCGTGGAGGGGAGCGCGAGGAATATGCCGCAATAGCGGATGACGATGGCGTGGATCGACAGAATGCCGAGCGTCCAGACCGCTGCACCCACCGTCGGAATCCACAGGCTCGACAGCATGCCGGTGGCGACAACGAGAAGGATGACGACGAGCGAGGCTGAGAGCCGCGTTTGCGCATATTGCCGCAGCAGTTCGTGGTCGAAGGCGGGGCGGGTTCCACTGGTGGAAGTCAGACGGTCGCGGGCTTCGCGGACACGCAGCGTTGCGGCACGCCGGTTTCGCGCCTGCCCGGGGATCATGCCGTCCGCCGGTATCGCGGCGGTGTCGTTCTTGTCGGCGGTCTCACTCATACCAGCAACGAATCCTGCGCAAACACGGGCGCGCCGCGCCGGAACGGCGGCGGACGCTACCTGCTATTTCTGGCGCACAATCGTTAAGAGGTAGCTTAAACGTCAAGTTAATCGCATTAACGAAGTGTAAATTCCGGCGTGAGGGAATCGCAAAACGCCGCGCATTTATGGGCTTAAAGAAAAAGGCGGCACTTTCGTGCCGCCCTCGGGGATCCAAAATAATTAAGAGCTAGCGCTGGAGCCGCGCCAGCAGGCTCGACGTATCCCAGCGCTTGCCGCCCATCTTCTCCACTTCGGAATAGAAGTTGTCGACCAGTGCGGTGACGGGAAGGCTCGCGCCGTTGCGGCGGGCTTCGCCGAGACAGATCGAAAGGTCTTTTCGCATCCACTCCACGGCAAAACCGAAATCGTACTTTCCGTCGTTCATGGTCTTGTAGCGGTTTTCCATCTGCCAGGATTGCGCAGCGCCTTTGGAGATCGTCTCAATGACCGCATTGACGTCGAGGCCGGCTTTTTTCGCGAAGTGAATTCCCTCGGAGAGACCTTCCACGAGGCCCGCGATGCAAATCTGGTTGACCATCTTGGTGAGCTGGCCTGAGCCTGCGGCTCCCAGCAGCTTCGACATTTTTGCGTAAGCCATGATGACCGGCTCGGCTTTCTTGTAAGCGGCGTCATCGCCACCGCACATCACGGTCAGTGCGCCGTTTTCCGCGCCTGCCTGACCGCCCGAGACCGGCGCGTCGATGAAGGCAAAATTCTTTTTGCCGGCTTCGGCATAAAGCTGCCGCGCGACTTCGGCTGACGCCGTGGTGTGATCGACGAAGATCGCGCCGGATTTCATGCCGCCAAATGCGCCGTCTGCGCCAAGCGTAATGGCGCGCAGATCGTCGTCATTGCCGACGCAGGCCATCACGAAATCCTGGCCTTCGGCTGCGGCCTTCGGCGTTGGCGCGCTCTTGCCGCCGAACTTCTCGGCCCATGATTTCGATTTCGCGGACGAGCGATTGTAAACCGTCACCTCATGTTTGCCCTTGACGGCGAGATGTCCGGCCATTGGGAAACCCATGACACCGAGACCGAGGAAAGCGACTTTTGCCATAGCGGGCACTCTTTGATTTGTTGACCGGACCTGAGCGGGAAGAACTGCGGAAGAATTCGACGGCAACAGCTATGCGAATGATGCCATACGATGCAAGAGCGTTGACCGCAGCGTTGACGGGCGTATGAAGGCCGCAAGTGTTCCAGCCGGAGATAAGTTTTGGCCGTCGATAAAAGTCAGGTTGTTGCCGCGCTTGGCGGTGTTGCAACGCCGCGAGGCGTCGCATTACCCCAAGCCAATGTGTTGTCGGACATTACGGTTTCCGACGGCAAGGTATTTTTTTCCATCAATGTCGATGCCGCCGAGGCGCGGGCCTGGGAAGACGTCCGCGCCAAAGCCGACGCCGCCGTTCGTGCGATTCCCGGCATTACCTCGGCGATGGTCGCACTGACGGCAGAGCGCAAACCGGGTTCGGCGCCCACACCCGCACCGCATTCCCATAATCATTCCCATGGCGTCAAACCGGCGGCGACGCATCGTCCGCAAGGTCCGCCGCCTGAATCGCCGATGGGCAAGCAGGTGGCCATTCCGGGTGTCGCCAACATCATCGCAGTTGCATCCGGCAAGGGCGGCGTCGGCAAATCGACGACGGCGCTCAATCTGGCTTTGGCATTGCGTGATTTGGGTTTGCGCGTCGGCCTTCTCGACGCGGATATTTACGGACCGTCTGTTCCGCGGCTGATCGGCATCAGCGAAAAGCCGACGCTCAACGATGCCAAGAAAATGATTCCGATCACGCGATTTGGAATCCCGATGATGTCGATCGGATTTCTCGTCGCTGAGGAAACCGCGATGGTGTGGCGCGGGCCGATGGTGATGTCGGCCATCCGGCAGATGTTGTGGGACGTGGTGTGGGGCGAACTCGATGTTCTGGTTGTCGACATGCCGCCCGGCACGGGCGACGCGCAGTTGACGCTGGCCCAGCAGGTGCCGTTGCGTGGCGCGGTGATCGTTTCGACGCCGCAGGATCTGGCGCTGATCGACGCGCGGCGGGGAATCGCGATGTTTGCCAAGGTCGATGTGCCCACCCTCGGCATCATCGAGAACATGAGCTACTTTGAATGCCCCGAATGCGGCACGCGCTCGGATATTTTCGGTCACGGTGGCGCGCGGCACGAAGCCGAACGGCTCAAGGTGCCGTTCCTGGGTGAAATCCCGCTTCATATGTCGATCCGCACGTCGTCCGATGCCGGCACGCCCGTCGTGGACAGCGATCCCAAGGGAACGCATGCGGCCATTTATCGGGCGATTGGTGCTCAGATAAAACAGCAGCTTGAGCGCGCGCCCGCGAAAGTCTGACTTACCTTCAAGAAGCCCCCTTGTGCGTCGCACCATTTCGCGGCGCGCGCCTTCGACTTTCGTTTAATCAAGGCTATGCAGCGGCTTGCTGCGTTTTGCGATTGCAACATCCGTGTTAGAGACCGCCACGGGATTATGACAAGAAAAGTCCCCCAAAAAGGAGAGATGCCCTATGAAGCGTCGTGATTTTCTAAAAGTTTCCGCGGCAGGCGCAGCCGCCACCGCAGTTGCCTCGCCGGCCATTGCCCAGTCGATGCCTGAAATCAAATGGCGTCTGACGTCGAGCTTTCCGAAGTCGCTCGACACCATTTACGGCGGTGCCGAATACATGGCGAAGCAAGTCGCCGAAATGACCGACAACAAGTTTCAGATTCAGGTGTTTGCCGCCGGCGAAGTCGTTCCCGGTCTGCAGGCGCTCGACGCGACCTCGAACGGCACCGTCGAAATGTGCCACACCGTTTCTTATTACTACGTCGGCAAGGATCCGACCTTCGCGATCTACGCGTCGGTGCCATTCGGTCTGAACGCGCGCATGCAGAATTCGTGGCTCTACCAGGGCGGTGGCAACGAACTCGGCAACGAGTTCTTCAAAAAGTACGGTGTGATCGCACATCCATGCGGCAACACCGGCACGCAGATGGGCGGCTGGTTCCGCAAGGAAATCAAGACCGTTGCCGATCTTCAGGGTTTGAAGATGCGCATCGGCGGTATCGCCGGTCAGGTGCTCGCCAAGCTTGGCGTTGTGCCGCAGCAGCTCGCTGGCGGCGACATCTATCCGTCGCTTGAAAAGGGCACCATCGACTCCGCTGAATGGGTCGGCCCCTACGACGACGAGAAACTCGGCTTCAACAAGGTCGCGAAGTTCTACTACTATCCGGGCTTCTGGGAAGGCGGACCGACGGTTCATGCTTTTACGAACCTCGAGAAGTGGAATTCGCTGCCGAAGAACTATCAGGCGGTTCTCACCAATGCGACCGCCAACGCCAACTCGTGGATGGCCGCGCGTTACGACATGCAGAACCCTGCTGCGTTGAAACGCCTCGTTGCCAGCGGCACGCAGTTGCGTCCGTTCACCAACGAAGTGCTCGATGCTTGCCTCAAGGCGACCAACGAACTCTGGGCAGAAATCTCGGCCAAGAACCCGGACTTCAAGAAGTCGATCGACGCGATGCAGGCCTATCGTTCGGATGAATATTTGTGGTGGCAGGTTGCCGAATATACGTTCGACAGCTTCATGATTCGCTCGCGCACCCGCGGCTGATCCATCCAAACACCACATGACGAAGAGTCCGCCCTGCGAAAGTAGGGCGGGCTTTTTGCATTGCGGTCGCGGATTTTGCTTGGATTATAGAAACGTACTAGCCATGCTTGCCGATGGAACAATCCCCGAAAAGAAGGGATGACCACCACAAGCACAAAAATCCTAGGGAGAATTCGATGAAACGTCGCGAGTTTATCAAGACGGCTGGCCTCGGGGCGGTCGGCGCCGCGGTGGCCGCGCCTGCCATTGCGCAGTCCATGCCGGAAATCAAATGGCGGTTGACCTCCAGCTTTCCGAAATCGCTCGATACCCTTTACGGAGCGGCCGAAGTGTTCTCGAAGGCTGTCGCCGAAGCCACCGACAACAAATTCCAGATCCAGGTGTTTGCGGCCGGTGAAATCGTGCCTGGCCTTCAGGCGCTGGATGCGGCGTCCAATGGCACCGTCGAAATGGCGCACACCGCAATGTATTACTATGTCGGCAAGGATCCGACCTTCGCGCTCGGCTGTGCTGTGCCGTTCGGGCTGAACAGCCGCATGATGACATCGTGGCTGCAGGTCGGCGGCGGCGGCGAACTCTACAACGATTTTCTGAAGGGCTTTAACGTCACCGCAATTCTGGGTGGCAACACGGGCTGCCAGATGGGCGGCTGGTTCCGCAAGGAAATCAAGGAGCCTGCCGACCTCAGCGGTCTCAAGTTCCGGATCGGCGGTTTCGCCGGCAAGGTTCTGACCAAGCTTGGCGTCGTGCCGCAGCAGATCGCGGGCGGCGATATCTACCCGGCGCTTGAGAAGGGCACCATCGACGCCGCCGAGTGGGTCGGTCCTTACGACGACGAGAAGCTCGGCTTCAACAAGGTTGCGAAATACTATTACTATCCGGGCTGGTGGGAAGGCGGACCGGCCTTGCACCACATCGTCAATCTGGACAAGTGGAATTCTCTGCCGAAGAACTACCAGTCACTCATCAAGACCGCGTCGTCGCTCGCCAACGAAACCATGATGGCGCGTTACGATGCCTACAATCCTGCTGCATTGAAGCGGCTGGTCGCAAGCGGCACGCAGTTGCGTCCGTTCCCGTCGACGGTCATGGACGCTTCGCTGAAAGCTGCCAACGAAGTCTACGCGGAAACATCGGCAATCAATCCGGCGTTCAAGAAAATCTACGATCACATGGCGGCCTTCCGCAACGAGCAGTATACGTGGTGGCAGGTTGCGGAATACGCCAATGACAGCTTCATGATCCGTTCGCGCACCAAGGGTTAAGCGCGCCGAACATCGATTGGAAAATAAAAATCCCGGCCCTCGCAAGAGGGCCGGGATTTCGTTTGTCTTGCCGATGGACGGCCGATGCCTATTTGCCCGGCCCGAAATTAAGCTCGGGCATTTCCTGCTGCTGAATCTGGATGTCCACCTTGTTCGGGTCGACGGTCGACAGCGCGCCCTTGTAGTGCATGACCATCGCGGGGAAGGTGATGACAAGCCCGACCATGATGACCTGAATGATGACGAACGGCACCGCGCCCCAGTAAATCTGACCGGTTGTCACGGGCTCCATCAGCTTGCCGCTGACGCGATCCTTGTAGGCTTCCTTCGGCGCGACCGAGCGCAGATAGAACAGCGCAAAGCCGAATGGCGGATGCATGAATGAGGTCTGCATGTTGACGCCGAGGATAACGCCGAACCAGATCAGATCGATTCCCAATTTCTCGGCGGCAGGTCCGAGCAACGGGATGACGATGAACGCCAACTCGAAGAAGTCGAGGAAGAAGGCGAGGACGAACACGAAGGCGTTGACGAAGATCAGGAAGCCGGTCTGGCCGCCGGGCAGCGACACCAGCAGTTCTTCAACCCAGCGATGGCCGTCGACGCCGTAGAAGGTGAGCGAGAACACGCGTGCGCCGACCAGAATGAAGATCACGAAGGCCGAAAGCTTTGCGGTGGATTCCGTCGCTTGACGGGTGAGGTCGAAGGTAAGGCGTCCCTTCATCATCGCAAGGATGATTGCGCCCGCAGCGCCCATCGCGCCGCCTTCGGTCGGCGTCGCAACGCCGATGAAGATCGTGCCGAGCACAAGGAAGATGAGGCCCAGCGGCGGCACCATGACGAACACGACCTGCTGGGCGAGCTTGGAGAGCAGCTTGAGGCCTAAAATCCGGTTGAGAACCGCCAGCACAAACGATCCCGCGACGACGAGGGACATCGTCAGCACGACATAATCCGCGCCAGCTTTCACATCGGTAAAGTTCATGACTTCGAGCGCGATGGCGGTTGCGCCGACCAGCACGAGATACAGTGACATCGTCATCGTGCGGATGATGCCGATGAACGCCCTGAAGAAAAGTCCGGTCAGAATCGCGAACCAGAAACCATGCAGGACGAGCGGGTTGGCTGAGATTTTGTCGAAAACCGGCGAGGTCCAGTCGAACAGGTCGAGCTTGACGACGAAGAAATAGGCGGTCGCCGCTGAAGAAAGTGCTGCGAGCGGCATGATAAGGGGATGCTTTGCGGTCTCGGGCTCACGCAATGTCTGGGCTTCGATGGGAAGTCCCGGCACGGCCTTGGGCGCGAAAATAGTGACGATGAAGATGTAGATCGCATAGAGGATCGCCAGCACGATGCCGGGGATGAATGCGCCTTCGTACATGTCGCCAACCGACTTGCCGAGCTGGTCAGCCATCACGATCAAAACGAGCGAGGGTGGAATGATCTGCGCCAGCGTTCCTGACGCCGCGATCACGCCGGTCGCAACGCGGCGGTCGTAACCGTAGCGCAGCATGATCGGCAACGAGATCAAGCCCATCGAAATCACGGAGGCGGCGACGACGCCGGTGGTGGCGGCGAGCAGGGCGCCGACGAACACGACCGCGTAGGCAATGCCGCCGCGAATGCTGCCGAACAGCTGTCCGATCGTCTCCAGCAGATCTTCGGCCATGCCCGATCTTTCGAGCACCAGCCCCATGAAGGTGAAAAACGGGATCGCCAGCAGCGTCTCGTTGTTCATCACGCCGTAGACGCGTTCAGGCAATGCCTGCAGGAAGTCGGGGCGGAACAGGCCGAGTTCGATGCCGATGAAGGCGAACAGCAATCCGTTCGCGCCGAGTGAGAATGCCACCGGATAGCCCAGCAGCAAAAACAGCACCAGCGACGCGAACATGATCGGCGCCATATAGTGGATAAACAGCGCTGCCATCGGATTAAGGCCTTACGTTATGGATTGGTGCAATCCGATCGCGATCTTCGGTCGCGATCGCTTGCGCGATTTTCAGCGCTTCAAGCTCGGCGATTTCGTGCGCGCTCAATGCATGTGCGTTGGGGTCCGGCAGCAATCCGCGCATGATAGCCGCACGCTTGATGATTTCGGAGACGGCTTGCACGAGCAGCAATGCAAATCCGATCATGATGAGCGACTTCGCAGGCCATTGCGGCAGGCCGCCGGCGCTGAACGACTGCTCGTTCTGATGGTAGGACACAAGGAAGAACGGGATCGATGTCCACAGGATCACGATGCACATCGGCACGAGGAAGAACAGGTGCCCGAACATGTCGATCCGGCTCCGCGTGCGCAGCGGCAGCATGTGATTGATGATGTCGATCTTGATGTGTTCGCCCTGAAGCAGCGTCCACGGTGAACACAACAGGAAGACGACGCTGAACAACACCCATTGCAGTTCGAGGTAGGAATTCGACGAAATGTCGAACACCTTCCGGACGACGGCATTCACGGATGAAATGAAGACGGCCAAGACGATCAGCCACGAAACCCAGCGGCCGACAAACGCCGTGAACGCGTCAATCGCGCGGCTCACACTTAGAAGTGCTTGCAAAACCCACCCTCCCTCGAACGCGCGCCTTACTTCAACTATGCCCCGTCACTTGAACGACGAGACATGTCGGCTTGTGCCAGCCGGGGCGCGCGAAGTCGGACAACCAAATCAGCACGTTATGCCGCAGTCAATTGGAAGTTGGGACGTGCGATGGGGTTGAGCGCTGTTTGCGCCCAGAAGGCTCTTAAATTTGGCTACAATGACGCCGATGCCATTCAGTTTTTGGACGGCCCCAAGTCCAATAGTGGCGTTTCAATCTGTGGAATATCAATCTTCACGTTGGTCGGATCAATCGTGGTGTTGTCGATCCAGTAGGTGACGGCGCCGGGCCAGTAGATGACGATGACGACGAGGATCACCTGCATAAATACCCACGGCATCGCGCCCCAGTAGATGTCCGAACTTTTGACTTCAGGCGGCGCGATGCCGCGCAGATAAAACAGTGCGAACCCGAATGGCGGGTGCATGAACGATGTCTGCATGTTCACGCAGAGCAACACGCCGAACCAGACCAGATCGATGCCGAGTTTGCTGGCCACGGGCGCAAGCAGCGGAATGATGATGAAGGCGATCTCGAAGAAGTCGAGAAAGAACGCGAGAAAGAACACGAAGATGTTGACGAAGATCAGGAAGCCGATCACGCCACCCGGCAACCCGGTCAACAGATGCTCGATCCAGCGCGCGCCGTCCATGCCCTGAAACACGAGGCTGAAGCAGGTCGAGCCGATCAGGATGAACACCACCATCGATGTGAGGCGCATGGTGGATGTCATGGCCTGTTCGACCAACGGCCATGTCAGGCGACGATGCATTGCTGCAAGGACCATCGCACCGACCGCGCCCATGGCACCTGCTTCCGTCGGCGTCGCAAGGCCCATGCCGATCGTTCCCAGAACAAGGAAAATCAGAACGATGGAAGGGATCATGCCCCATAGCACGCGGCTGACGAGCTTCCAGTTCATCGGCTCGCGTCCAGCCTCGGGAATCGGCGGCATCTTGTGCGGCTGCACGATCGACACGCCGACGATGTAGAGCAGGAAGATCGCGACCTGTAGAATCGAAGGACCGATTGCTCCGAGATACATGTCGCCGACGGAGCGGCCGAGCTGATCGGCCAGAACGATCAGCACCAATGAGGGCGGAATCAATTGCGTGATCGTGCCAGAGGCCGCGATCACGCCGGTCGCAAGTTTCATATCGTAACCGTAACGCATCATGATCGGCAGAGAGATCACGCCCATCGCAATGACCGAAGCGGCGACAGTGCCGGTAATGGCTCCGAGAATGGCGCCGACGATGATGACGGCGTAGGCGAGTCCGCCCGGGATTTTCCCGAACAGTTGCCCTGTGCCTTCGAGCAAATCTTCAGCGAGGCCGCAGCGTTCCAGGATGGCGCCCATGAACGTAAAGAATGGAATCGAGAGCAGCAGGTCGTTAGAGATGATCCCGTAAAACCGGAACGGCAAAGCTTGCAGGAACGCGGGATCGAAATGGCCGGTGCCGATTCCAAGAACACCGAAAAACAATCCAACTGCGGCAAGTGAAAATGCCACCGGAAATCCGATGAGCATGAACAGGATCATGGTCCCGAACATCACCGGTGGGAAAATTCCATAGGAAAACATCGGTCGATCCTATGTCGGAGATTATTGAAGCGGCGCTTCGTAATGGGTGTCGATGCGTATTGCACCTGCAAGAGCCGCGATGCGCTTCGCCAGTTCGGCAAGGCCTTGCAGAAACAGCAGTGCGAAGCCGAGCGGAAGCAATAGTTTGGCTGGCCAAAGAATAAGGCCGCCTGCGTTCATCGATACTTCGCTGGAGCGGAATGAGTTCGCAAAAAATGGCCAAGTCAAATAAACCAGAAACGTCATGACCGGCAGAAGGAAAATCGTGATTCCTACGATGTCGATCCAAAGCCGCGTACGATCCGAGACGGCGGAATACATAAGGTCCACACGGACGTGTTCATTGAGGCGCAGCGTCTGGGCCGCGCCCAGCAAGACGATGCCGCCGAACATGTACCATTGAATTTCAAGTAAACCATTCGAGCTGTAGCTGATCAGGTAGCGCACGATCGCATTGCCTGCGCTCACCAGGCAGGCGAGTAGCACAAGCCATTTGGCGATGTAACCAGCGACATCGCTCACATTGTCGATCACTTTCGTGATTTTGATGAAGTCCACGGCCGCCCCCAGGAATGCATCGATGTTTTTTGGTGCGTCTGTGCGACGCCATTTTTGTCGATGCGTTGTTTTGACGTGGCAACAAATCAGCGCGCTTTGCCGCAGTCAATTGGAAGTTTAGGTCTGGCGCAGCAGAATTTTTGCGCCGTGGCGTTGGGGAAACAAACGCAATGAAAACAGGCAAATTGCGCAACAGAGCTGTTAGCCCCCGGTCACACTCATGTGACGGCTGACGCTTGGCCGGTCGTGGCGGCGGTCGATAATGAAGTCGTGGCCCTTGGGCTTGAGGCCGATGGCGCGGTCGATGGTTGCGTTGAGCAGGTCATTGTCGCTCGAGGCCCGCAACGGCTTGCGCAGATCAGAGGCATCCTCGTGACCGAGGCAGGTGTGGATCGTGCCGGTGCAGGTAATCCGCACGCGATTGCATGATTCGCAGAAATTGTGGGTCATCGGCGTGATGAAGCCGAGCTTGCCGCCGGTCTCGCCGATGCGGACATAGCGGGCAGGGCCGCCACTGTTTTCGTCGAGGTCGGTCAGGGTGAATTGCTGCGCGAGCTTCGCGCGCACCATCGACAGCGGAACATATTGATCGATGCGTCCTGCGCCGATGTCACCCATCGGCATGACCTCGATTAGTGTGAGATCCATGTCCTTGCCATGCGCCCATTGCATCAGCGCGGGTATCTCGTCCTCGTTCATGCCCTTCAATGCGACCGCGTTGATCTTGACCTTGAGACCCGCCGCACGGGCGGCTTCAATTCCAGCCAGCACCTTGTTCAAGTCGCCCCAGCGTGTGATCTCGCGAAACTTTGCGGCATCGAGCGTATCCAGCGAAACGTTGATGCGCTTCACACCGCAGTCCGCCAGCTCGGCGGCATATTTCTCAAGCTGCGATCCGTTGGTCGTCAACGTCAGTTCGTCGAGCGCACCGCTTTGCAGGTGACGTGAGAGCGAGCGCACCAGCGACATCACATTGCGGCGGACCAGCGGTTCTCCACCGGTCAGGCGCAGCTTTCGCACGCCCTTGGCGATGAATGCCGAACACAGCCGGTCGAGTTCCTCCAGCGAGAGCAGGTCGGATTTCGGCAGGAACGTCATGTCCTCTGACATGCAATAGAAGCATCGCAGGTCGCAGCGATCCGTCACCGACACGCGCAAATAGGTGATCGTCCGGCCGAATGGATCGACCATTCCGGACGGCGATTTCAGTGAGGAATTGGGAACAATTACGTTCATCAAATGAGCCTGCGAATTGCAGCTTGCGGGTGCCGGTCATGGGCATCCAAAGCCGAACTCAATCTAGGCACTATGCGGCCCGCGCACAACGAAACCGGACGTCGCAAACGCCCGGAACTGCGGTTAGCGGCTGGGTGGCGGCGGGAAGGGTGACGCGTCGTCGGCGGCAGGCGCGACCGAAGCCTTAGGCTTTTTGGCCTTTGGGGGTTTGGCGGCAGCCTTCGGTCCAGCCTTGCCGCCTTTTTGCGGGCCTCCGGGCTGAAGTTCAGCATAGACCGGGTTTGGGTCCACTGCCGGACCGCCGGCTTCCGCGACCTGATTCAGGACGGCCACTTGAATGGTCTCGGGCAGATACTTCGGCAACGTAAAGGTCGTCGTGAAATTTCCCTCAGTCGAAATCGACATCGAGCAGGGCGTCTTGCAGCTTTGCCCGGTCGACGTCTTGGCTTCTGCGCCAGGGGGAAGGGATTCGAATTGAATGGTTGCTGTCGGAGGCGTCGATTTCAAAAACGACGGCATGGACATTGATGAGCATCCGGCAAGTCCAAGGCCTGCTGCGACGACAATAATAATACGCATACGACACCGTCATTTAACGCGGCGAACCGCCTCGTCCCTCGTAAACCATAGAAGTGTCACCAGAGGCGCGCAACCAGCCGGACCGTCATAGTAAAGAAAGGGTTAACGGGGATTGCGGACGGAAGATCGATAAATATTGAATTATTTCAACGCCTTATATGCCCGCGAATTAAGCCGTGAGGCTTGCAACGGCAGCCGGCAGTTCACGCATATGCGAGACAAGGCGATCCGGTTTGAGGTCGGCGATCGGAATATCCGTGTAACCGAAGGTGACGCCGATCACCGGGACGCCGGCACGGCGAGCGACGCCGATATCCGGTCCGGAATCTCCCACCATGATCGACGACGACACCTCGCCGCCTGCGCGCGCGATGGTCTGGCGCAGCATTGCGGGGTCCGGTTTCGCCACGCCGAACGTGTCCGCCCCGCAAATTGCGTCGAACCGTGACGTCATATCGAGTTTTTCGAGCAGCAGCCGCGACAACCCTTCGAGCTTGTTGGTGCAGACCGCAAAACGAAAGCCAGCGACCGACAATTGATCCAGTGAATCGTACAGACTCTCGAACGGGCGCGAGGCGTCTGCGATGTGATCGGTGTAGTAGGC
>JAYVYQ010000192.1:0-25075 GCA_043784125.1 Afipia sp.
AACTGGCGACCAACGCCGCAAAGTATGGCGCGCTGTCCGGACCGGAAAAGGGTCACATCGATATCGTTTGGTCGGTCGAAGACGACGAGAAAGAAGCGCGATTCAAGTTTCAATGGCAGGAACGCAACGGTCCGCCGGTTGCGCCACCAACCCGTAAGGGTTTCGGCAGCATCATCACGGAGAAAGTCGTCGCTCAGGATTTTGGCGCCCAACCGACGATCAAATTTGCACCGGAAGGTTTTAGCTATGAGATCGATGCGCCGCTCATCGCCATAACGGCCAAGAGCGCGGGCAATTTGATAAGCGCCTAGTTAGATCGCCGCCGGCATCCGCAACTCACAAGACCTTTTGCAGGCATGCAGGCGTCGTGGTGCATACACGCGACATCCAGAGCATCGATGGGCGGACGTCCTGCACTGGCGATATTTTCGATGACAGCTTTTTGCCTGCGGTGAGTGCAAGGAAGATCAACTAAGCCACGCGCCGATAGGTCGAGGTGCATTCCACTTTAGAAGCAGGTCTGCCACGAGAAACGTAGCCGTGAAGGACAAACCTGCAACGCTCGCGCAACCGACATGCCACATGCGCGAGCGCCGATTACATACTCCAAAGCGAGACGTTGCTAAGTAAGCATCAATATTCGAAAGTTCTCATATTCTTGAGCTGGCTTTTGGTTGCGGCAAGAACCGCGTGGTCCGGATACCACTGACCCTCGCGGGCTGTCCCTGCAGCGTCTGGCTTTGGCGCTTCAAGCATCCAAGTTGTCGCCGGCAGCGACGTGCTGGTCGGAGTTGCGACGCCAACTGGCGTGTTGACCCATTTCAACAATTTATAACCGACAGCCAAATTACGTTCATCCGTGTTCATGACGCCGCCCACATCGATAATCACGAGATCGATTCCCGCATTCTTATCGACAACGAAGTCCTGGATTATACCGATTTTTTCGTTCGTGACGTTATAGACGGTTAGGCCGATGAGCTTTGACGATCGCCAATGCCGTTCTTTAGCAACGGTCGCTGTCTTTTCTACGGCTCCTTCATCGCTCTTTTTTGAAGGCGACTGAGCTAAAGCAATCCCAGACGACATGATCGTGCTTGCGAGCACAATCGAAACAAATTTTGCGATCATCAAATTCTCCAGTTCACGGCCATGTCCATACCAAGCATCTCGCATCCTAACGGTTCCCGATTTTGCAGGGCTTGGCTCGGTGGCTACGGAAAGCGGCGGCTCATTAACTTTTGCAAAGTGAGCAATATTGCTCAGCAAGTCAGAGCCAAGGGTCTGATTGTTGTGAAATCACCGCCGCGCCAAGGCAGTTATCGGTGACCGAGAGTTTAGTGCTCCCGCCTGAATTCGGTGACGCACCATGCCTCAAAAAGAAAAATCTTGGGCTCAATGCCAAGTAGACAGATCGGCAACGAATGCGACTAACAACTGGTGTGCGTTCCAGCTTCCCAAGTGCGATGGTTGTCCAAATACTGATGCGTTTCAGCGGACAGTCACGTCGCATGAAGACCCGATGAAATCATCGAAACTTCAGTCTTGGATCGACGGGCTGCACGAAGCCGTTTGATTGAAACGCTTGTGGGCAGCTGTGCTCCAAAGTCCGCTACCTGTTGCCCGCGTCGGACCAGCTCCCCGACGCGGGGCTTTCAATTCATATTTCGTGTTTGATAATTTTGCGACGGCAAAGACGACTCGCCATCAACACTAAGGATTCGGAAAATGACAGACCAGGCATTAATGCAACGTGCGCTCGATGAGCTTGCGTGGATTCCGAATTTCAATGAAGCCCATATCGGGATTACCGCGCGTGAAGGTGTCGTGACACTTACCGGGCACGTCGCCAGCTACGCAGAAAAATGCGAAGCGGAGCGCGCGGTCGGTCGAGTGGCCGGCATCAAAGCCATCGCCGATGAACTCGAAATTCGATATTACGAAAACAGCGGACACGGCGATGAAGAGATTGCCAAGCAGGCCGCGGATGTTCTTTCTTGGGATCTTTCTGTTCCGAAAGACAGCGTCCAGGCGATCGTCGATAGAGGCTGGCTCACATTAAAGGGTAGCGTCGATTGGTATTATCAAAAGAGTGCTGCTGAGACCGACGTGCGAAAGCTCTACGGCGTGATGGGTGTCCGGAACGAAATAACGATCAAGCCGAAACTACTCGCTACAGACGTTCGAGAGAAGATCAAGGCCGCGCTTGAGCGCAATGCGGAACTTGAGGCCAAGCGTATCGTTGTGACTGTTAACGGCAGCAAGGTTACCCTCACGGGCGAAGTGGACAGCTATTATGAGCGGACTCTCGCAGAGAATACCGCCTGGTCCGCTCCCGGTGTCACGCATGTGAATGACGAGATGTCTGTGATTTGAGGTTATAGAGTATCGCCCGATGCCGGCGCGAATGTTGCCGGTTGTCAGACGTTCCTTGTGTCGTTCGACGACGATTGAGTTGAATATAGCGTCAGTAAACCGTGATAATCCCCAGCACGGCACCGGGATTGATCGAAGCGCCGTCCGCTGCAACGATTACGGAAATGACCCCGGCAGTTGACGCACGTACCTGCACGGTGACGTTATCGGTATTTATCTCGACAACCGGCTCATTGAGGGACACCGCATCGCCGACCCGTTTAAACCAACGCCCGATTGACGGCGGCATGTCCGATTTCAGAGTCGCCGGCGCGCGTATTTCCGTGTCCATTAAAGTATCCTTCGCATTTCCAATATGGATTCGAAGCAGCGCGGCTAAACCGTAAGACTGTCGAGTTGTCGCCTTGCCGATGCAAACGCATCCTTAATCGCAACATCGGCATGTTCGGCCTGCGTATGCTTGGAAGACGACCGATTGACGACAATTTCGTTGTGCGGCGGGATCGTAATCCAAATATGAATTTCAAAGCCCGTCCCATGACGATGCTTGTGGCTTGGCGCGATGACCGACACGCGGCAACCCGTGATGTGCTGGTTGTGAGTTTCCAGCTTCTCTATCTCGTTCAAAATAACGCTACGCGTAGCGTCCGAAGGTTCTGTGCCCTCGAATGTAATCTGTGGGGCTATTTGCATCTGAACTCCTTCCCATGCTTCGTTCATAACGGTTTGCGACCTTGCGATGAAACGTCATCGCGATCCTTCGCACAGCGCCAAGCCGGCAGTCGCTGCCGTGGTCGATGCCAGGATTTGAACGTCAGCCGGTTGAGCGGGATCGCGCGCCCCTGCTTCTGCTTCACGTTGAAGTCTCACCATGCACCCGCAGCTCGGAAGACCTGTCGCAGGCATGCAAGCGTCGTGGTGCATACACGCGGCATCCAACGCATCGATGGGCGGACGTCCGGGACGATTGCCGAGACCGCAGTAATTGCCGTGTATCAAAAGCGCGCCCTTGTCGATGGGAGCGGCTGCGCTGGCAACCGGCTGGCCGGTATGAGGCTCTCTCACTTGAGCCTGCACAACCTCACTCAGCATCCCGGCGATGGCAAAACAGGCGAAAAGCAAGAGACCGGCGTTCCGGCATCGCTGCCGGAAATCCATCGCAACAGACGTTATCATTTTGAGCTATCCAAAATTCGCGGGGACATGAAATTTGTCCGAATACAATGCGCGAGACATGACTCGGTTCCCGATTCGTGACGATCGCGTGTTGCGTATAAAAAAGCGGCACTCAAACCGAGTGCCGCCTTTAAGCTGTTTAAGTGAGTCAGCAATCACTCCGCCGGAGCCCGCTCGACAATCTCGGCTGCTTCAAACAAGTCCGGCACCGTCTTGTACCAGTTCAGCAGCCTCGCAGCGCCCACCATGATGGCGATGCCGAGGAAGCTGACGAACAGTTGCTCGAACACGCCCTGGGAAAACTGAATCAGAAGCCAGTGCGCGCTGAACGACAGGAAGACGCCGAGGCAGAAGATCGCCAGCGAGTTCTGACCGCACAGGATCACCGGGCGCACAATCGGCGACGACAGCACCGACCATGTCTTCGGGACATTGCGCACCACAATCACCGCCAGCGCGAGGAAATGCGTCAGCCGCAGCATATCCAGATCCGTTTTGTCGATCGGATAGATCGCCTTGATGAGCCATTTCGGGATCAGCGCATCCACCATCGGCAGGTGCCAGGTCATGACGATCACGAATGCAAACGCCAGCCATGCGACGCAGACCCAAAACATGACGCGCGACTGGATCAGCGATGCCAGTTTGGAGACATTGCCAAGTCCGCACCACGCCGCAAACACGAACAGCAATTGCCACGCGAACGGATTGAAATACCAGGTCGCGCCCGCTGGATATGACGGAAGATTCCAGTCGAACCAGCGCGCGAACACATAGAAGATCGCGGATGCGGCCAGTGTCACATTCGGGCGGCGCACCAGGCACCACAGGACCACGGGCGAGATCAGCAACAGCGCGATGTAGAGCGGTAGCACGTCGAGGTTGACGGGCTTGTATTGCAGCGTCAGCGCCTTGCCGATCAGCACGTCGGGATGCTGGAAAAAATTCGCGACGTTGAATTCATCCTTGTACATCGGGTTGTCGAATTTTCGCGCCGCGCGCGCGACCTGCGCGGTGAAGATCAGGAACAGCAGAATATGGGCGATGTAGAGTTGCCATGCGCGTTTCAACAGCCGCTTGGCCGCCGCCAGAAAATGTCCGCCGCGCGCGGCCGGGCCTTAGATAAAGCCGACCAGATAACCCGAGATGAAAACGAAGAACTCGGCGGCGTCGCTGAAGCCGTAATTGCGCAGCGTCAGCCAGCTCACGACGTCGTGGGGGATGTGATCGAGAAACACCATCCAGAGCCCGAAGCCCCGGAACAGATCGAGCCGCAGATCGCGCTCGGGCGGACGAAAATCGGACCAGTCTTTGAGACCCTTGAAGGTGCCTGCTTCCATGGAATTGTCCCCCTCGACGAAATGCCGCAAAGGCATTTGCGACGATGGCTTGCCCCCAAGCCTCTCATCGCGCCCGCGACTGCCGTTAATTCAATAGAGTGCGCGGAACGACCGGAGCATACATACTCCGCGCCACGCAATTCAAAGGGAAGCGAGCCGGGAACGGTTCTTTTTTTCGCGTCGTCTGTACGGCACCGGACCTAAACCACGGCTGTATTCCTTGCAGGGCCGCCGCTAAGATAACGTTCGGTTGATTGAAAGTTGAGAATCCGTTTATGGCCCTTGTCCGTCTTTATATCCGCGTGCTCGAACTGCTCGGCAGGGAAGCCCGGCTGGGGTGGATTCTCGCCGTCGCCAATCTGGCGCTTGCCGTGGCCCAATTCGCCGAGCCGGTGCTGTTCGGCCGCATCATCGACGTGCTGTCGAAAACGCCGGTCGATGCTGTGACGGGCGGCCCGCCGCCGCCCTCGCCATGGCCACTGTTAGTGGCATGGGTCGCGTTCGGGCTATTCACGATCGCCTGCAGCGCACTGGTCGCCCTGCACGCCGACCGCCTCGCCCATCGCCAGCGTCAGGCGGTGCTGACCGGTTACTTCGATCACATCATGCAATTGCCGCTGACATTTCACACCGGCACCCATTCGGGCCGGCTGATGAAAGTCATGCTTCAGGGCACCGACGCGCTGTGGCGCGTCTGGCTCGGTTTCTTCCGCGAGCATTTCGCCGCCATCGTGTCGCTGATCGTGCTGCTGCCGCTGTCGCTCTACATCAACTGGCGGCTGGCCGGAATTCTGTTCGTGCTCTGCATCGTCTTCACCGCGCTGACCACGCTGGTGGTGCGCAAGACCTTCGGCATGCAGATGGAGGTCGAGGAGCATTACGGCGATCTCGCCGCACGCGCGTCGGACGCGCTCGGCAATGTGGCGCTGGTACAAAGTTTCACGCGCGTCGAGGCCGAAGTGCAGAGCCTGCGCGGCATTGCCGACCAGTTGCTGTCGGCACAATTGCCGGTGCTATCATGGTGGGCGCTGGTCGCGGTGATGACCCGCGCTTCGACCACGATCACGATTTTGGCGATCTTCATCGTCGGCATCGCGCTGCATAGTCAGGGTCTCGCGACGGTGGGCGAGATCGTGATGTTCGTCTCCTTCGCCACCATGCTCATTCAAAAGCTCGATCAGGTCGTCTCCTTCATCAACAACGTGTTCATGGAAGCGCCGCGCCTGCAGGAATTCTTCGACGTGCTGGACGCCGTGCCCGCCGTGCGCGACCGCCCCGATGCGGTCGATCCGGGCCGGCTCCAAGGTCTCGTCGAGTTTCAAGACGTGTCGTTCTCCTATGACGGCAAGCGCCCTGCCGTCGAGGACGTCACCTTCACCGCAATGCCGGGGCAGACGTTTGCGCTTGTCGGCGAAACCGGCGCGGGCAAATCCACCGCGATTGCACTTTTGCACCGCGCGTTCGATCCGCAATCCGGCGTCATCAAGATCGACGGCGTGGATATTCGCGACATGACGCTTGCGGGTTTGCGCCGGAACATCGGCGTGGTCTTTCAGGAGGCGCTGCTGTTCAACCGCTCGATTGCGGAAAACCTGCGCGTCGGCAAACCCGACGCCACCGACGACGAGTTGCGCGCGGCGGCGGCGGGCGCGCAGGCGCTGGATTTTATCGAGCGCTCCGAGCTGAAATTCGACACCAATGCGGGCGAGCGCGGACGCATGCTGTCGGGCGGCGAACGACAACGCCTGTCGATTGCGCGCGCGCTGCTGAAAAATCCGCCAATCCTGATCCTCGACGAGGCAACATCGGCGCTCGACGCCGTCACCGAGCAGAAGGTCAATGCGGCGCTCGACACCGTAATGGAGGGCCGCACCACCTTCGTGATCGCCCACCGCCTCTCGACCATCCGCAACGCCACCAAAATCCTCGTGTTTGACAAGGGCGCGGTGATCGAAAGCGGCACTTTCGACGAGTTGGTCGCACAGGGCGGTTACTTCTCAAGGCTCGCGAGGGCGCAGTTCATGGTGCAGGAAACCGCTCAGGCGAATGCGCAACCGAGCCTGTCTCCGGCGCTGTCAGCTGAAACAAAGCCCTGACGCCGATCAACATGTGGGCATCGCCGAAATTTGGCCCATTTCATGCTTGAATGAGCCCAAAAGCCGCTAGTCCGCATCGCTTCAAACGGATAAACAGACGCGTCGCTTTGGTTTGCGCGGCGGTTCCGACACTCAAACGCGATCCACCCATTCAATGGCTTGCACACGTCATGATTTCCGTCGCCTCGATTTGCACGATTGGAAGCTGACCGTGAATCTGCGTCGCCCCGCTTATGCAATCGTTGCCGCGCTGATGCTCATTGGCACCGCGCAATCCGCACGCGCCGAGGCGCTGCTGGTCATCGAGGCCGACACCGGCAAGGTGCTGCAGGCCGAGAACGCGACCTATCCGTGGTATCCGGCCTCCGTGACGAAAATCATGACCGCCTATGTGGCGCTCAAGGCCGTGAAAGAAGGCCGCCTCACGCTCGACTCGCTGTTCACCGTGTCGCCGGCCGCCGCCGCGCAGGCTCCCTCCAAAATGGGCTTCAAGCCCGGCACACAAGTCACGCTCGATAACGCGCTCAAGATGATGATGGTGAAATCCGCCAACGACATCGCGGTGGTGATCGCGGAGGGCGTCGGCGGTTCGATCGACGGCTTCTCCGCCGAGATGAACAAGAACGCGCAGCGGCTCGGCATGACGCAGACGCATTACGTCAATCCGAACGGACTTCCAGCCGAAGGCCATATCACGTCGGCGCGCGATCTTGGAATTCTCGCGCGCGCGGTGTTTAAGGATCTGCCAGAATACGACTATTTCATGCATCTGCCCGGCATCAAATTCGGCCGCCGCACCACGATGAACTTCAACAAGCTGATCGGCCGGTATCCGGGCGCCGACGGCATGAAGACCGGATTCATCTGCGCGTCGGGATTCAATCTCGTCGCCTCCGCCACGCGCAACGGCAAGCGCCTGATTGCGATTGTGCTCGGCGCGCAATCCTCCGCACAGCGCGCCGCCAAGGCCGCGCAATTGCTGGAGCGCAATTTCGGCAACACCAAGCTTGCTTGGCTGAAGCCGTCACTCGGCACCGTGGATCAGCTCGCACCCATCGATGCGTCGCCCCCCGATCTGCGCGATCAGATGTGCGGCCCGAAACGCAAGCGTCCGGCTGCCGAAGATGAAGACGACGATGTCGAGATCGCAACCGGCACCGAGAGCAGCGACGGCAATCCGTCGATGTATGCGGCAGGGTTGCAGCCGCCAACCATCAAGACCTCCGAATTGCTCGCCGGTGCCGCTGCGCTGGCGCCGCCCGTGATCGTCTATACCGGCCCGACGCGGACAGGATTGGCCATCGCGGCTGCCGATGCAGCCGAGACCGAAGCGCAGACACCGAAGGGCAAAGGCAAGAAGGGCAAAAAACCGCTGGTCGCCGCCGTGAAGCCCGACGCGAAACCGGACGCCAAGCCGGAGAAGAAAAAAGACGCCAAGAAAGACGAGAAGCCGGCGGCGAAACCCGATGCCAAAACGGCGGCCAAGCCCGCTCCGAAATCGGATTCAAAGCCCGAGCCGAAGCCGATTGCGAACTCGGCCAAGCCGCTGTCGGGCGACCTGAAGCCTGCCGCCAAACCGGCCGCCAAGCCCAAGGATGCCAACGCCACAGACGCTGCAAAAAGCAGCAGCAGCAAGCCTGCGGCCGAGAAGAAATCCGACGCACCGCCGCGCAGCTGATCGCCGCGCACTATTGTGCTTTGCGGGAACACCTCGACCCCGCGGCCTTTCCGCGCGCCGCCGATGCGGCGTTAGCGCGCACAGGCTTGCTAAGGCCCCGGCTTCGCTCAATACTTGAGGGCAATCGAGGCACCCCATCATGAGAAACGGGGGCCGCCAGGAAACAACACCAAGGGGAAACATCATGGAACGCATCTGGCTCAAGCAATATCCGGCCGGCGTGCCGCACGACATCGATCCGTCGATCTATCCGTCGCTGGTCGAACTGTTAGAGGAGAGCTTCAAGAAATTCGCGGACCGCAAGTCGTTCATCTGCATGGACAAGTCGATCACCTATCGCGACCTCGACGAGATGTCGGCGGCGATGGGTGCATACTTGCAGAGCAAGGGTCTCAAGAAGGGCGCGCGCGTCGCCATCATGATGCCGAACGTGCTGCAAAATCCTGTGTCGTCGGCGGCGATCCTGCGCGCGGGCTACACGGTGGTGAACGTCAATCCGCTCTACACGCCGCGCGAGCTTGAGCATCAGCTCAAGGATTCCGGCGCGGAAGCGATATTGCTGCTGGAGAATTTCGCCGGCACGCTCGAGAAGGTCATCGCAAAGACGAACGTCAAGCACGTCATCATGGGCTCGATGGGCGATCTGCTCGGCTTCAAGGGGCACATCGTCAATTTCGTCGTGCGCAAGGTCAAGAAGATGGTGCCGGCGTTCTCGATTCCGAGCGCAGTCTCGTTCAACGACGCGCTGGCTGCCGGCCGCAAGATGACGCTGAACAAGCCGAAGCTGAACGGCGACGATGTCGCCTTCCTGCAATATACCGGCGGCACCACGGGCGTCTCGAAAGGCGCAACGCTGCTTCATCGCAACATTCTGGCGAACGTCTTGCAGAACGATGCGTGGCTGCAACCTGCACTGAAGAAGCCGCCGATTGTCGATGAACTGTTTATTGTTTGCGCGCTTCCGCTTTATCACATCTTCGCGCTGACGGCCTGCTTCCTGCTCGCGATGCGCGCCGGCGGCGTGAACCTTCTCATTCCGAACCCCCGCGACATGGTGGGCTTCGTCAAGGAACTGAAGAAGTATCAGGTCAACTCGTTCCCCGCCGTCAACACGCTCTATAACGGGCTGCTGCATACGCCGGGATTTGCGGAGCTGGATTTCTCCAAGCTCAAGAGCTGCTTCGGCGGCGGCATGGCGGTGCAGAAGCCTGTGGCCGACAAGTGGACGCAGGTGACGGGCGTGGCGCTCTCCGAAGGCTACGGTCTTTCGGAAACCTCGCCGACGCTGACGTGCAATCCCGCCGACACCGACAAGTTCTCCGGCTCGATCGGCATTCCGGTGCCATCGACCTGGCTGTCGATCCGCGATGACGACGGCAACGAAGTGCCGCTCGGCGAAGCCGGCGAAATCTGCGCCAAGGGTCCGCAGGTGATGGCCGGCTACTGGCAGCGGCCGGAAGAAACCGCGAAGGTGATGACCAACGACGGTTATTTCCGCACCGGCGACATCGGCATCATGTCGGCGGACGGCTACACCAAGATCGTGGACCGCAAGAAGGACATGATCCTCGTCTCCGGCTTCAACGTCTATCCGAACGAAGTCGAGGAAGTGATCGCGAGCCATCCGGGCGTGCTCGAATGTGCGGTGATCGGCGTGCCGGATGCGAAGTCCACCGAAGCCGTGAAGGCATTCGTGGTGAAGAAAGACCCGAACCTGACGGCGCAGGACATCATCAAGTTCGCCGCCACGGAGCTGACCGGCTACAAGGTGCCCAAGCACGTCGAGTTCAGGGCCGATCTGCCGAAGACCAACGTCGGCAAAATTCTTCGCCGCGAACTGCGCGACGAAAAGCCGAAGGCGGCGGCTGCTGCGAGCTGATCGTCATTGCGAGGAGCGATAGCGACGAAGCAATCCAGCACTGAAATCTGGATTGCTTCGCTTCGCTCGCAATGACGAAATCTGTCCCATGATCTCACCCCTCGCCTCGCCCGCTGATGTCCTCTCATTCTGGCGTCACGCCGGACCTGATCGCTGGTGGGGAAAAGACTCCGCCTTCGACACCGTGATCCGCACGCGCTTTCAGGCGACGTGGGAAGCCGCGCGTGACGGCAAGCTCGCTTCATGGCAAGCGACCGACGATGGCGCGCTGGCGCTGGTGATCGTGCTCGATCAGTTTCCGCGCAACATGTTTCGCGGCGATCCAAAAATGTTCTCGACCGATGCAATGGCCTTGGGCGTTGCAAAGGCAGCGATCGCGCAGGGCTGCGACAAGCGCGTCGACTCCCAGTTGCGCGGATTTTTCTATCTCCCGTTCGAACATTCGGAAGCGATGGACGATCAGACGCTTTGCCTCGAACTGTATCGCAATGCGAATGATGCCGATGGATTGAAATGGGCGGAACTGCACGCCGACATCATCCGCAAATTCGGCCGCTTTCCCCACCGCAACGCGACGCTCGGCCGCGTCACGACGCCGGAAGAAAAGGCGTTTCTGGATGGTGGCGGGTTTGCCGGCTGAGGCCGATACCGTCCACCCAACCAATTCTTAACGAATCCTTGCTAAGGCCAAATCCCGCCGCCTCGCGGCACGACGGGATTCGGCTGGGCATTCAATTCATGGCGATGATGGAAACGCAAAACGTCTCAATCGCGGGCTTCGTGCAGCGGCTGCGCGATCTGCTCGGCAGCAACAGCGACGCCTCGCTGACCAAACGCCTTGCCGGCACTGTCTTTATCATTCGTGTGCTGAGCGCGGGACTTGCCTATTTTTCGCAAGTGTTGCTCGCGCGCTGGATGGGCGGCTCGGAATACGGCGTCTATGTGTATGTCTGGACCTGGGTGCTGCTGCTCGGCAGCGTTCTGGATTTCGGCATCTCGGTCGGCTCACAGAAGATCATTCCCGAATATCGCACCGGCGGACAGCTGGCGCTGCTGCGCGGCTTTCTCTCAGGCAGTCGCTGGATCGTTCTCGCGGCATCAACCGTCGTCGCTCTAGTGTTTGCCGCGCTGGTGAAGATCCTCTCGCCGTGGATCGGTGCCGCCGAAATCGTTCCCCTCTATATCGGCTGCATGATCCTGCCGGCTTTTGTCGTCGCCAACACGCAGGACGGCATCGCGCGCTCGCACGACTGGATGCGTCTGGGATTGATGCCGCAGTTCATCGTGCGGCAGACGCTGATTATCGGTTTCACCGCGGGCGCCGTCGTCATGAGCATCATGCTCGACGCCACCGCCGCGATGATCGCCAGTGCTGCGGCGGTCTGGATTGCAATGCTCGGGCAGTTGTTCGTTCTCAATCGCCGCCTCGGCAAGACCGTCAAACCGGGTCCGAAAGACTACGACGTGCGCAGCTGGCTGAAAGTCTCGCTACCGATCATGCTGGTCGAAGGCTTTTATCTGCTGCTGTCCTACATCGACGTGCTGGTGCTGCAGCAGTATCGCTCATCCGAAGAAGTCGGCATCTATTTCGCGGTGGTGAAGACGCTGGCACTTGTGTCGTTCATTCACTATGCGATGTCGGCAACGACGGCGCATCGCTTCAGCGAATATCATGCGTCGGGCGACAAGGAGCGGCTGTCGGCCTATATCGCGCATGCTATCAAATGGACGTTCTGGCCGTCGGTCGCCGCGACCGCGATCCTGCTGGCGTTCGGCAAGCCGCTGCTGTGGCTGTTCGGCGAGAAATTCACCGCAGGCTACGGCATCATGTATGTGGCGGCGATAGGCCTGATCGTGCGCTCGGCCATCGGCCCGGTCGAACGGCTGCTCAACATGCTCGGCTTGCAGAACATGTGCGCGCTGGCTTACGCACTGGCGTTCGTGCTCAATCTCGTGCTGTGCATCATGCTGGTACCGCGTTATGGCGGTTACGGCGCCGCCGCCGCAACCTCGATTGCGCTGGTGTTCGAAACCATCCTGCTGTTCTGGATCACGCGGCGAAAGCTTGGCTTCCATGTGCTGGCGTGGGGGAAGAAGTAATCTTCCAAATCGTCATGGCCGGGCTTGACCCGGCCATCCACGACTTACTGATAATTTGAAAGACGTGGATCACCGGGTCAAGCCCGGTGATGACAATCTTAAATTTCCCACATGAACACAGCAGGCAATCACGCCGCCGTCCACCCGCCATCGATCGACAGGTTCGCACCCGTGATCTGCGCCGCATCGTCGCCGCACAGAAACAGCGCAAGGGCTGCGACCTGCTCGGACGTCACGAACTCTTTGGTGGGCTGCGCTTCCAAAAGCACATCATTGATGACCTGCTCCTTGGTCAGATTCCGCGCCTTCATGGTGTCGGGGATTTGTTTCTCGACCAGCGGCGTCCAGACATAACCCGGCGAAATGCAGTTCACCGTGATCTTGAAGGTCGCAAGTTCAAGTGCGGCGGTCTTGGTCAATCCCGCGATGCCATGTTTGGCCGACACATAAGCCGACTTGAACGGCGACGCGACCAATGAGTGCGCCGACGCCGTGTTGATGATGCGGCCCCAGCCGCGCTTCTTCATGCCGGGGATGACGGCGCGAATGCCGTGAAACGCGGATGATAAATTAATCGCGATGATGGCGTCCCATTTGTCGATGGGGAAATCCTCGATGGGAGAGACGAACTGAATGCCCGCATTGTTCACCAGCACATCGACCGAGCCGAAAGTCTTTTCACCAAACGCGATCATCTCGGCGATTTCGGCAGGCTTGGTCATGTCGGCTGGCGAATGCACGCACTTGACCTTGAAGTCGGTCTCGATGGCCTTGCGCTCTTTCTCGATGTCGGCGGGCGTGCCCATGCCGTTGATGACGATGTTGGCACCCGCGCCCGCAAACGCCCGCGCATACGCAAGGCCAATGCCGCTGGTCGAACCGGTCACAACTGCCGTCTTGCCTGAAAGTGTAGCCATCGTCGTCTCCTGTTACTGCTTGATATGTTGCGAGCCGTCTTCGCTCAGATCGTAAGTCACCATGGTCTCGCCGGATTGCGGCCGTGTCAGCCAGTCCGGGTGGCTCATCGATGCATAGACATCGCGCTCGCCCGCCGTCCAGTGATCGGTCATCGCAAGACGCGAGAAATCATAGTCTTTTGAAGACGCCTCATGCGTCTTGCTGCGATAGATCAGATGCACGACCGTGACGGTATTTTCCCGCGCGGCTTCATTGAGCGTCGTCACCAGCGGATCGTCCTTGAAGCTGTCAGGCAATTTGGCGATCAGCGCCCGCACCGCCAGTTTCGCATCGTGAATCTTCTTGGCCTTGTCGGTGTTCATCCGGGTGCGGCTGGAATAGCGAATATCTTTTTCGCGCTCGGCGGCGTCCATCAGCGTCTGCGGCAGGTCTCCGCGCGCGCTGAACAGGTCGATCTGGAAAATCAAAAGATCGCGCACGGCTTCCATGTCGAGCACATAGTCCAGCGGCGTGTTCGACGAAATGCCGCCGTCCCAGTAATGCTCGCCTTCGATCTCGATGGACGGAAAGCCCGGCGGCAGCGCGCCCGACGCCATGATGTGCTCGGGACCGATTTTTTTGTTCAGCTTGCTGAACTCGACATTGTCGAAATAGCGGAAGTTACCTGAAGTGACGCCGACCGCGCCGACGCTGAGTCTCGTCTTGCAACTGTTGATGAGATCGAAATCCACCAGCCGCTCCAGCGTCGCGCGCAACGGCGCGGTGTCGTAATAGCTTTGCGATTGCGGGGAACCCTGCGGCCACCAAGGTGCTGGCGGAACACGCGGCACAAAAAATCCCGGCGCGCCGAATGTTGCGACCAGTGCGGCGCTGGTCTCATTGAAGGCCGAGCGCGCGTGATCGTTCTGCACGAATCCGCTCCACTGCATCGGCGATGCCGATGACACCATCTCCCAGAATTCCTTCAGCCGCGGCACGCGCATCTCGCGCGGATTGCCCGCGATGATAGCTGCGTTGATGGCGCCGATGGAAATGCCGGCGATCCATTCCGGCTCGAAATCGTGATGACACAGCGCCTGATAGGCCTCGGCCTGATAGGAGCCGAGCGCGCCGCCACCTTGCAGCACGAGAACGCGCTGCGCAGATGCGGGCGCTGACGCTGGTTTGGAATCGAGGTCGCCTGAACTCATGAACGCTGCTTGATAATGTCGCGGTGACGATACCGTGGCGGCTCAATGCGCCCGCGTCAATCGCCGATCACACGCGATGGCTCACGCGGATGTTATCCGCGGCCTGGCTCGGCGAGGATCAGCGTCCAGAAAACTTTATACTTTGAGTTTGGCGCGTATGTCGCCGCGATGCCCATTTTTGTGACATCGGTTGCGAGCATGTTGGCTTTGTGCGGCGGCGAATCCCGCCATCCCGAAAACGCTTCCGCCAGCGTGTGATAACCCGCCGACACATTCTCGACCGCTTTCGCAGCCTTGTAGCCTGACGATTTGATGCGCTTGTCGAGCGGGCCGATGACGTTGTGATCGAGCTTGTTCTTGGCCGCCATTGTCTGCGATTGCGCTTCGGCAAGCCGCATCAATTCGGGATCGATCTGAACCGCGCCCAGCCCGTTGTTCTGGCGGAAACCCGAAATCATCGAAGCGGCGACCGGCGCGTCGAGCTTGGCGTCGGCACTCGCCATGCTGAGATAGAACGCCGGCTGTTCGGTGGATTCGCGGTCTCCCGCGCAGCCGCCCAACGCCAGTACGCCCATCATGGCGCAAATCACAAATCGCATGGTCCCGAACCCCGTTCGAGCGCAGTTGTTGCACATCAACAGTGGCTGAAAGGTGAACAAAATCGCGTTTTGCGGGCAGGATCAGGCCGGGAACAGCCGGTATCGCCGGGGTTGCAGGCTCACCACGTCGCCGGGTTTGAGATCGCGGTCGCGCGGCGTGTCGATCTCGACGAGGGTTTCCTCGGCGCCGTTATGCAGCACCACGTCGGCGCGCTGGGTCGGCCCGAAGGCGCGGACATGCTTGACGTCGCCGTCGAACACGCCGCTGCCATTGGCAACAATCGCGACATCGTGGCGGCGAATGTAGAGTCGCGACGGGCCTGAGGCAGCGTCGCGCGGATCGAGATTAAGGACCTTGTCGTTGAGCCGCACCTTGCCGTCGGCGACATTCACCTGCAGCACGATGGATTCGCCGATGAAGCCGTGAACGAAAGCGGTCGCCGGATTGTCATAGACGTCGCCCGGCGTTCCGATCTGCTCGATCTTGCCGCGATCCATCACCACCACGCGATTGGCGACTTCGAGCGCTTCTTCCTGATCGTGGGTCACGAACAATGACGTGACGCGAATCTCGTCATGCAACTGTCGCAGCCAGCGGCGCAATTCCTTGCGCACCTTGGCATCGAGCGCACCGAACGGTTCGTCCAGCAAAAGAATGCGCGGCTCGATGGCGAGCGCGCGGGCAAGCGCGATGCGCTGGCGCTGTCCGCCGGACAATTGGCTGGGATAGCGATCCGACAGCCAATCGAGCTGCACCAGATCGAGCAGCTCCTTCACGCGCCTGCGAATCTCATCTTCGGATTTGCGGATCGCGCGCGGCTGCACCCGCAATCCGAACGCGACGTTCTCGAACACCGTCATATGGCGAAACAGCGCATAATGCTGAAACACAAATCCGACATTGCGTTCGCCCGCCGCGCGCTCCAGCGCGCTTTCGCCATCGAAAATCACCGAGCCTGAATCCGGCCAGTCGAGACCCGCGATGATGCGCAGCAGCGACGTCTTGCCGGACCCCGATGGGCCAAGCAGCGCGACCAGCTCGCCGGTCTCGACCTTGAGATTGACGTCGTTCAGCGCCGCGAACGCGCCGAACTTCTTTACGATGTTGCGAACTTCAATTGTCACTTGCCAACTGTCCTTGTTCCAAACGGCTTTCGAGTACGGTCTTCACGATCAGCGTGACCAGCGCGAGAAACGCCAGCAGCGACGCAATCGCGAACGAGGCGACGAACTGGTACTCGTTATATAAAATCTCCACCAGCAGCGGCATGGTGTTGGTCTCGCCGCGAATATGGCCGGACACCACCGACACCGCGCCGAATTCACCCATCGCGCGCGCGTTACACAACAGCACGCCGTAGAGAATGCCCCATTTGATGTTCGGCAGTGTGACGCGCACGAAGGTCCGCAGGCCCGACGCGCCGAGCGAGATCGCCGCTTCTTCTTCCTGCGTGCCCTGCTCCTGCATCAGCGGAATCAGCTCGCGCACCACGAACGGGAACGTCACGAAGGTCGTTGCCATCGCGATGCCGGGCACCGCGAACAAAATCTGCACGTCGTGCGCGATCAGCCACGTGCCGAAATAGCCCTGCGCGCCGAACAGCAGCACGAACACCAAACCGGAAATCACCGGGCTCACCGAGAACGGCAGATCGATCAGCGTGACGAGAAAAGTCTTGCCGGGAAAATCGAATTTGGTGATTGCCCATGCGGCGGCGACACCGAACATCAGATTGATCCCGACCGAAATCGCCGCGATCACCAATGTCAGCCGGACCGCCGACAGAGCTTCCGGATCGGTCAGCGCGTCGAAATAGGCCGTCACGCCCTTCGAGAAAGCCTGCGTGAAGACGACGACCAACGGCAGCACGACGAAGATGGTGAGGAACGTGACCGCGATGCCGATCAGCGTGTAGCGCACGAACTTCGGCTCGGTGCGCGCTTCATGCGCGGAGTCTGATTTGATTCTATTGATGGTCATGTATGCGGCTCAGTAGGCGATGGCCGCGCCACGGGTCTGAGCCCAGCGCTGGATGCGATTGATGGCGAAAATAATCGTGAACGAAACCGTGAGCATGATGACGGCAATCGCCGTCGCATCGGCGTAACGGAATTCCGACAAGCGAATGACGATCAAGAGCGGCACGATCTCCGAGACATTCGGCAGATTTCCGGCGATGAAAATCACCGAGCCGTATTCGCCGACGGCGCGCGCAAACGCCAGCGCAAAGCCGGTGAGAATGGCGGGCGTGAGGCTCGGAAGAATCACACGCGTAATAATATCCCAGCGCGATGCGCCGAGACTGGCAGCGGCTTCCTCGACCTCGATTTCGAGATCGATCAGCACCGGCTGCACGGTGCGCACCACGAAGGGAAATCCGATAAAGATCATGGCCACAAAAATGCCGACCGGCGTGAACGCAACTTTGATGCCGAGTTCAGCCAGTGGCGCGCCGAGCCAGCCTTTTTGCGCGAACAATGCGGTCAGTGCCACGCCGGCGACAGCGGTGGGAAGGGCGAAGGGAATATCCACGATGGCATCGAAGGTGCGCCGACCCGGAAATTTGTAGCGCACCAGCACCCACACGATCACCATGCCCATCACCAGATTGACGATGGCGGCGAGAAACGCGAGGCCGAACGAAATCTTCAGGGCGTTCAGCGTGCGGCGGCTGGTGAGGATGTCCCAGAACTGAGCCAGCGACAGCTCAAACGTTTTCAGAAAGAGCCCCGCGAGCGGAATCAGGACGATGATCGACAGCCACATCAGAGTCAGTCCCATGGTGAGACCGAAACCCGGCAAGGTTCGTTGTCGTCCTGATCCCTTCACGTTGTCCCCAATTCCCTCATCATCATGCCCGGGCCTAGCCGTTTGAAGAACGGCGTAGTTTCCGCTCGCCTATGCCCGGGCATCCATTCTTGTCCAAGAGATGGATTGCCGGATCAAGTCCGGCAATGACACACCTTACTTTGTCGTGCGGATCAGTTTTTATAAATCTGATCGAACACGCCGCCTTCGCCGAAGTGGGTCTTCTGCGCCTTGGTCCAGCCGCCGAACACATCGTCGATGGTAAACAGCTCGACCTTCGCAAACGAATCCGCATATTTCTCGCCGACCGCCGCATCGCGCGGGCGATAGAAATTCCGGGCGGCAATTTCCTGACCCTGCGGAGTATACCAGTATTTCAGATAGGCTTCAGCCGCCGCGCGCGTGCCTTTCTTGTCGGCAACCGAATCGACAACGGCGACCGGAGGCTCGGCGAGAATCGACAGCGGCGGCGCCACGATCTCGAACTTGTCCTTGCCGAATTCCTTCACCGCCAAAAACGCCTCGTTCTCCCACGCCAGCAAAACGTCGCCGACGCCGCGCTCCACGAACGTCACCGTCGAGCCGCGCGCGCCGGTATCGAGCACCGGCACGTTCTTGTAGATGTTGCCGACGAATTCCTTCGCCTTGTCTTCGGAGCCGAACTTCTTCAAGCCGTAGCCCCAGGCCGCGAGATAATTCCAGCGCGCGCCGCCGGAGGTTTTCGGATTCGGCGTGATGACCTGCACGTCCTTCTTGATGAGATCGTCCCAGTCCTTGATGCCCTTGGGATTTCCCTTGCGCACCAGAAACACGATGGTCGAGGTGTAGGGCGACGAATTTTGCGCCAGCCGCTTCTGCCAATCCTTGGCCAGCAGATCCTTGTTGGCGATGGCGTCGATGTCGTAGGCGAGCCCAAGCGTGACGACGTCGGCCTGCAGACCGTCGATCACGGAGCGCGCCTGCGAACCCGATCCGCCATGCGACTGCTTGATCTCGATGCTCTTGCCGGTATCCTTCTGATACTGCGCGGCAAACGATTTATTGAAATCGACATACAGCTCACGCGTCGGATCGTAGGACACGTTGAGCAGTGTGACGTCCGCCGCAAGTGCGGCGCTGGTCAGAGAAAGAGAACTTGCCAGGATCAAGCCCGCAATGATGGCGCGTGTGCGGCGAAACATTTTCATCTCCATTCGGTTCGACGACATTATTGCCGTCAAGAGGCACCGAAAATCGTGAGGAAGCACATGCAAGTCAACGGAACCGGATTTCGTTCTTTGCTGCTCAAAGACACAAACGTTCTTGTGAAAACTTGGTTCTCGGAAAATATCGATTTTAAGATGATTTCGCGACGTCGGTTGTTACGTGGATACCGCATTCGATCTTGTTGCGATCGCGCCAGCGGCCTGCGCGCGGATCTTCACCCGGTTTCGTTCGCGTCGTGCAAGGCATACATCCGATCGAGCTGAAGCCCGATGGGACCAATGGATGCGGCGGCAGATTCATCGTGGCGTAAAGCGCCTTCAATTCGCCGGCCGAGACATTGGCCAGCGGATTGAATTTCAACCGCTCGCCATCGGCTTCGACCACCGCAATCGATGCGCGGTCGCCGCCCTGAAAGCGCTTGCGGCCATTGATCCAAGCGCCGAACGGCTGCAGCGCGCGCGCCAGCGGTTCGACCTTGCGGATGAAGCAGCATTGATCCGGATTGGAGAACCACAGATCGCGGTCCTTGTCCTCGCGCTCGAGCGTTTGGTTCAGCGGGTGGATGGTGCGCACATCCTTGAGGCCAAGCTCCTTTATCAGCGTGTCGCGATACGCCAGCGTTTCCTCAAACAGCCAGCCGGTGTCGAGAAACACCACCGGAATCGCCGGGTCTACATCGGCGGCAATTTTCAAGAGCGCAGCGGATTCGCTTCCGAATGACGACACGACCGCGAGCCTGTCGCGTCCCACTTCGTGCAAAGCCGTCGTGATGATTTCCGCCGGTGATGCACGGCTCAGATCGCGATCCAGCGACGCGGCCTGCGCGGCGACAAGCGACGACGCTGCCTGCACGGGCGACTGCGACAAAAATGATTGATTGGTGCTGCTCATGACCCTGCGCCTTGCGGCATCCGCATCAAGCGACGGTGAAACGCCGTCACGCGGCCATCGCCCGTCGGCTGGTAAAACACTGAAAAGCGATGCGACGCCTCAGCAAACGCTTTCGCGTCGGAGTCCTTCTTCACCTCGAAGGAATCGAATCCAGCGCGCAGCATGAACATGAACTGATCGCGCAACACCTGCCCGGTCGCGCGCAGCTCTCCTTTGTATTGGTAACGTTCACGCAAGAGCCGCGCCTGCGAATAGGCCCGCCCGTCGCGAAAAATCGGAAATACCAGCGCAACCGCTGCCAATTTGTCGAGATGCGGCACCAGTTCATCGATATCGCGATTGTTCGGCCAGATCACGCCGGTCTTGTCTTTGCGCGACAGTGCTGCATCGATATTGGCGATAAATCGCTCAGCCGGAATCAGCACAGCGCCGATAGCCGGAATGTCCGCGTCGTCAGCAACGTGCGTAAAGTCGTCAGCGACGATGGCTCCGCCTTTAACGAGTGGCATAGACCCGCTCCTTGAAAGGCTCGACGCCGAGACGCTTGACCGCGTCGATGAACAATTCCTGCGGACGCTGGCGCAACGACAGATAAGCCTCGACGATATCCTGGACCACGTCGGCGACCTGATCGTAAGGCACAGCCGGTCCAATCAGGTCGCCGATCTTGGCTTTCTCGTCCGCGCGGCCGCCGATGGTGATCTGGTAGAATTCCTCGCCGTTCTTCTCGACGCCGAGAATGCCGATATGGCCGATATGATGATGCCCGCAGGCATTGATGCAGCCGGAAATATTGACGTGCAGTTTTCCAATGAGATTGGCGGTCTCGAGATTAGCGAAACGCCGCGTGATCTCCTGCGCGATCGGAATCGACCGTGCATTGGCGAGCGAACAATAATCGAGGCCCGGACATGCGATGATGTCCGACACCAGATTCACATTCGGTGTGGCCACGCAGATCTTATCAAGCGCTTTCCACAGCGCGGGTAGATCGCGCCGGGCGACATTCGGCAATGCGAGATTCTGTTCGTGGCCGACGCGGATTTCGCCAAACGAATATTTTTCAGCCAGATCTGCAATCGCGTCCATCTGCTCGGCGGTGGCGTCGCCCGGAGGACCGTCAACAGGCTTCAGCGAGAGCGTGACGATGGCGTAACCGGGGATTTTATGAGCGGCGACGGAGTTCTTGCGCCAAGCCTCGAACTTCGGATCGTGCGCTGCCTTCTTCAACTCCTCCGGCATGGCCGCAAGCGTCTCGTAAGCCGGATAGGAAAAACGCGAGCGGATGTCTTCAATTTCGGCATTGTCGAGCGCCAATGCGCCGTCGCGCAGCTGCGCCCACTCCTCCTCGACCTCCTGCTTGACTTTTTTGATGCCGAGTTCGTGGACCAGAATCTTGATGCGTGCCTTATAGATATTGTCGCGACGGCCGTACTGGTTGTAGACGCGCAGGATCGCCTCGACATAACTCAGGATGTCGCGATGAGAAACGAACTCATTGATGGTCTTGCCGATGAAGGGCGTGCGGCCGAGACCGCCGCCGACCAGCACTTCGAATCCGGTTTCACCGGCCGCGTTCTTGTGAATGCGCAGGCCGATGTCGTGGACCTTGATCGCCGCGCGATCATGCTCCGACGCCGTGATGGCGAATTTGAATTTGCGCGGCAAAAACGAAAACTCCGGGTGCAGCGTCGTGTATTGCCGCAGGATTTCCGCCCAGATGCGCGGATCCTCGACCTCGCCCGGAACAACGCCGGCCCACTGATCGGCTGTCACATTGCGCGTGCAGTTGCCTGAGGTCTGCATCGCGTGAATGCCGACCTCGGCCAGATCGGCCAGCGCGTCAGGCAATTCGGCAAGCTTGATCCAGTTGAACTGAATGTTCTGCCGCGTGGTGAAATGGCCATAGCTGCGGTCGTATTTGCGCGCGACATGCGCCAGCGCGCGCATCTGTTTCGACGACAGCGTGCCGTAGGGAATCGCAACACGCAGCATGTAGGCGTGCAGCTGCAGATAGACGCCGTTCATCAGGCGCAATGACTTGAATTCATCCTCGGTCAACTCGCCCGACAAACGCCGCGCGACCTGACCGCGAAATTCGGACACGCGTTCGTTGACAATGGTGCGATCGAGTTCGTCGTAGGCGTACATTGAACGATGCCTTAAGCCGAAAGTTGCAGCGGGAAGGTGATGCCCTTCACGCGGATTTCTTCGCGCAAATTTCCGGGGGCAATCCTTCCCGCATCAGAGACTGCGACCGGTGCGATGTAAGCGCCGACCGCGCCGACATCGTCAGCCACGGCATCCGCCAGGAGTTTGCGGGCCTCGTCGGCGGTTTTCACAATCGCCGCGTCGGTGATCTTGCCGGACCAGCCGTTAAGCGTGCGCCAGATCACGATGCCGTCGCTTGTGCGGTTGGCGGTGACGACGGACGGTCCGGCGATCTTGATTTTCTTTTGTTCAAGGGGAGAGGTCATTCGGCAGCCATCATGAGTTGTGTGAGGATTTGTTGCGGGTTTGTATTTTTCCAAGGAAGCGAATGCGCGACGACATCGCCGATGATGAGGATCGCGGGTCCGTTCTCGACCTGCTCGGCAAGTGAAGGCAGATCGTTCAGAATTCCAACGACCGCCTTGGAGTCGGGACGCGTGACGCGCGCAAACAGTCCGACCGACGTTTGCGGCGAACGGCCCGCCGCAAACAAGCCGTCGCGAATGGCGGCGGCTGCGCTGATGCCCATGTAAACCACGACGGTCATTTTGGTGTCGGTCAGTGTCGACCAATCGACCTGACCCGCGTCTTCGGTCTTGAGCGCGGTGAGGAAGGTGATGCGCAGCGCCTGCTTGCGGAATGTCAGCGGCACTTCAAATTCGGCGGCAGCGCCGATGCCTGCGGTGATTCCCGGAATGATTGAATAAGCCACGCCGGCTTCGCGCAATGCCGCGACTTCCTCGCCGCCTCGCCCGAACACGAACGGATCGCCACCCTTGAGCCGCACCGCGCGTTTGCCGTCGCGTGCAGCCTCAATTAGCAACGTGTTGATCGCATCCTGACCGATGCCCGGTTTGCCGATGCGGCGGCCGACGGAAACGCGGGTCGCATCGCGGCGAGCCCGGTCGAGAATTTCCGGCGAGACGAGGTCGTCGTAGAAAATAACATCCGCGTCCTGCAACGCGCGCAGAGCCTTGATGGTCAGCAAATCCGGATCGCCCGGACCCGCGCCAACCAGCGTGACAAAGCCGCGACCGCTCGCCAAAGCGAAGGCGGCATGATCGGAGATATTTTCGAGCGCGCGGGTGGCATCATCGCTGCGGCCAGCCAACACAGACGCGCCGACGTCGCCATCGACGACGCGCTCCCAGAATTTCCGGCGGGACGACATTTCGGGCAGTTTCGCCTTTACGCGTTCGCGCCACAGGCCGATGAAATGCGACAACTCGCCGATGCGTGGGGGGAGAATCTTTTCGATGCTTTCGCGCACACGCCGCGCCAGCACGGGGGCCGAGCCTCCGGTGCTGATGGCCACCAGGACGTCGCCGCGATCGACAATCGCGGGAAAGATGAAAGTGGAATGAGACACCTCGTCCATCACATTGACGGGGATGCCCGATGCCTTGGCACGCGCAGCCATCAGGGCACCGATGTCACCAGCGCCTGCGCACAACACTGCGATGACGTTTGAAAGATTTGCCGTCAGCGGATCGCCATCTGCGCGCTCAACGCGCGACGCCGCCTCGGCATCGAAACCCGAGAGGTCATGCGCACCGTCAGTGGCGAACCAGCGCACCTGCGCGCCTGCGGATAACAGCAGCCGCAGTTTGGCCTGCGCAAACTCGCCCTGCCCGACCAAAACAACCGGTCCAGCTTGCAGATCGAGGAATACAGGCAGGTAACGCATTCGATACTCCGCTTCCCCAATTCCGGGGTTGACTGGAATTATTTTCTATATATGTATCTCGAACGAACAACAAAGAGAAAAATATTCTTTCTCTATTGCACTGCAGCGGTGGAATTTGGTACCACAAAATGCAAGTTAAAGAGATGCATCTTCTCGTAACTGACCATGACGGCCGCGAGCACCAGCTTGAGGCTTTAGAAGGCTGGCGTGTGATGGAAGTCATCCGCGACTGGGGGCTTCCTCTCAAAGCCGAATGCGGCGGTGCCTGTTCCTGCGCCACCTGCCACGTCTATGTCGATAACGCGTGGGTTTCGCGGCTCGTTCCGCCGACCGATGAGGAAATCGACCGGCTCGATGGCGCATTCTTCGTCGAATCCAATTCCCGCCTCGCCTGCCAGATTCTGGTCACACCGGAGATGGACGGAATGCGGCTGACCCTCGCACCGGAAGCGGAGTGAGTCATGAACGCGCCGCTCCAGCCAAAAATTCAGACAAGCGCACAGGCATCGCTTCAGCCGTCGATGGATCACCTCGACGAACTTGAAGCACAGAGCATCTATATTTTCCGCGAGGCTTTTGCGCGGCTGAAGAAGCTGGCGCTGCTGTGGTCGCTCGGCAAAGATTCCAACGTGATGATCTGGCTGGCGCGCAAGGCGTTCTTCGGCAAGGTGCCGTTCCCGGCACTTCACGTCGATACGCAAAAGAAATTCCCCGAGATGTATGCCTTTCGCGAACACTACGCGAAGGAATGGGGTCTCGATCTGAAAGTGGATTACTGCCCGCCGATCGAGAGCATCGATCCGACGCTGCCGCCCGCCGCACGCTCCGCTGCGCGCAAGACCGAAGGCTTGAAACTCGCACTCGCCAAATACGGTTTCGACGGACTGATCGCCGGCATCCGCCGCGACGAGGAAGCCAC
>JAYVYQ010000193.1:0-3110 GCA_043784125.1 Afipia sp.
TCTTTCAATGGTTATCCCGCGCAACCCCGATGGTGCCCGCGATGTTGCGATAGCGCGTCGCAAGTTCAAGGCATGCTCCGGTAGACTGTTGACCGACAGTGTCGCGATAAAGCTCCTGCCACGGCGTCTGATTTTTCGGATAGGCGAAGCCGCCTTTGGCCATCAGGTCGTCGTGGCGTTTTTTGAATTCGTCCGCCGAGATCAGGATGTTGGCTTCGCCCTTGTTGAGATCGATACGGACACGGTCGCCGGTTTTCAACACAGCCAGTCCGCCATTGGCAGCAGCTTCTGGCGATGCGTTCAAAATTGACGGCGAACCGGATGTGCCGGATTGCCGTCCGTCGCCGATGCAGGGCAGCGAGGTGATGCCGCGTTTGATGAGCGCGGCAGGCGGCTGCATGTTCACGACTTCAGCGCCGCCGGGATAGCCGATCGGGCCGACGCCGCGCACGAACAGCATGCAATGTTCGTCGATGTTGAGCGACGGGTCGTCGATGCGATGGTGATAATCCTCCGGCCCCTCGAACACGATGGCGCGGCCCTCGAACGCTTCGGGGTCTTTCGGATTCGACAGATAGCGGTCGCGGAATTCTTTCGAGATCACGCTGGTCTTCATGATGGCGGAGTCAAAGAGATTACCGCGCAGCACAATGAACCCTGCGTCCTTCACCAGCGGCTTGTCGTAGGCGCGGATCACGTCGGCATCGGGGGCGGGCGCTGCCTTGCAGTTCTCGCCCATGGTCTTGCCGTTCACCGTCAGCGCGCCTTCATGGATGCGCTTGTGCTTCATCAGTTCGCGCACCACCGAAGGCACGCCGCCTGCGCGGTGATATTCCTCGCCGAGGTAATAGCCCGCCGGCTGCATGTTCACCAGCAGCGGCACGTCGTGACCGAATTTCTGCCAGTCCTCGATCGACAGTTCGACGCCGATATGACGGGCGAGGGCATTGATGTGGATCGGCGCATTGGTCGAGCCGCCAATCGCGGAATTGACCACAATGCAATTCTCGAACGCTTCGCGCGTGAGAAAGTCGGATGGCTTGAGATCTTCCCACACCATCTCGACCGCGCGCTTGCCGGTCTCGTAGGCAATCTGTCCGCGCTCGCGATAGGGCGCGGGAATTGCGGCGCAGCCCGGAAGCGAAAATCCTAATGCTTCGGCCAGCGAATTCATCGTCGATGCCGTGCCCATGGTGTTGCAGTGGCCCACTGAAGGCGCGCTTGAGGCCACGATGTCCATGAACTCGTCATAGTCGATTTTGCCCGCCGCCATTTCCTCGCGCGATTTCCACACCACGGTGCCGGAGCCCGAACGCTCGCCCTTGTGCCAGCCGTTCAGCATCGGTCCGCCGGACAGAACGATCGCCGGAATGTTGACGGTCGCCGCCGCCATCATGCAGGCGGGCGTGGTCTTGTCGCAGCCGGTCGTCAGCACCACGCCGTCGAGCGGATAGCCGAACAGGATTTCGACAAGGCCGAGATAAGCGAGGTTGCGGTCGAGTGCCGCCGTGGGGCGCTTGCCGGTTTCCTGAATCGGATGGGTCGGGAATTCCATCGCGATGCCGCCGGCCTCACGGATGCCTTCGCGCACACGATGCGCCAGCTCAAGGTGATGGCGGTTGCACGGCGAGAGATCGTTGCCGGTCTGCGCGATTCCAATAATCGGCTTGCCGGACTGCAATTCGTGGCGGGTGAGGCCGTAGTTCAGATAGCGCTCCAGATAGAGCGCGGTCATGCCCGGATTATCGGGATTGTCGAACCAGAGCTGGGAGCGGAGTTTACGGCGCGCGCCGCTGTGGGGCTGGTCGCTGGCTTTTTTTGTCATTGGTCTCTCCCGCACTGCACTTACCAAGCATTGTCTTGCGGCTTGGCCTTTTAGGCCAGCAAAAAAGACAGCGCTACCATTTTTTTAAGCCGCGGATTTAATGTTCGGCGCCATACGCCGTCATCCGTTTTCGCGCGCGGCTGAGCTTTGGCGGGTCATCAATTCAAATCCGAGATCGACGACAGGGACGGACGGGCGCTGTCCGTCGATGGCTTCCGTCACCATGGTGACGGCGCGCGATCCCATTTCGTAGCGATTGGTGCGCACACTTGTGAGAGGAGGAACGGTAGAGGCCATGAACTCCAGATCGTTGAAGCCGACAATTGCCATCTGGTCCGGCACCGCGATGTGACGGCGCTGGCACTCGAACAAAACGCCCAGCGCAAGGTCATCATTGACGCAGAACACCGCGTCGATGTCCGGCGCCTGTGCGAGCAGATCGGCAAACAGCGTTCCGCCACGCGTGACGGCTGTGGCGACCGGCGTCGTGATGACAAGACGCGGATCGAGCAAGGAGGCGGCCTTCATCGTGTCGCGATAGCCTTCGAGGCGGCGCTGCACGCGCGGGTCCATGCGCGCGCCGAGAAATCCGATGCGCCGAAACCCTTGCGCCAGAAGGTGTGAAATGGCTGTAACCGCAGCGTCATAATGCGAAAAGCCAACCATCATATCGACCGGGTCGGGGCCGATTTCCATGATCTGCACGATCGGGCAGTTCATCGCTTCCATGACCGCGCGGGACTCCGCCGTCTGATTGATTCCGGTGACAATCAGTCCGGCCGGCATCTGGGCCTGAAACAGCCGCAGCAGTTTCTCTTCCTGCAGGATGCTGTAGCGGGTGTTGACGAACTGGATGCTGTAGCGGCTGCCCTCGGATGCGTCATAGATTCCGCGCAGCACATCGGAGAACACATTGTTGGTCAGCGACGGTATCAGGACGCCGATGACTTCGGTGCGGTGCGATGCGAGCGCACGCGCCGCCAGATTGGGAACGTAACCCAGCTCTTTCGCAGCACTTTCAACCCGCTCCCGCTTGTCGAGCGACAGCGCCTCCGGGTTCCTGAAAAAGCGGGACGCCGTGATGTGGCTCACGCCTGCAAGCTGGGCCACTTCGGTCAGGCGGATTTTGCCGGATTTTGTGCGTTTCCGTGCCATCAGGCGCTCATATCACACGCACCCCGCCAAGCAACATTTATTGACAGCGCTACCAACGGATTGCTAATGACGCTTGATCTACGGACAATGCTCGTCGAGCTTCGGCGTTGCGAACATCGCGTTACATAAG
>JAYVYQ010000194.1:0-3783 GCA_043784125.1 Afipia sp.
ATTGAGGGCGATGTGTTCCCAGCCGAGCGGCGCGATATGAGCAATGTGATCATCGGAAACGACCTCGCCGCGTGAGCGCAGTTCGGCGACGGCACGATCGAGATAGACGGTATTCCAGAGGATCACGGCGGCGACAGCGAGGTTGAGGCCGGACGCGCGATATCGTTGATTTTCGAGGGTGCGGTCACGGATTTCGCCGAGGCGATGAAAGAATATCGCCCTGGCGAGCGCATTGCGTGCCTCGCCCTTGTTGAGACCGGCGCTCGCCCGCCGACGCAACGCGGGGTCGCTGATCCAATCGAGGGTGAAGAGGGTACGTTCGAGGCGTCCGATTTCCCGAAGCGTCTTGGCCAGAGCATTTTGTTTGGGATAGGCTGCGAGCCGCTTCATCAACGCCGACGGTGCGACGGTTCCGGCTTTGATCGACGCCGCGAGGCGCAGCGTCTCATCCCAGTTTTCGCCGATGATCCGAAAATCGACGGTTCCACCAATCATGGGAGCCAACGCGGAATAGGCGGCGCGGCTGTCGGTCGTATAGAGCCGACGATCGGCGAGGTCGCGGATACGCGGCGCGAACCGGAATCCGGTGAGGTGGCACAGACCGAACACATGTTCGATCGCTCCGGCCGTGTCGGTGTAGTGCTCGCGGATTTCCAGCGAGCATTCGTGATGCAACAAGCCGTCAAGAATATGCGCGGCCTCGCTGGCGTTCGCCGCGATGACCTTGGTGTGAAACGGCGCATAGCGATCGGAGACATGCGTGTAGAACTTCACGCCGGGTTCCGAACCATATTTGCCGTTGTAATCGGCGCGGGCCTCGCCATGCCCGCCCGCCCTGAAGAACTGGCCGTCGGATGACGACGTGTCGCCGTCGCCCCAGATTTTCGTGAAAGGCTGGGCGTGTATCGCATCGACGAGACAGGCAAGAGCCGCCTGATAGGTTTCGTCGCGGACGTGCCATTCGGCGATCCAGAGCAATTGCGAATGACTGAAAACCTTGGAGCTGTGAGCCATGCGGGCAAGCCCGAGGTTGGTGGCGTCGGCGAGCAACGTGGTCATCAACGCGACGCTATGTTCGGACGGCGCTCCCGTGCGCAGATGACCGAATCGATCGGCAAAGCCTGTCCAGCCATGCACTTCGGCGAGAAGCTCGGTGATGCGCAGACGCGGCAACATGCGATAGAGCCGCCGCGCGATCTCGTCGATTTCATCCGTCGAGTTCGCGCGGATGGGGCTGATTGAAAGCCCTTCGGCGGTGATGACGGCCTCGGTGAGTTTGCCGGCCGCCGCCAGCGCATCGATTTCGCGAAGGCGGGATTCGAGGAGGGCATTTCGTTCCGCGCGCCAATCATCGAAACTATCGGGAACGACTAGGCGCAAATCGTTCTCTCTTCGTCGCGTCGCGAAAGTCTCCGGCGGCAGTAGAAAATCATCGAAGGCTCGGAATGCGCGGCTGCCCTCGACCCAGATGTCGCCAGATCGCAAGCGGTCGCGCAGCGCCGTCATGGCGGCGACCTCATAGGCGCGACGATCGAGGGTCGCGCCAGTTCCGACGAGCTTTCGCCACGCCGGTTTGAGAAACGCCGTCGTCGCGCTCGGCGGCAATTTTCTTTGGTCTTTCGCGTGAACTTCGCGCAACACGGTGAGCGCGGCGAGCAACGAGTCTCCGGATTTCCAGGAGCGGAACACGAACGCGCCGAGCAAGACCGGAACCATGCGGCGCACCGTCGGATATAGATCGATGATCTCGGCCAGATTGTCGTCGCGCGTGTCTGCGACGACTTTATTGGCTTCCGCGACAAGGATTTTTAAGCGCTCCCAGCCGAGTGCATTCTCCACGGCCGTATCCTGATCCGCTCCGGAATCCTTGGCGATCAACATAGCTTTGGCCATGCCGATCAGTGCTCGCATCGATGCATCGAGCGTCTTCGCCCGATCGAGGACGTTCTCCTTCCGCTCGCGATCAGCGCGACGGAATACGCCGCCAAGCATTTTGTCGAACATCACGAGGGCGGCGTCCGTGAGGGCCGCTTCCATTTCACGGGCGAAAACAACGAGCGTGGCCAACCGGCGCGGCGCATCGAACCGCGAGAGATGCTGAGCGCTCAGAATGGCCGTCTCCCGCGCAATCGTCGCATAGCGCGCACGGTGAATCCGTTGTTCCCTATCTGCGCCGACGCCGAGATTCCGGATCGTTTGAAGGCGTTCGACAACCCCGACGAGGTTCTTCTGAGTCGGCGCTTCCGGCCATTCGCGCACCCATGCGAGTCGCGTTCGATCTTGGTCGTCGCCAACCGCGATCAACGCCTCCAATCCCGCAATTGTCTTTTGTTCCAACCCCTCGATAAGGCTCTTCTGAGCACGCTTCCTGGCAAGGGCACGCGCCGCGAGACCAATTTTCTCCAGCGTTATAGATGCGGGAAGCAAAATGCGCTGTTCACGCAGGTAATCGATCATCGCCCGAAAAATGGCGTCGCCACGATCCGTGCCCGTCGCTTCCTCCAGTGCGGTCTTGAGGACAGCTCGCGAATCCGCTCGCTGAAAAGGACGAACACCAAGGTATGCTTGGAGTTCGCCGAGATGCTCCCAGCGCGTTTCCTCCCGGCGGGCGTATGCCGCGAATGTCTCTGGCCCCACTCCGATCTGAGAGGCAATGAAGGCGAGCATGTCGGGAGGCGGGACTTCCTCCGTGCCGAGAACGCGGCCAGGAAATCTCAAATAGCCAAGATGCGCGGCGAACCCCAGCCGGTTCACGTCCCGGCGGCGACGCCGGATCAACGCCAGGTCATCTTGCGCGAACGTATAGTGGCGAACAATGGCCGTCGGATCGGTCGGCGGATCGAACAGCACCGCGCGGGATTGCGGCGAAAGAAGTTGTCGAGGGATCATGCGCGCCTAACTCAGCATCAGAAGTGTCCAATAATGGTCGAATTATTTTGTAGACGCCACGTAATTTATGGACATAATTTATGGACGGGCGCGCGCCACCAATTTGGCTCCGCGCTCCATCGTCCCTAAAACGTTCGTTTTAGGGACGGCCAAATCCATCAAGGCAGCCCGCCCATGTCCCATATTCTCGGCTATGCCCGCGTCTCGACTGACGACCAAGACCTCGACGGTCAGAGAAAGCGCCTCGAATCGGCTGGAGCCTTCCGCGTGTTCGAGGACGTGATCTCTGGCAAGACCTTCGATCGACCTGGCCTCACCGGCTTGCTCGACCACATCCGCCCCGGCGACACGCTCGCGGTCGTTCGCCTCGACAGATTGGGACGGTCGCTCCGCGAGCTGCTCGATGTGGTCGAAACCCTTAAAAAACGCGGGATCGCTCTGCTTTCCCTGGAGGAAAAGATCGATACTTCATCGGCCGCAGGCGAGCTGGTGTTCCATGTCTTCGGCGCAATCGCGCAATTCGAACGCCGTCTCATCGCCGAGCGCACCCGCGACGGCATGAATGTCGCGCGCGCGAAAGGACGGATTCCAGGGCGTCCGCCGCTCGATCAGGAAAAACTGGACGCCGCTATGTTGCTGATGAAAGGCGGCATGCCGCCGACAAAGGCCGCCCGCCAAATCGGGCTTGGGCGATCAACCCTGTATCGGGAGATTCAAGCGAACGCCAAAGGCTGATCCCTTAGCGTAGGATTTGGAACAGATTCTGCGATGACCCCTAATTTCTTCTCGGTTGATCTTTCGGCCTGTCCGGTGCTGGAAGCTGTGAACGATAGTCCACCCCGCCCCCTTTTTCTTCGTCGAGCAATCTTCGCCGCGCCCTTGCGCGGCGGTGCG
>JAYVYQ010000195.1:0-6607 GCA_043784125.1 Afipia sp.
TCGCTTCATTGGTTCTGCAAACGCCCTTCAAGCGAACTTCTGAACCAAAACCACACTAGAATCTTAAAGTTGCTAGTGTCCTGCGGCAGCCTTCGATAAGCCGCCTGCCATGTCGCGCTGCTTCTTCATGACAATCTTATTCAGCGCGCTCAGATAGGCCTTCGCGGACGCCACCAGCGTATCGGGGTCCGATGCGCGCGCGGTAACCGAACGGCCATCCTGCGACAGACGAACCGAGACTTCCGCCTGCGCGTCGGTTCCCGCCGTGACGGCGTGAACCTGATAAAGTTCCAGCTTCGCGTCGTGCGGCACCAGCGTCTTGATGCAGTTGAACACCGCATCGACCGGCCCGTTGCCTTCTTCCTCCGCCAGTTTGATCTGACCTTCGATGTCGAGCTTCATGGTGGCGCGCTGCGGACCACGCGTGCCGGCCACGACCGTCATCGACACCAGATGAATGCGATCGTGCGCATGCGCGATTTCCTGATCGACCAGCGCCTCGATGTCCTCGTCATAAATGTCCTTCTTGCGGTCGGCCAATGCCTTGAAGCGCACGAACGCATCTTCCAACTGGTTCGACTGGAGCTTGTAGCCCATCTCCTCCAGCTTATGGATGAAGGCATGACGCCCTGAATGCTTGCCCATCACCAATGATGTCTGCTTCACGCCGACGGTTTCGGGCAGCATGATCTCGTAGGTCTGCGCATTCTTCAGCATGCCGTCCTGATGGATGCCGCTCTCATGTGCGAATGCATTCCGGCCGACGATGGCCTTGTTGTATTGCACCGGGAACGATGTCGCCGCAGACACGACTTTTGAGGCCCGCGTCAGCATCGTGGTGTCAATCTTGTTCCAGTACGGCAATTTGTCGTTGCGTACCTTCATCGCCATCACGACTTCCTCGAGCGCCGCATTGCCGGCGCGCTCGCCGATGCCGTTGATGGTGCATTCGATCTGGCGGGCGCCGCCACGCACACCGGCCATCGAATTCGCCACCGCCATGCCGAGATCGTTGTGGCAATGCACGGAGAACACGGCCTTGTCGGAATTCGGCACGTTCTCGCGCACGCGCTTGAACAGGTCGTAATATTCTTCCGGCACGGAATAACCCACCGTGTCCGGAATGTTGATGGTGGTCGCGCCGGCCTTGATCGCCGCCTCGACGCATTTGCACAGGAAATCGAACTCGGTGCGGGTGCCGTCTTCCGACGACCATTCGACATCGTCGGTATGGTTGCGCGCGCGTGTGACCGACGAGATCACGAGATCAAGCACCTGCGCCGGTTCCATTTGCAGCTTGTATTTCATGTGCACCGGCGAGGTGGACAGGAACGAGTGAATGCGTCCACGCTTGGCCGGACGAATGGCCTCGGCGCAGCGGTCGATGTCCTTGGCGCCTGCACGCGACAGGCCGCACACCACGGCATTCTTGGTGCGCTTAGCAATCTCGCGGACGGCCTCGAAATCGCCATCCGAGGCAATCGGAAATCCGGCCTCGATGATGTCGACGCCCATGGTGTCGAGCAGTTCGGCGACTTCGAGCTTCTCCTCGAAAGTCATGGTGGCTCCGGGGCATTGCTCGCCGTCGCGCAGCGTGGTGTCGAAAATAACGACGCGGTCCTTGTCGGACTGGTTCGCGGTGGTCATGGGAAAATTCCTTCGGTCAGATGCGCCATTTGTTGAGCGCTAAGGGTTTCGGTGCTTCGTCGGAACCCCTGAGTGCCTAGGCGCAAATGCCCAGACGGCCCTCTGGGGCCGATAAGAAGCAGAAGACCGCCAAGGAGAGCGCGCGGCGAGGAACCCAGCGAAATGGCAGTAGCCGCAGGCACGTCGAGACCGGCAGCAAAATCCGCCATGTCCTGTCTGCGCTGGTCGCCACGAATCGCCATCTCGCATCCTCTGAAGCGGATCATCGGCCCAAACCGTTGACGGTTGGTTGCCGATGGCTTCGATGCGCCGTTTTAGACGAAATATGACGGGCCCAGCAACGGCAAATAACGGTCATGGCGCCAGAAAGGTAAGAAGGGCTGCCCTTTTGCGGCCGGACCGCTAGGCCCCGTCGACCTTCTTCTTTTTGGGCATATTGGCCGCCGCCCGTCCGTCCTTTTCAAGCGCGTCACGCGCCTTCTTCAATTCATCGGTTTTGCCCTTTTCGGGCTCAGGAAAATTCAAATCCAATTTTTCCATCGCGCTCACAATGGCCGAACTGATGACCACGCGCGCAAACCATTTATGATCCGCCGGAACGACGAACCACGGCGCATGCTTTGCGGAGGTGTGACGCAGAACATCCTGATAGGCCGCCTGGTATTTGTCCCACAGCGCGCGTTCGGAAACATCGGCCAGCGAAAATTTCCAGTTCTTGGACGGTTCATCGAGCCGGTCGAGGAAGCGCTTGCGCTGCTCGTCCTTCGAGACATTCAGAAAGAATTTAAGAACGATGGTTCCGTTACGCGCGAGATATGTCTCGAATGCCGCCACGTCCTCGAAACGCTCACGCCAGATATTTCTGGTCACGAGTTGCGGGGGAATACGCTGCTTGGCGAGAATCTCCAGGTGGACGCGCACCACCAGCAGTTCCTCATAATAGGAACGGTTGAAGATTCCGATGCGGCCGCGCTCCGGCAGGCACTTCGAGGTGCGCCACATGAAATCGTGGTCGAGTTCTTTCGTTGACGGCTGCTTGAACGAAAACACCTCGCAGCCCTGAGGATTGATTCCGGACATCACATTCTCGATGGCGCTGTCCTTGCCGGCGGCATCCATGCCCTGAAAGATCAGAAGAACCGACCAGCGGTCCTGCGCGTAGAGCTTTTCCTGTAGCTCGCGCATGCGGCCGCGATTGGTGTCGACGATCTTGTGTGCGTCGTCCTTGTCGAGACCGCCCTTCTCGTTGGGCTTGTGGGATTTGAGATGGAATTCCTGCGAACCGTCGACGCGAAAGGGATCGACATACGGCTTCAATTGCTTTGCGAGAGGCTGCGATGCCAAGGCTTTCTTCGACTTAGAATCTTTATTCGCCATCAACATTCTCCGGTTCCGGCAAAGCTACACGGCAGGCGTTGAACGCGCCAGTGCCGGACAGTCAGCGTCTGTCGACAGCGCAGAGCGCTTGGTCCATCATCGCCGCATGACCGAAGCCGCACCAACGATCGCCTATGAGCGCGTCAGCAAAACCTTTGCGCGCGGCCAGACCAAAGCGGTCGATGACGTTTCGATCACCGTCGCAGCCGGAGAGTTCCTCGCCATCGTCGGCGGCTCGGGTTCTGGCAAGACCACATTGCTGCGGCTGGCCAATCGCCTGATCGAACCGGATCAAGGGACGGTTCGCGTTCTGGGCGAAGATGTCCGCAGCCTCGATCCCATCAAGTTGAGACGCAGCATCGGATACGTGTTCCAGAATGGCGGCCTCTTTCCACACATGACGGTCACCGACAATATCGGCATCACGCCGCGTCTCGCCGGCACCGACCCGGATAAAATTTCCGCGCGGGTCGATGAACTGATCGACCTTGTGCGTCTCGATCGAAGCCATCGCGACCGGCTGACGCAGGACATGTCCGGCGGCCAGCGCCAGCGCGTCGGCGTCGCGCGCGCGCTCGCGGCCAATCCGAAGATCGTGCTGATGGACGAGCCGTTCGGCGCGCTCGATCCCCTGACACGCGACGCGCTCGGTGACGATTACAAGGCGCTGCATCGCAAGCTCGGGTTGACCACGGTGATGATTACGCACGACATGGCCGAGGCCGTGCTGCTGGCGGACCGGATTGCCGTGATGGAAAAAGGCCAGTTGCGCGCGCAGGGCACCGCCGAGGAATTGTCGCGCAGCGACGATCCTTACGTCGGCAAACTTCTCGGCACGCCGCGCCGTCAGGCCGAGCGGCTGCAGAAATTGCTGCCGCAAGACACATCCAAAGGCGCGCCATGAGTTTCTGGTCCGATCCCCGATGGAGCGACGCGCTGACACGGCTGCCGGACTATCTCGGCAATCATGTGCGCGTCAGCCTGACCGCATTGGCCATCGGCCTCGCGATCAGTTTCCCATTGGCGCTTGCCGTGCGGCGAAAACCGGTCGCGCGCGACATTGCGCTCGGCATCGCCAGCATCGTACAGACCGTGCCGGGTCTCGCGCTACTGGCATTGTTCTATCCGCTGCTGCTCGTGTTAGCCGGATTGTCCTTACAATTTTTCGGCCACGGATTTTCCGCGTTCGGATTTTTGCCCGCCGTGCTGGCGCTGGCGCTCTACAGCATGCTCCCCGTTTTGCGGAACACCATCACGGGACTTCAAGGCATCGATCCCGCCATCATCGAGGCGGCGGAAGGTGTCGGCATGACGCCGCGCCAGTCGCTCACCATGGTCGAATTGCCGCTGGCGCTCCCAGTCATCATGGCGGGCATTCGCACCGCTGCGGTCTGGGTGATCGGCACCGCAACGCTCTCGACGCCCATCGGCCAGACGAGTCTCGGCAACTACATCTTTGCGGGACTGCAGACACAGAACTGGGTGTTCGTGCTGTTCGGCTGCGGCGCTGCGGCGGCGCTTGCGCTTGCGGTGGATCAATTGCTGGCGCTGATTGAAAGCGGAGTCCGGTTGCGCAGCCGCCTTCGCGTTATTTTTGGTTTGCTCGGTGTTGCGGCGCTTATTTTTGCGACGCTAATCCCCGCATTCGCCAGAACCAAGACGAATTACATCGTCGGCGCCAAGACATTCACCGAACAATACATATTATCCTCGCTGATCGCGCAGCGGCTGCAAGCGGCAGGATTGACTGCAAGCTCGCGCGAAGGGCTCGGCTCCAATGTGATCTTCAAAGCGCTGGCCAAGAGCGATATCGACGTCTATGTGGATTACTCGGGAACGCTGTGGGTCAACCAGCTCAAACGCACCGATAATTTATCGCGCAAGGAATTGCTGACGCAACTCAAGTCCACGCTTGCGAGCCAATATAAAATCTCTCTCGTCGGCGAACTCGGCTTCGAGAACGCCTATGCGCTGGTGATGCCGCGCAAGCGCGCCGAGGCGCTCGGCGTGCATTCAATCGCGGATCTTGCCTCGCGCGCCGCCACGCTCTCGATTGCCGGCGATTACGAATTTTTCTCGCGGCCCGAATGGGCGTCGATCAAACAGTCATATAATCTTGCATTCCGTCAGCAGCGCCAGATGCAGCCGGACTTCATGTATGCCGCCGTGGCGTCCGGCGAGGTCGATGTCATCGCGGGCTATACCAGCGACGGGTTGGTCGCGAAATACGATCTGGTTGTGCTGGACGACCCGAAGCACGCCATTCCGCCCTACGATGCGATTGTGCTGGTTGCGCCGAGCCGCGCGGCGGATGCCGACTTTTTGAAAGCGTTGCAGCCGCTGATCGGCAAAATAGACATCGCGACCATGCGCGAGGCGAATCTGCGCGCGGCGTCCAACGATGGATCGAGTTCGCCGGACGCGGTGGCGCGCTGGCTGGCGGACAAAATCAAACCTTAGACTCTGATTGGGCATGATCTTATCCGAAAACCGGTTTCCACTTTTCGGGATCATGCCCTAGAGATTCTTGACGAAGCCCGCGTCGATCAGCATCCGGTTGAACCGCCGCATCTCAGCGCCGGCCTTGCACGAATAAAACAATCCCTTGCAGCGGAGCATGATCTTTTTCTGCTCCTCGAAGCTGGGATCGAGCGGAATTCCGGCCGCGTCCTGAACCACCAGCGGCAGATAGGCCGCGTCGATGGTGTCCATCGCGGTCGGGCTCGCCACCGGCTTGAAATTGACGGCATCGATTGCGTAATACGTCGCGTAATAGCGCGGATCGTATTCCATCAAGCGCTTGGCGACGTCGTCCTCGGTCAGATTCGGCTCGATGATGTTGGTCGAGAATTCCGGCTGGTGATCGCCGTAGCGGACGATCAGGAACGGATCGTTCGGAAATTGCTTTTTCAGTTTCGCAATAAACGCGCCGTAGTCCTGCACGCTCATGTTCTGGCGGCGCAGATATTCATCGATCGCGGGCTCATTGCCGGGATTTTTCCAGGCCGGCGTCAATTCCGGACGAAGCGGCGCGGCCCATGGAAAATGGTTGGCACCGAGATAGACATACATGAAGACCGGCGTGCCTTGCTTCTCCTGCGACAACAGCCGCACGGCGTTGTCGTAGAAAAATCCATCCGGTTCCAGACCCTTCGCGCCGAGATCTCCGGCGTCGTAGAATTTCTGGATTCCCGCCGTGGTCTGGAACGATTTCTCGCCCATGAAAGAACCATAGGCCGGATATAGCGAGAGCGTGCTGTAGCCGCAGCGGCGCAAGGCAAGCGGCAAGCCGCGCTCGACGCGATCCGCCGCTATTCTCGTCACGAAATACGAGAAGCGTCCGAACGAGCGCGACGACAATCCGGTGAGCACGTTATATTCGGTCAGCCAGCTCGAGCCGCCATTGCTCTCGGCGAGAAATTTCCGGCTCTTGCCGTCACCCGATACAAAATGGCTGCCGTATCCGGCCGGCACCTTGATCTGCGGCGCCGAGCGAATGTCGTAGCTCGACTCGTCATGGATCATGATGATGTGCGGACGGCGCGCCGCCGGATGACAGGAATCTTCCAGCGGCAACTTCAAT
>JAYVYQ010000196.1:0-13017 GCA_043784125.1 Afipia sp.
TATATCAATGACTACCCGCTGGGCCGGCTCTGGCGCGATGCCAAGCTCTATGAAATTGGCGCCGGCACCAGCGAAATCCGCCGCATGCTGATCGGCCGCGAGCTGTTTGAAAAAAGCGCTTAAATTCTACTGCGGCAGATTGTTGACCTTCGCGATCCATGCCCGAACGTCCGGCACGATCGCAGGCAACACGTCACGCACTTCCTGAACGGTCATCCCTGCCTTGATGCGCGGATCGTACAGAATGTTCAGGATGTATTGGTCGTAGATGTCGAAGAATCCCATCGACACCTCGTCGTTGAACATCGTCCACGGCACGGAGTCCGTGTCGTTGATCGGACCCAGCGACTGCAATAGTTCCTCATAGGCGCAGTCGAGGAAGACAAAGTCGCCGTCATCCACCGTCAGGATCACGTCGGAGCGCTGGATCTCATAGGCATCGTTCTTGCGAAATCCTGAGAGGCATTGCGGATCGAGATTGCTGCGGATTTCCTTGGCGCGGTCTGCGCCGTAGAAGGCGATAATTGTTTTTTGCAGATCGCGCTCACGAACCAGTGTGATGACGGTGTTGGCGTCTTCACGATTCTCCGTCATCGCAATGTCGAGATTTTGCACGCGCTGCCCGATGTCGGCGACCACCTTGCCGAGTTGCGCCTTGCGGTCAGCACGAACCGCACCTTCGACGAAAACGCGAACCGGCATGTGATATTTGCGAATCCGGTCGATGCGGCCGGCGAGATGATACTCGGCACCGAACGCGGTCTTCATGAAACCGTCGATGATCTGGCTGTCGGCGAAAGTTTTCTTCTCGGCGCGTTGGCGGGACACGATGGCGGGGTTCTCTGCGGCGACTGCCATCGTGGCACACAACGCGACGCCGGCGAGTGCCGTGGCGATGAGTCTTAATGTCCGTAATGTTGGAGGTCGCTGCATGGGGCGTCGAGCTAGCCGCAACGCGCCGACAAGAGCAAGCGCGGCCAAGGCACACGCAAAATAAAAAGCCGGCCCGAAGGCCGGCCTTTCGGCAAATACGAATGCCTTAATTGTTCTTCACGATCACGGTCGCGCCGACCTGAACGCGACTGTAGAGATCGATCACGTCGTCATTGACCATACGGAAGCAGCCGGACGAAACCGCCTGTCCGATGGTTTCAGGCTCGCTCGAGCCGTGGATGCGATACAGCGTCGAGCCGAGATACATCGCACGCGCGCCGAGCGGGTTGTCGGGGCCGCCTTTCATATGGCGCGGCAAATCCGGACGACGCGCGAGCATCTGCGAGGGTGGAGTCCATTCCGGCCATTCCTTCTTCGCGGTAATGCGGTGGGTGCCGCCCCAGCGGAAACCGTCGCGTCCGACGCCGATACCGTAGCGCAGTGCGCGGCCGCCATCCTGCACTAGATAGAGGCGGCGCTCTTTCGTGTCGACGACAATTGTTCCCGGCGCGTAGTCGCTTGCAAAATTCACGGTGGTTCGCGGGATCGGACCAGCACCGCTTCCGCTGTAGCTGTTTCCGCCACCAAATAGCTGCTGAAACGGATTGAACTCCTGATCGGCCGCCGCCGATCCCAAGCCTGCGAACAATGCCGCTGCGGTCGCGATTACAGTCAAAAGACGCGTCATTCCAATCCCCACCGATTTCATGCCCGAAGATGCCATTCTCTCGGACAGACAGGCCACAAATCCCGCGAATTCGCAACCCACGGCCGCGTGAAGCGGGGTCGCGCCTTTGACGAAAGCCGCCAACAATGATTGATCTAGTTGAAATCTAAAAAGCCTTGACGGGAGTGGAACGATGAACGGTGCGGAAAGTCTGGTGCGAACCTTGGTCGCGGGCGATGTGAATGTCTGCTTCGCCAATCCGGGGACATCGGAGATGCACTTCGTCGCGGCACTCGATCGCGTCGATGGCATGCGCTGTGTGCTTGGGCTTTTTGAAGGTGTCGTGACAGGCTGCGCCGACGGTTATTACCGGATGACAGGCAAACCGGCATCGACGCTGCTGCATCTCGGCCCCGGTCTCGCCAACGGTCTCGCCAATCTGCACAACGCCAAGAAGGCGCATTCGGGCATCGTCAACATCGTCGGCCAGCACGCGACCTATCACATCGAATACAATGCGCCGCTGACCTCCGACATCGAAGGTATCGCACGACCGATGTCGGCATGGGTGCGCACGTCGCTGGATGCGAAATCCGTCGCGAGCGACGGTGCCGCTGCGATTGCGGCTGCGCGCAGTTCGCCGGGGCAGATCGCGACGCTCATTCTGCCCGCCGACACGGCCTGGAACGAAGCCGACGGGATTGCGCAGGTGCCCGCGGATTCGCAGCGCGTGAGTTATTCGGCGCAAGCCGTCGAGGAAGCCGCGCGCGTGCTGAAGGGCGGCGAGCAGACATTGTTGCTGGTCACCGGCAAGGCGTTGACTGAGGAAGGACTGGCGCTTGCCGAGCGCATCGCCGGAAAGACCGGCTGCAAGGTGATGGGCCAAACCTATAATCCGTGCATGGCGCGCGGGCGCGGGCGTTTTTCGATCGATCGCATTCCCTATGTGATCGAACAGGCGCTGCCGATCCTGAAAGACTTCAAGCACATTATTCTGATCGAGACGGCGGACCCTGTCGCGTTCTTCGCCTATCCGAACAAGCCGAGCCTGTTGAAGCCGCCGGGTTGCGAAGTGCATCGCATGGTCGAGGCGGGCGAGAATTCCGTCGCTGCGTTGCAGGCGCTGGCCGATGCGCTCGGCGCCAAGGCGGCAGATGCCAAGCCGCAGCAATTTGCCGAACTTTCCAAACCGACCGGCGCGCTGACTCATGCGAGCATCGCGCAGGCGATTGCATGCGCGATTCCAGAGAACGCCATTATGGTCGATGAATCGATCACCACCGGCCGCGGATTTTTTCCGCCGACGGCAGCGGCAGCACCTCATGACTGGCTGCAGAACATGGGTGGCTCCATCGGTTTCTCGACGCCGGTGGCGACTGGCGCCGCGGTCGCGTGTCCCGACCGCAAGGTGATCTGCATGGTTGGCGACGGCAGCGCGATGTACACGCTGCAATCGCTGTGGACGCAGGCGCGCGAAGGACTCAACGTCACTACCATCGTTTTCGCCAATCGCACCTATCAGATTCTGAAAGGCGAATTCGCCGGCGTCGATGCGGGTGAACCGGGCCGCAAGGCGCTCGACATGCTGAACATCGACAATCCCGCGCTGGATTGGGTGTCGCTTGCCAAGGGCATGGGCGTCGAAGGCGTATCCGTCAAAACGGCGGATGATTTCGACAAGGCCCTTGCGGACGCAACGAAGCACAAAGGCCCGCGCCTGATCGAAGTCGTGATGTAGTGGAACCTCGATGCGGTCAATTGCGTTGATCGAATGTAATCAATTCAATTTTTTCCGGATCGTTTCATGAAGATATTTCAGGGCACATCGTTCAACCCCGATGTCATCGCCGCGATGACGCAGGCATTGAACGAGGCGGTTGAGACGTTACCCGAACAGGTCTCATCGGGCCGCGTGCAGGCGCTCGCAAAAAACATCATCGATCTGGCGTCGCAGGGAGAACGCGATCCGGAGCGGATGAAGCTATTGGCGTTGCTGGCCTTGCAGGCCAAGGATGCGGAAAGATGACGCGAGGAAAGATGTCCTCGGCGGTATCATCGACGGGTTAAATTAAATTTCCGGTAGTCTCTTTTGACCAGGTTACCCATCGCCGGGTCAATTTCTGGCGACGACCTATGCCATATGCAAGAAATGCAAAGAGGCTTGCTCCATGACAATTTTTAAGCGTTTTTTGAAGGATGAATCCGCTGCAACAGCCATCGAATATGCGCTGATTGCCGCCGGCATTTCGATGACAATTCTGGCCGCCGTTAACGGCATGGGCACGACGCTCGGCAGCAAGTTCACGTCTGTCAACACGTCCCTGAAATAACATTCAGAACCGGCCGATATCGCGTCAGGCGAAGGGAAAGTTCCCAGTGCCTGCGACGTTTTGCGCGCTCACGTCAGCACTTGTTTACCTAATCGCTTAGGATTTTCACAGTAACTGCAACCTAGATTGCCAGCACTTCGCGAGAGAATTCCGCGTTTGAAATCCAGAAGGTTTGTGATGGACCGGGCGGGAGTGACAAATGAACACCGTGAAGCGTTTTTGGCGGGACGAGACCGCCGCCACAGCCATTGAGTACGGATTGATCGCGGCGGGCATTTCGCTCGCCATCATTTCCGCCGTGAAAGGCCTCGGCACTAATCTCGGCTCGAAATTTACGTCGATCAACACGTCGCTGAAATAACGCGGCGATCGTAATCGTTTGCGCAGGATAGATCGAACTGCCGAGGCAGTTATGTTTGCTTTTTGCAAGCGCCGCTCGCCACACGCTCTTTCAAGGTTTTGTCGCAGAAAGAGGCGCATCCGCCCGAACGCTGGTTGCCGCCGCTACCACCCAGCTTTCCGCATTCGCTGACACAATACGCGTAATTGCAGTTCACGGCTTTTGCTTCCCGCGCGACAGAAACCAATCCAGCGACGGAGCAGGCAAAAACCCAGAGCAAATAATTTTTTCATGGCACGTTCCATGGGGTCAAAAGCTGGTGGCATGCAAAATTGAACTGGTGGGCGCACAAGGGATCGAACCTTGGACCTCTCCCGTGTGAAGGGAACGCTCTCCCGCTGAGCTATGCGCCCGAATGACCATATGCGGTCAGTCAATGCGCGATTTACGAAGTGATGGCATTGAGTGTCAAGCACGGACAGCCGCTCTTGAGCGAATTCACATCAGCCCGGTTGGCTTGCACGCGACGCGTGGGCCTGCAGTGCCTTGATGCGCTCAGCCAGCGTGCCGCGAACCTCGGTCGTAGCGCCGTTGGTGCCGTTTGCGCCGTTAGCAGGGGTTGCGGCTGGCTTCGCAATTTCTGCCGCCAGCATCGCCTCGATCGGCGAATCCGGTCCTTCCAGCGTCACGGCGAGTTTTGCAACTTCTGCCGCAATGTCGTTGATGCGTTCGCGCAGCAGCGCGTTTTCCATCCGCTCGGTTGACCAGGCGGTTTCAGCCTGCTGATGGATGAGGTTGATGTCGCGCTGAAGTTTAGCGCGCTCGTCGCGCGCGGTACCTAGTTGTTCTTCGAGGGCTACCTTCTCGGCGCGCAACTTGTTCATCGCGGCGGATTTGCCGCCAGTGGTCGCGGCGATCTCGTCGCGCAATTCCTGCTCGGTCTGCCGCGCGGTTTCCGTTTGCTGACGCAGCAGGTTGTTCTCGTATTCGCGCTCCGCGAGAATCTTGCCCTGTAGCGCAAGACGGATTTCGAGATCGGACGCTCGGGTGGTCAACAATTCGGTTTCCTTGACCTGCACCAGAAGTTGGCGGTCCAGATCGGTGACGCGCCCGCTGAGATTTTCGACGCGCCCACGTGCGCTGACGAGTTCGCGTGTCGCTGCGTCGGATTCGCCGCGCTGTTCTGCAAGGCGCGATTGTGTCTCGCTGAATTCCTTTTCCGCATCGTTGACGCGATTTTGCAGCGCCTCGACCTGGCCGCGCACGGCAGCGAGTTCGCTCTGATGACCTTGCGCCTTGATCGAATGGCTGGAGAGTTCGCCGGTGAGTTGGCCCAGTTCAGCCTGCTTGTCGGCCAGCGCCTGTTCGGCGGTTCGCAGCAACTGGGTCTTGGATGCGAATTCTTCTTCGGTGGCGCGCTGCTGATCGCGCAGCAATTTCTCGCGCGCTTCCAGCGAAAAGATGGTCGCGTTCTTTTCGCCGAGCTCGATCTTGAGGCGGTTGATGGCGTCGGACTTCTTGCCCAGTTCGGCCAATTGGCTCGATGTCTTGCTCTTGAGCTGATCGACGCTCATTTCCAGCCGCCGTGCGGACATCGCAAATTCGGCGCGCAATTGATCCTTGTCGGCCTGAATTTCCGCCATCGACAGCGGCGTCGCAGCCTCGAGACGCTTCGTCGTCAGACGCACCGCGCGACTGTGAACCAGCGGCACGATCATCAGGCCGAACAGCATCGAGACCAGAAAACCGATCGCCACATACATGATCGGTTCGACCATTGGGGGTACTCCTACACCAACACTGACCCTTTTACCTTGCCACGGCGGGAAGGGAAAAAGCTAGCGGGACAATGCGTTAACGTGAATCCGTGGCTTTGAGGCCACGTCAGGAGCGTCCTGCCCTCCGGCGGTCGCAGCCACGCCGGCGCGTTCGGTGATTTTGGCGGCCTTGGCGTCGAAACGCTCGCGCGCTTTCTTGATCCGGTCCTGATTGTTCCGCGCCCAGTCCGACAAGGCTGTCACAGGCATCAGGAGATCTCGCCCCAACGCGGTCAGTTCATAATCGACACGCGGCGGAATGGTCGGAAAAACCGTGCGCGTCACAAAGCCGTCGCGTTCCAGTCCGCGCAAAGTGAGCGTCAGCATGCGCTGGGAAATGCCGTTGATGCTGCGGCGAAGCTCGTTGAAGCGCATCGGGCCTTCGCCCAGATACGTGACGACCAGCACGGTCCATTTGTCGCCGACGCGGGCGAGGACCTCGCTGATACCCCGGCAGTCGCCGGTTAAATGGATGTTCCTAGTGGCCATGAATGTGCCTCCTTGTGGCCGTGCCGACAGTCACATATCCAGTGTAGGGCACAAATGTGTACCACCCGACCGGCTTTCAAGCAAAGCCTGCCGTCACAAATTTTAAGGAGCAAGAATCGTGGCCCAGAAACTTCACATCATTATCGGTTCGACGCGCCCCGGCCGCGTTGGCCCGTCCATCGCCAAATGGTTTCACGAGGCGGCCAAGGCCCACGGCGCATTCGATGCCGTGCTGGTAGATATCGCCGATTTCAAATTGCCGGTGTTCGACGAGCCGGAGCACCCGGCGAAAAAGCACTACACCAAGGATCACACCAAAGCGTGGGCTGCGAGCGTCGATGCGGCGGATGCCTATGTGTTTGTCACGCCGGAATACAATTACTTTGCGCCGTCGTCGCTGGTGAACGCACTCGATTTTCTGGTGCAGGAATGGAAATACAAGCCAGCGGGCATTGTCAGCTATGGCGGCGTGTCGGCCGGATTACGTGCCGCTCAGGCGGTGAAGGGATTGCTGACCGCGCTGCGGATCATGCCGATCCCGGAGGGCGTCGCCATTCCGAATTTCTTCGAGCACATCGACAAGGCCAGCGGCACGTTCAAGTCGAACCCGCTGATGGATGCGTCGGTCAAGACGATGCTCGACGAGCTTGCGAAATGGTCGACGGCGTTGAAGCCGATGCGCGCGGCGTAACCGCCATCACGTGGACGATCTGGAAACCGCTCTGACAATTATCAGAACGGATTCCAGGTCGAGCGCGGCGTGAATTTCAGATAACCGATATTGGCGCCCAATCGCAGTCCGACGCCGGAGCGAATCGGCACCAGCACGATGCCGTTGGCGGTAAGCGCGGTCATGCCGAACCCGCCGATGAAATAGGCCGAGCCGTCGATCCCGGCAAAGCGGTGATAGATCGCTTCGGTGGCGGGCAAATTATAGACCAGCATCATGGTTCGTGCGCCGTCGCCACCCCAGTCCAAACCGACTGACGGTCCCTGCCAGTAGACGCGCAGGTCGCCTGCATTCTTGGTGTAGAGCGTGCCTTCGCCGTATCGCAATCCGGCGACGAATGCGCCTGAGCCTTCTTCGCCGAGGACGTAGCCGTTGGGCAGGCCCCATTGGCTCACGGCGCGTTCGATCACCGACGCCAGCCCACGCGATACGTCGCCGAAAAACCGGTGACCGGCGCCGACCAATTCGTCAGGGCCGTATGTACCGCCGCCAGTACGCTGCTGGGCGGAAGCCGGCAGGCTGAAACCAACCATTGCAACAAATACGATGGTTGCCAGACGCGAAGCGAAAGTCATGAAGTACCCCTCGGTGGCCGGATCTTGTGTCCATCGCTTAACGCCTTGCTGACCGGCAATGGCGTAGGCTGCGGTCCCACGTCCCCGACGAGATATTTATCGGCACCAACTATGACGGCACAGCGGCAAGAAAATAAAGGCCAACGCCTCAAAATCGCCCCTCTGGTGGCAATTGCGGGCTTTCTGATCGGTTTGGCGGGGCAGGTCACGCAGGTTGGGGCGGCGTCCACCGAGCGGGTGGTCGTCAATCGCCATACTGGCCTTGCGATCGATGGATTCGATCCCGTTGCCTATTTCACCGATGCGGATGCGCTGGCGGGACAGCCGGACATAGAGACATCCGATCAGGGGGCGATCTGGCGTTTTCGCAATGCGGGCAACCGCGAGGCTTTTCTCGCGCATCCGGAAATTTATGGTCCGCGGTTCGGCGGCTACGACCCGACCGACGTCGCGCGCGGCAAGCCCGTGCCGGGCCGTGCGCAGATCTGGCTCATTCGCGGCGAACGGCTTTATCTGTTCAGCCGCGAGGAAAGCCGGGACGCCTTCGATCGCGCGCCCGACCGTTTTCTCGAACAAGCGGACGCGAAATGGCCGGAACTGACAAAAACACTTTCAAGCTATTGAGTTGCGGCGCCGGGGTCACCCCACGCGATGAATTCCGGCACCAGAAAGCCCTCATGCGCCTCGCCGAACCGCAACGCAGCGCCCTTGCTGTCGGTGATTGTGCCGCCCGCCGCCATCACGACGGCTTGCCCTGCTGCGACATCCCATTCGGATGTCGGTGAAAGCCGTGGGTAGATGTCGGCACCGCCCTCGGCGACGCGGCAGAACTTGATCGCCGAACCCAGCACCTGGCGGATCGCGCCAGGTCGCGCTGCAATGAACGCTTGCGTTCGCTTATCCATGTGTGACCGGCTGACCGCGACGATCCATGCACCGCCGGGGCCGGGATGCTTGCGCGTCTTGATGGGCTGTGCGGCGCGCGCATGCGCATCCTTCGTCACCAGCAGTCGTTCAGCGCCATGCCTGACCACGCCGCGCCACAGGAGACCGAGCGCGGGAGCGCTGACGATTCCGAGCACAGGCTGGCCATGTGTCACCAGCGCCAGGTTGATGGTGAACTCATCGCGTCCGGCGACGAACTCCGTCGTGCCATCGAGCGGATCGATCAGAAAAAAACTGTTTTTGTAGGGACGCTTTGCCAGTTGCGTGCGCTCCTCCGAGAGCGTCGGAATTTCGGGAATGAGCCGGGCCAGTCCTTCCGCGATGATGCGGTCGGCGGCCATATCGGCCTCGGTGACGGGCGAGCCATCTGCCTTGTTCTGCACCTTCATGGACGGGCGCGCGATGGCAAGAACCGCAGCACCTGCCTGCGCCACAATATCGGTCAATGGCTCAAGCAGCGCCATCGCCGCGTTGCCATCGATCGCCGGTCCCTCGCCGGAGGTTTCAGTCATCGATCGATCTCATTGATGCAGCCGTCTCCGCTCAATCCGCTGTGGTTCTTAGCGTTGTCTCGGTAGCAGCAAATCGTGCTGCGGTGTATCAAATCATAAAGCACGCATGATTCGGCGCGTCTGCAGGATGCGGCAGAAAAATCTTACGAATAACACTTCAGGAATACGATTTATGTCTGGCACGTCCGGTCCCGCTCCCGATGCTCTCGATCTTGCTGCACTGATGTGTTCGCGCGTCTGTCACGATCTCATCAATCCGGTGGGCGCAATCGTCAACGGGCTTGAAGTCTTCGACAGCAGCAACAAGGAAGATGACAAGCAGTTCGCGCTGGACCTGATCCGCAAGAGCGCTCTGTCGACATCGGCGCGGCTGCAATTCTGCCGTATCGCATATGGGGCGGCCGGCTCGGCAGGCGCGCAGATCGATCTCGGCGAGGCGCAAAAGATGGCGCGCGGACATCTTGAAGATGAGAAGACAAAGCTGACGTGGAATTTGCCGCACATCCTGCTGGCAAAGAACCGCGTCAAGCTGCTGCTGAATTTGCTGGTCATCGCGCAGCAGGCAATCCCGCGTGGCGGCGAACTTGTCGTCGGTCCGGTCGGTGAGGGCGACACCATGGGCTTCCGCATCCGCGCAGCGGGCGCGAACGCCAAGGAGCCTCTCAATGTCGTCGACCAGCTCAACCTCGCCAATGCCGGTTCAGTGTCCGCGCATGGCGTGCAGCCGTACTACACGGCGCTCCTCGCACAGGCTTGCGGGCTGAAGGTTGCACTCGTGGCAGAGACCGACGCGGTGGTTGTAACGGCGTCGGCGTCTTAACGATTCGTTAACCAACGCCAGCCGGACAGCGATCACTCTGCGTAGAACTACTTTAGCGCTTTATTCAGCGCTTTCTTTTCCGATTGCTCAACCAATATTAAACGCTTTGCCTTGAAAGTAGCCGGAATCCGGAAGCCCGCGTTGCGTGGTCTCCTTGTTCTCGAAGGCTGGTTTCATGGACGATCTTCTGCGGGAGTTTTTGACCGAGACCAACGAGAGTCTCGACACCGTCGATAATCAGTTGGTGCGGTTCGAGCAGGATCCCAACAACGCGAAGATCCTCGATAATATTTTCCGTCTCGTCCACACCATCAAGGGCACCTGCGGCTTCCTCGGCCTGCCGCGCCTCGAAGCGCTGGCCCATGCCGCCGAAACCCTGATGGGTAAATTCCGCGACGGCATGCCGGTGACGGGCGAAGCGGTGTCGCTGATCCTCGCCAGCATCGATCGTATCAAGGAAATTCTGAGCCGGCTTGAAGCGACTGAAGCGGAGCCCGAAGGTGCCGACACCGATCTGATCGAAACGCTGCATCACATGGTCGAAGCCGGCATGAAGGGCATGGCGGCGCCCACAGCTTCTGCCAAAGCCGAAGCAAAGGTTGAAGGCGTACTGGTGCCGCAAGTGCTGGAGCGCGAATTGCGTCCTGGCGAAGTCTCATTGGACGATTTGGAACGCGCGTTTCGCGAAACCTCGGTCGAAATTGAATCGCCGCCGATTGCGCCCGCTGCTCCTATCAAGGTAGACGCGCCCGCCAAACCAGCGGCGAAAGCCGCGCCGAAGAAATCCATCATTGAGAACGAGACTGCTGAGGGCGACAAAGTCGCTAACCAGTCGATCCGCGTCAACGTCGACACGCTCGAACATCTGATGACGATGGTGTCGGAACTGGTGCTCACGCGCAACCAACTGCTCGAAATCAGCCGCCGCAACGAAGATACTGATTTCAAGGTGCCGCTGCAGCGGCTCTCGAATGTCACCGCCGAGTTGCAAGAAGGCGTCATGAAGACGCGAATGCAGCCCATCGGCAATGCATGGCAGAAGCTGCCGCGCATCGTGCGTGACCTTTCGGGCGAACTCGGCAAGCAGATCGAACTGGAAATGCACGGCGCCGACACCGAGCTTGACCGGCAGGTGCTTGATCTCATCAAGGATCCGCTGACCCATATGGTCCGCAACTCGGCGGACCACGGCTTGGAGTCCACCGCCGACCGCGTCGCCGCCGGCAAGCCGGAGCAGGGCACCATTCGGGTTTCCGCCTATCACGAAGGCGGCCACATCATCATCTGCATCGCCGACAATGGGCGTGGTCTGAACACCGAGCGCATCAAGGCGAAGATCGTCTCGAACGGACTTGCGTCCGAGTCCGAGCTTGAGAAGATGACGGAGGCGCAGGTTCACAAGTTCATTTTTGCGCCGGGCTTCTCGACGGCTGCGGCCGTGACCAGCGTGTCGGGCCGCGGCGTCGGCATGGACGTGGTGCGCACCAACATCGATCAGATCGGCGGCACGATCGATGTGAAGTCGGTGCCGGGCGAGGGATCGAGTTTCACGATCAAGATTCCGCTGACGCTGGCCATTGTCTCAGCGCTGATCGTGGAAGCGGCTGGCGACAGATTCGCCATTCCACAGATTGCAGTCGTCGAACTGGTGCGGGCGCGTGCGAATTCTGAACATCGCATCGAGCGCATCAAGGACACGCCTGTTCTGAGACTGCGCAACAAGCTGCTGCCGCTGATGCATCTGAAGAAATTGCTCAAGATCGACGACGGTACGTCGAGCGATCCTGAAAACGGATTCATCGTGGTGACGCAGGTTGGCAGCCAGACTTTCGGCATCGTCGTCGATGGCGTGTTCCACACCGAGGAAATCGTCGTCAAGCCGATGTCCACCAAGCTGCGCCATATCGGAATGTTCTCGGGCAACACCATTTTGGGAGACGGCGCGGTCATCATGATCGTCGATCCGAACGGCATCGCGCAGTCGCTCGGCACGTCGATCGCCACGCAGAACGAAATCGTCGATGAAAACGCCGCGACGAAAACGAATGCCGACGAGGCTCTGACATCGTTGCTGGTTTTTCGTGCCGGTTCGCAGCAGCCAAAGGCTGTGCCGCTGGCACTCGTGACGCGTCTCGAGGAAATCGCTGTCGATAAAATTGAGTTCTCCAACGGCCGTCATATGGTTCAGTACCGCGAGCAATTGATGCCGCTGGTGCAGATCGAGGGCGTGAAAATTCGCGACAGCGGCGTGCAGCCGATTCTGGTGTTTGCGGATGACGGACGTTCGATGGGCCTCGTCGTCGATGAGATCATCGACATCGTCGAGGAACATCTGAATATCGAAGTCGCAAGTTCACACGAGGGTATTCTCGGCTCTGCAGTCATCAAGGGCCACGCAACCGAGGTGATTGACGTCGGCCACTTCCTGCCGATGGCGTTCGCCGACTGGTTCACCCGCAAGGAGATGCAGCCCTCGGCCACGGCGCAATCGGTGCTGCTGGTCGACGATTCGGCGTTCTTCCGCAACATGCTGGCGCCGGTGCTGAAAGCCGCCGGCTACAAGGTGCGGGTGGCGCCCAACGCGCAGGAAGGCCTCACCGCGCTGCGCTCGGGCCAGGTCTTCGACGTGGTGCTGACCGACATCGAGATGCCCGACATGAACGGGTTCGAGTTCGCCGAGACGATCCGGGCCGATGCGCATCTGAGCGCGATGCCGATCATCGCGTTGTCCGCGATGGTATCTCCGGCGGCAATCGAACGCGGACGGCTCGCCGGCTTCCACGATTACGTCGCCAAGTTCGACCGTCCGGGCTTGATCGCGGCGCTGAAGGAACAGACTGCCGCCTCCGAGATCAAGCA
>JAYVYQ010000197.1:0-9772 GCA_043784125.1 Afipia sp.
AACATGAAATTCCGTCCGTCGTTCTTCCCGTTCACCGAACCGTCGCTCGAGGTCGATATTCAATGCCGTCGCGACAAGGGCGAGATTCGTTTCGGCGAGGGCAATGACTGGCTGGAAATTCTCGGCTGCGGCATGGTGCATCCGAATGTGCTGCGCGCCTGCGGCATCGACCCCGATGTGTATCAGGGCTTCGCCTGGGGCATGGGCATCGACCGCATCGCGATGCTGAAATATGGAATCAATGATCTGCGCCAGATGTTCGAGAGCGATGTGCGCTGGATCAATCATTACGGTTTCAAGCCGCTCCATGTGCCGACTCTCGCCGGAGGGTTGAGCACGTGAAATTCACCCTCTCCTGGCTGAAAGAGCATCTCGACACCGACGAGACGCTGGAAAAGCTCGCCGACAAGCTCACCATGATTGGGCTTGAGGTCGAGCACATCGACGACAAGGCGAAGGCGCTGGCGCCATTCGTGATCGCCAAAGTCATTTCCGCCGAACAGCATCCGAATGCGGATCGCCTGCGCGTCTGCATGGTGGATTCGGGCGACGGCAAACCGTTGCAGGTCGTTTGTGGTGCGCCGAATGCGCGTGCGGGTCTCATCAGCGTGTTCTCGCCAGCTGGCACTTACATTCCGGGCAAGAACATTACGTTGAGTGTCGGCACCATTCGCGGCGTCGAGTCGCATGGCATGCTGTGCTCCGCGGCGGAGCTTGAACTCTCCAACGATCACGACGGCATTATCGAATTGCCCGCCGACGCGCCGGTTGGAAAATCCTATGCGGACTATGTGGGCCTCGGCGATCCCGTCATCGAGATTAACCTCACGCCGAACCGTCAGGATTGCACCGGCGTCCACGGCATCGCGCGCGATCTCGCCGCCGCCGACATGGGCAAGTTCAAGGATCAGGCGCCGAAGCAAATCAAGGGCGAGTTCGCTTGTCCCGTGCAGGTGACAATCGAAGACGAGAAACTCTGTCCGGGATTCGCACTGCGTCTGGTGCGCGGTGTGAAAAATGGCCCGTCGCCCGAATGGTTGCAGAAGCGTCTCACATCCATCGGGCTGCGCCCCATCAACGCGCTGGTGGATATTACCAACTTCATGACCTTCGACCGCGCGCGGCCGCTGCATGTGTTCGACGCCAAGAAGGTGAAGGGCAATCTGGTCGTGCGCCGTGCGAAAGCTGGGGAGACGCTGGTGGCGCTCGACGGCAAGACCTACGCGCTCGACGATTCGATCTGCGTCATCGCGGATGATAATGGCGTCGAGTCCCTCGCGGGCATCATGGGCGGCGAAGCCTCGGGCTGCGACGAGACCACCACCGACGTGCTGATCGAATCCGCGCTGTGGAATGAGATCAACATCGCGCAGACCGGACGCAAGCTCGCGATCAATTCCGACGCGCGTTATCGTTTTGAGCGCGGCGTCGATCCGGCCTTCATGGTACCGGGTTTGGAGATGGCGACCAGACTGGTGATGGATCTGTGCGGCGGCACACCGTCGGAGATCGTCGTTGCAGGCAAGTCGCATGGCGACGACTGCATCATCGAATTCCCCATCGATGAAGTGAAGCGGCTCGCCGGCATCGAAGTGCCGCTGCCGGAGATCAAACGCATTCTCACCCATCTGGGATTTTTGCTGGTCGGCAAGGAGCCGGTCGTGAAGGTCGCGATTCCATCGTGGCGCTCGGACGTTCATGGCAAGGCCGACATCGTAGAGGAAATCGTCCGCATCGTCGGTGTCGATCAGGTGCCGATGACGCCGTTTGGGCGCGGCGAAGATGCGCGCAAGCCTGTCTTGACCTCGATCCAACTGCGCACCCGCCGCGCCAAGCGCGCGCTTGCTGCGCGCGGCATGGTGGAAGCCGTGACGTGGTCGTTCGTCTCCAAGCCGCAGGCCGAACTGTTCGGCGGCGGTAAACCCGAATTGTCGCTCGCAAATCCGATTGCGGCGGATTTGTCCGACATGCGGCCCTCGCTGATTCCGGGTCTGGTCGCAGCCGCGCAAGCCAATGCGGATCGCGGCTTTCCGGACGTCGCATTGTTTGAAGTCGGTCAAATCTTTAAGGGCGACAAGCCGGAAGATCAGTTCATCGCAGCCAGCGGCGTGCGCCGTGCGCTGGCATCATCCAAAGGCATCGGGCGTCATTGGTCGGAGTCATCGAGCGTCGATGCGCTCGACGCCAAGGCCGATGCACTCGCAGTGCTGGCCGCTGCCGGTGCGCCGATGCAGGGATTGCAGATCGTGGCAGGTGGCACACCTTGGCTGCATCCGGGACGCAGCGGCACGATCCAGATCGGCCCGCAAAACATCCTGGGATATTTCGGCGAGTTGCATCCGCGCGCGTTCGAAGCCCTGAAGGCCGACGGGCCGCTGGTCGGTTTTGAAATCATTCTGGAGCGTATTCCCGACGCCAAGGCGAAGCCGACCCGCGCCAAGGCGTTGCTCGAACTCTCCGCGTTCCAGCCGGTGTCGCGCGATTTCGCTTTCATTGTCGATCGCAAGGTGCCGGCGGGCGAGATCGTCCGTGCCGCGCAGGCCGTCGACAAGAAGCTGATTACCAATGTCACGGTGTTCGACGTCTATGAAGGCAAGGGCATCGACGACGACAAGAAGTCCATAGCCATCGCCGTCACACTTCAACCGCGTGAAAAGACCCTGACCGATCAGGAAATCGACGCGGTGGCCGCCAAGATCGTGGCCGAAGTCACGAAGAAAACCGGCGGCACACTTCGCGGATAGTTGAGCGCTCGGCGCTTGCAATCGCGCCGGATGAATCTAGCCTCCGCCAAACACGCGGAGGAATTCATGATCGGTCGCCGGGACATTCTTAAAGCTGCAGCCGCAACGGCCGCGATGACGACAGTGTCATTCGCCTTCGCGCAGGACAAACCGAAGCCGCGCACGCGCATTGTTTTCCTCGGCACCAAGGGCGGCCCGCGCGTCACCATGGGGCGCTCGAACCCGGCAAGTGTGCTCCTCGTCAACGGCACACCCTATGTGATCGACTGCGGGATGGGAGTGAGCCATCAGCTTGCCGCGGCAGGCGTCCCGCTGCCGTCGATCAAGAACATCTTCATCACGCACATGCATTCCGATCACAATCTGGAGTACGGCAACCTCGTCTACAACGCATGGACCTCCGGCCTTCAGACGCCGATCCATTCCTACGGTCCAAAGGGAATGATCCGTTACAGCTTCACTTATTGGGAGCTGAACAAGTTCGACATCGAGACGCGCATCGAAGACGAGGGCCGCCCTGATCTGCGCAAACTTCTGATCGCAAAGGAAGTCGAGGGCGACGGTCCAGTGATGAACGACGACAATGTGAAGGTCACAAGTTTCCGCACGCCGCATCCGCCCATCATGGATAATTTCGCCTACAAATTCGAGACGCCGGACGGCACCATCGTGTTCTCGAGCGACACGGCGTTCAATCCGAAGCTCGCCGAATTCACCAAGGGTGCCGATGTGCTGGTGCACGAAGTCATGTACGAGCCGGCGGTGGATCGCCTCGTTGCAAAGAACGTCAACGGCGCGACGCTCAAAAAACACCTGATGGACAGCCACACCACCACCGAGGATGTCGGACGCATCGCCGCGATGGCAGGCGTGAAAGTGCTGGTGCTCGATCACTTCGTCCCCGGCGACGATCCGCTGGTGACGGACGACAACTGGATCGAAGGCGTGAAGAAGAATTTCAACGGCAAGATCGTGCTGGCGCAAGACCTGATGGAGCTGACGCTGCCGGTTTAAAAAAGTCCTCATCCTGAGGAGCGGCCAAATTGGGCCGCGTCTCGAAGGATGAGCATCTCATGGTTCGAGACGGCCGCAATAAGCGGCCTCCTCACCATGAGGAACGTGATTCACTTCAATCCGAATCAGTTAATTTCGTTGCGGCCAACTCAGCCCGCCGCGTTGATCCGGCGGCGCGGACGAAATTGTTTCACGCGGCGCGCGGGCGCGTGGCTGCTTCGCCGGCGTATCCGAAGCCAGAGGCTTCAGCACACCAAGCCGCCGCAACGCTGCGTCAGCCGCGCGCTCACCCGATTCCCACGCGCCGCCGACCGTTCCGGACTGCGTCTCATGCACGGCGTCGCCGGCAAAAAACAGGCTACCCAGCGGCTCCATCAGAACCCTGTGCATCGGCTGGCCTCCAACGGAAGCCGCCGACATCGCGCCCAGCACATACGGCACATCGTTCCAGCGCGTCGCGCGCGTGCGCTTGACGGTGCCGGCGACATCCGCGCCGAACAGTTTGGTCAGCCATTCGATAGCGAACGCCGTCATCTCGGCCTCGCCGCGCGCCGACATCTCCGCGCCGAACGATCCGCCGACATCGACCTGACACAATGACGAGCCGCCCAGATTGGCGAGCAGCATTCCGGTGCGCTTATCGTCGCTCTGCTCGATCACCACATCGTCCTTCGCAAGCCCGAGCGGATTGCCGGGCAGTTCGAGCGCAATGTGATCGTAGCTGCCGAGACTCAATTTATTCATTGCGTCCTGCTGACGCTTCGGCAGTTCGGGGGCGAATTTCATTTTTCCCGACAGAAGCACATTGGTGGACGCGGTGATGATGACGGCCTTGGCGGTGAGCGTGCCGGATGCGGTCTCAAGCTGCGCGTCGCGCCCGCTCCACGAAATGCGCGTCACCGGCGTGGACAGCGCCACCGCCAGTGAGGCACCCAGTTTCGCAATCAGCGTGCCGAGGCCCTGACGGCACATCGAGGCGCCGTCACGCTGCGCCATCATGACGAAATCGAGCGCAGAGAGATTCTCCAGATCCTTGCCGGTCGCGAAGGGTCCCAGCACAGCATTGGTCGTGCCGGCCCATTCGCGCCGATCCTTCGGCAGCGCTGCGGCGGCGGACATGTCGGGCTTGCCGCGCACGGCGTCGCCGATGGCGCGGTTGACGCGCACCAGCAGCGCCAGAAAATCCTCGGTCTCGCCGGCCCGCGCGGTGCGGCGGCCGATGCGAACGCGCTGGCCCCGCGTCGCGGGGTAGAGATCCATCTCGACGCCGCGCGCGAGTTTTGCAACCGGGCTGGCCTCGGTGTTGTAAAGCCACCGCGCGCCGCGATCGAACGGCACATCGAACGAGCTGGTGTCGGTGAGGCAGCGCCCGCCGATCCGGTCGGAGGCCTCCAGCACCAGCACGGACCGGCCCAGCGCCGCGATCCGCCGTGCCGCCGCGATGCCGGCAGCGCCCGCGCCGATCACCGCGATCTCGGCCTCGCGCGGCAACGTCGCAAAAGCCGGCGTGGCGAACGGCGACAGCGTCGCCATTGTCGTCGAAATGGCGGCCGACCCTTTCAGGACGTCTTGCAGGAAATCCCGCCGCGTCATTTTCATGTGATGGTTTTCCAAATCTCAACAAAGCCGGGAACGCTGGGGAATTTGCCGCATCAAATCATCAGCGGCAACCGGCATGGTAAATCTTTGATGACCAAGACGCTTGACGCATGAACTAAATTGAAATTGGTATCGACAACACTGGGCCCGGAACAAGCGGCCAGAAAGCGCCGCGCGTCACAAGACGGGCTGGGGATACGATCATGGGCTTTATGCTCGACACCGTTGGCAAGGTCATCGCGGGCTACCTCCAGAAAGAGGTGCCGGGATATGAACCCTTTACGCCGAGCGATCCGGAGCGGCTGCGCGGCCTGATGGAGCCAGGCGATGTGCTGCTGGTCGAAGGCAACAACCGCATTTCCGGCATCATCAAATATCTCACTCAATCGACGTGGTCGCATGCGGCTCTGTATGTCGGCCCGATCGACGGCGCGGCGGAGCCCAACGGCGAACCCCACGACATGATCGAGGCCAATATCGGCGAAGGCGTCACCACCGCGCCGCTGTCGAAATATTTGGCGTATCACACCCGCATCTGCCGCCCGGTCGGACTGACCTTTGAGGACCGCAACACGGTCTGCCGCTACGCCATCAACCGCGTCGGCTTCGGCTACGACACCAAGAACATTCTCGATCTGATGCGCTATCTCATCCCGCTGCCGATCCCGCAGCGCTTTCGCCGCCGCATGCTCTCCCTCGGCTCCGGCGATCCCACCAAGATCATCTGTTCGGCGCTGATCGCGCAGGCCTTCGGCGCGGTGCGCTATCCGATCCTGGCGAAAATCACCGAGGCCAAGACCCGCCGCGCCCGGCTTGAAATTCTGCACATCCGCGACTCGTCGCTCTATATGCCACGCGATTTCGACATCTCGCCCTACTTTGAAATCATCAAGCCGACCATCGCGCTCGGCTTCGACTACACGTCGCTGCATTGGGCCGATACGACCAAACCGTCCCCGGAGGTGACGGGCGACGACGATCCCTTTCCAGAAGAGATCTTCGACGCGCCGGGTGTCGTTCCTGAGACGGCTGACGCGGAAGCGCCGCTGGATGGGCATGAAGGTCAAAAAGTAAGCTCGCGCGATTTCGAGCGCGCGGCTTGATTTCATCTTGTTGTCGTCCCGGCTTGCGCTGCGCTTGCCGGGACGACGATTGAAAACGTTGCACGCGCCGCGCGGCACTTGCTGAAACCCGTCAGCATCTCTAACTCTCCGTAAGTTTCACGGAGACCCACACCATGCTGAACGCCGCCCTCAAGGCGCTCTCCCAAATTCTCTCCCCGCCAATGCGCTCCATCCTGTGGAAGTCGGTCGGGTTAGCACTTGTGCTGATCGTTGCGCTTTCGATCGCGTTGCAGCGGCTGTTGAGCTGGCTGTCCACCATGGGCGAGTTGTGGGCCGAAGGCATGGTCGGCCCGGACTATTCAACGATGCTAAACGTCTTTGCGTGGATCGTCTCCATCGCGGCCGGACTTGGAGTCGTCGTCGGTGCGATCTTCCTGATGCCGGCGATCACGTCGCTGGTTGCAAGCTTTTTCGTCGATGACGTCGCCGATGTGGTCGAGCGAGAACATTATCCCGCCGAGAAGCCCGGCGTCGCGCTCCCAGTGGGACGCGCCATGACGGAAGGCATCAAGACGGCGCTCCTGACAATTCTGGTCTATCTGATTGCGCTGCCGTTCGTGCTGATCCTCGGCGCCGGATTCATCCTGTTCTTCTTCGCAACTGCATGGCTGCTTGGCCGGGAATATTTCGAGCTGGCCGCGATGCGTTTCCGCTCCCCGCAAGAAGCCAAGCTGATGCGCAAGCAACATTCCATGACGGTGTTCACGGCCGGAATGTTCATTGCGGCGTTCGTTTCGATTCCGATCGTGAATCTCGCAACGCCATTGTTCGGCATGGCCTTCATGGTCCACATGCACAAGCGATTGACCGGCACTCGTCCCGAACTGATCGAGCCGCGCAAGGCAGGAATATCCTTGCCCTAAGAGTTGCCGATGTAAATCGTCTTCTCCGGCCATCTGCACAAGTCAGCGATGATGCACTTGCCGCACAGCGGCTTGCGTGCGACGCACGTATAACGCCCGTGCAGGATCAGCCAGTGATGCGCATGACGCGCGAATTCTGCGGGTATGATTTTCAGCAGGCCTAATTCGACTTCGAGCGGATTTTTTCCCGGCGCGAGTCCTGTTCGATTGCCGACTCGAAACAGGTGGGTATCCACGGCGATTGTCGATTCGCCGAACGCGATATTCAAAACCACATTGGCGGTCTTGCGCCCGACACCGGGCAGTGTTTCCAGCGCCTCACGCGTGCGCGGCACTTCGCTGTTGTGTTCGGCGATCAGCTTTTCCGACAGCGCGATGACGTTCTTGGCCTTGTTGCGATAAAGCCCGATGGTCTTGATGAGATCGCGGACACGATCTTCGCCGAGCGCGACCATCTTCTCCGGCGTGTCCGCCAGCGGAAACAGATTGCGCGTCGCTTTATTGACGCCGACATCCGTCGCCTGCGCCGACAGCACGACCGCAACCAGCAGCGTGTAGGGATTGATGTGTTCGAGTTCGCCCTTCGGTTCCGGATTGGCGTCACGAAAGCGCGTGAAGGCTTCGGTGACTTCTGCAGGCGTCCAGGGCTTGGGGGTTTTCGCCTTGACCGGTTTCGGTGCCGATTTCGCTTTGGCGATTTTCTTCGCGACCTTCGACTTCGGTTTTGCGCTCGATTTTTTCGCCATGATGGAGCTATAGTCTCACCTCATGGACGACCGCAACAATCATCAAGAGCCGGTGCTGTTTTCCGCACTGCTGACGCCGCATCGCTCACTCAGCCGCGGCGGATTCATCGCCGTGATGGGCGTGATGACGGTCATGAGCTTCGCCGCCGGGGTTGCGTTCCTGATGATGGGCGCATGGCCGGTGTTCGGCTTTTTCGGCCTCGACGTGCTGCTGGTCTACTGGGCTTTCAAAATCAATTTCCGCCACGCCAAGGCGACCGAGGAAATCACCGTCACGCATTCGGAAATTCGCGTGCGCCGCGTCAGCCATCGCGGACACGTCATGGAGTTCACGCTCAATCCGCTGTGGGTGCAGCTCGACAAGAAGGTTCACGAGGAATTCGGCATCGAGAAACTCTATCTGCTCTCGCGCGGGCGGCGGCTGTCGGTTGGCAGCTTCTTGGGAGCGGACGAAAAAGCCAGCTTCGCCAAGGCGTTGTCGGCGGCACTCAATGCCGCCAAACGCGGCCCGACGTATAATCCGGTGACGTGACGCGATCCGGAATCGGGTGGTTGCGCCATGGCGCGCGGCCTAAATCATCCTCATGATGTTTACAGCCAAAGAATCCGTCATGAACGCCCAAATGAAAAATCCAACGCTTGCGGGACCGCGTCTCGCCAAACCATCCGCCCAAGGTGCAGCGCTGCGCGATTACGATTCCGTGCGCCGCGCCATCGGCTTCATTTCCGAACACTGGCGCGCGCAGCCGACCATCGAGGCGATGGCGGACGCCGCCAGCGTCACGCCGGATGAACTGCATCATCTGTTTCGCCGCTGGGCGGGGCTCACGCCGAAAGCCTTCATGCAGGCGCTGACGCTCGACAACGCCAAACGCCTGCTGCGCGATTCCGCCAGCGTGCTGGATGCGGCTTACGATTCAGGTCTGTCGGGGCCAGGACGGTTGCACGATCTGTTCGTCACGCATGAAGCGATGTCGCCGGGCGAATGGAAAAAAGGCGGCGCCGGCATGGTGCTGAAATACGGCTTTCATCCCTCGCCATTCGGGATCGCTGTCGTGATCGCGAGCGAGCGCGGGCTAGCAGGGTTGGCCTTCGCGGACGAAGGTGAGGAGCAACCCGCGCTCGAAGACATGACGCGGCGCTGGCCGCTCGCCACCTACATCGAATCCTACGCCGAGACCGCGCCGCTGGCGAAACGCATTTTCGATTCGACGCAGTGGCGCGAAGATCAACCGCTGCGCGTCGTTCTGATCGGCACGGACTTTGAAGTGCGGGTTTGGGAGACTCTTCTCAAGATTCCGATGGGCCGCGCGACGACTTATTCGGATGTGGCGAATAAAATCGCCGCGCCGAAAGCCTCGCGCGCAGTGGGTGCGGCTGTGGGAAAAAATCCGATTTCGTTCGTGGTGCCGTGCCATCGCGTGCTCGGAAAGAGCGGCGCGCTCACCGGCTATCATTGGGGCATCACCCGCAAGCAGGCGATGATCGGCTGGGAGACCGGGCGGACGAGTTAGTAACTCGTCACCCGTCGTCCCGGCGAAGGCCGGGACCCATCACCACTGAAGTCAGCTAGGCCGTGACGTCGCAAGACGTTGCTCTTTGACCACCGTGATTTAACGATAGCGCAGGGAGTATGGGTCCCGGCCTTCGCCGGGACGACATCGGGAATCTTTAACCTGCCA
>JAYVYQ010000198.1:0-16810 GCA_043784125.1 Afipia sp.
TTGGAATAAAGATGAGCGTCGCCGAGTGAGTGCACGAAGTCGCCCGGCTTCAATCCCGTCACCTGCGCCATCATCATTGTCAGCAACGCGTAGGAAGCGATGTTGAACGGAACGCCGAGAAACACATCGGCCGAGCGCTGATAGAGCTGGCAGGACAGTTTGCCGTTGGCGACATAAAACTGAAACAGACAATGGCACGGCGGCAGCGCCATCTTGTCCACATCCGCAGGATTCCACGCGCTCACGATCAGGCGCCGGGAATCCGGCTTTTTACGGATCATCTCCACGACGTTGGAGATCTGGTCGATACTGCGTCCGTCGGGCGCGGGCCATGAGCGCCACTGCGATCCGTAAACAGGACCGAGGTCGCCGTTCTCATCGGCCCACTCATCCCAGATCGAGACGCCGTTCGCCTTGAGATATTTGATGTTGGTGTCGCCGGCGAGAAACCACAGCAGCTCATGCACGATGGATTTCAGCGGCAGCTTCTTCGTCGTCAGCATCGGAAATCCCGACGCGAGATTAAAGCGCATCTGATGGCCGAACACCGACAGCGTCCCGGTGCCGGTGCGGTCGGTCTTCTCCGCGCCGTCGCTCAGAATTCGCTCAAGAAGGTCGTGGTACTGGTTCATTGGTTCGATCTTACGGGCGAGGCCGAAAAAGCGGAACACCCTGCCTTCGACTCACCTCGTCTAATATAGGTTATCCGCATCAAAATTGCGGGAAGACCTCGCCATATTTGGTTCGCCACTAGGCCGCTAAACCAGACCGGCAAAACCCAGCAGCCCGCCGGCGGCCAGCATCCAAAGCGGATTGAGGCGCGTCGCGATGGCCAGCGCGGCGGCACTCAGCGTCACCGCTGCCGCCACCCACGACGTACCGACCGTCAGCGTCAGGACGAAGCCGCTCGCGCACATCAAACCAATCGACAACGGGACAAGCGCCGTTTGCAAAAGTGTCGGCCACGGCGAATGACTGGACCGCATCAGCGCGTTGCTGACGTAGTAGGCCAGGATCGCGGACGGCCCGCACATCGCAAATGTCGCAATCAAGGCGCCGATCACGCCAGCGACGTGAAAGCCGATCAGCGTAACGATCAGCACGTTGGGACCGTGCGACAATTGCGAGATCGCAAACATGTCGGCGAACTGAGCGTCCGTCATCCAGTGCTGCACATCGACCGCGACGCGATGCATTTCAGGAATCGTCGAATTGGCGCCGCCGATGGAAAGCAGCGACATCAAAGCGAAGGTCCACGCCAGCGTCAGCAGAGTTCCGATTGGAGCGTTCATACGGCGCTCCGGCGGCGAAGCGCATAGGTGACCGCGATGCTCAGCGGGACCGACACCAGCAAGACCCAGACAAGTGGAAGCCGAAGCAATCCGACCGCGACAAAGACCGCAACCAAAAGTGTGAGCGCGATGGGGTCGCGCCGTTTCAACAATGGCACCGTCATGCGGAAGATCACCGCCAGGAACAGACCGATGGCGGCGCACGACACACCCAGCAAGGTTCGTTGCAAGGCCGGCACATTCCCGTAATACGCGTAGATCGCCGCGAGGATCGTCACCAGAATCATGGGCGGTCCGAGCAGTCCGAGAAATGCCGCAATACCACCCGCGAAGCCGCGGAAGCGTGAACCGAACACCTTCGACAGATTGACGATGTTGGGACCGGGCAAAAAATGGCAAAGCGCGAACGCTTCGTTGAACTCGTCCGGCGTCATCCATTTGTGCTGATCGACGATGGCCCGCCGCGCCCACACCAGCACGCCGCCGAACCCGGCAAGCGACATCTTGGCGAAGGCAAGAAATAGCGCGATCAGCGTCGGTGGGGCGGCCTTCAGATCGACCGTCGGGCGGGAATCAGCTGATGGGGAATCCGAAGACATGCTTGTGATTTAGAATGAGAGTTCCCACAGGCCAACTGGCATTCCGACCTGCCGCGTATGCGCTGGCGGCAGTTGGAGCCGGAATTGCGACGGGACACCCCAAAAGAAGCCCTTTTTGCGTCCCCCATCGAGCCGCCACCGCTTTCATCTTTTGAGGGAAACTGCCTGATCTGTGCTCTCGCCTGCTGACCTCGCCGGTCCGGCGGGTTAGCATCGTTCAAATCGCGCGAGTCGCGTGTTCGAGACCGCGCAGCAATTTCAAGACGGCAGTTCGACGAGAACCTGCCCGAGGGTGAAGAATGGCAACCGACCTTATCCGTTACGATGTCCTTGCACGCGACGCATTGCGCGGCGTGCTGCGTCAGGTTTTGAAGGATGCCGCAGAACAAGGCCTGCCCGGCGAACATCATTTTTACATCACGTTCATCTCCACCGCCGAAGACGTGAAGATTTCGCCGCGCCTGCTGTCGCAATATCCAACCGAAATGACCGTCATTCTTCAGCATCAGTTCTGGGATCTGATCGTGACCGACGATCGTTTTGAAGTCGGTCTTTCATTCAACGGAATTCCGGAACGACTCGTGATCCCATTCAACTCGATCAAGAGCTTCTTCGATCCATCGGTGCAGTTCGGCTTGCAGTTCGAGCCGTCCGAAGAAACAACGGACGCCGCATCTCCCACCGCCGAGCCGCTGGTGACCGCCGGCACCGCTTCGGTCGACGGTGATGTGACAGGCAATGAACCGCCGCAGCCAAGTGAGGGCGCCGAGGTGGTGCGGCTGGATCGGTTCCGAAAAAAATAATTGTCCGGGCGTCGAACCTCTCGCAGCTTTGACGCTTCCTTACTCTCCCTTGGCCTCATTGCGGTTGCACGCGGCAATTGCGAAGTCATAAGCTTCACCGCACAGCATTCACTGCGATGACACCATGACCGATTCAACGAAAACAACCCGCACCGAGACCGACACATTCGGTCGCATCGAAGTCGCATCGGATCGCTACTGGGGCGCACAGACCGAACGGTCGCGAAATAACTTCAAGATCGGCATCGAGCACATGCCGATGCCGATCATTCGCGCGCTGGCCATCGTCAAACTCGCGGCCGCCAAGACCAATCTCGATCTGCGCCTGCTCGATGAACGCCGCGCGCGCGCTATCTCGCGGGCCGCGCGTGAGGTCATCGACGGCAAGCTTGATGGTCATTTTCCTCTGGTGGTCTGGCAGACCGGCTCCGGCACGCAGAGCAACATGAATCTCAACGAAGTGATCGCCAATCGCGCCAACGAACTGCTCGGCGGTGAACTCGGCAGCAAGAAGCCGGTGCATCCGAACGATCATGTCAACATGAGCCAGTCGTCGAACGATTCATTTCCGACCGCCATGCACATCGCAGCCGCTGAACGCATCGTCCACGATCTGATCCCAGCTCTTACGATTCTTCTCAAGGCGCTTCGGCAGAAAGAAAAAGCGTTCGCCAAAATCGTAAAAATCGGACGAACCCACACGCAGGATGCGACTCCCCTGACATTGGGCCAGGAATTCTCCGGCTATGCCGCTCAGGTCGAAAGCGGCATCGCGCGATTGCAGTCTTCGTTGAAGGACCTCTACCCGCTCGCTCAGGGCGGCACTGCAGTCGGAACCGGTCTCAACTCGAAACCAAGATTTGCCAAACTATTCGCCAAGCACGCGGCCGCGATCACCAAACTGCCGTTCACCAGCGCGCCGAACAAGTTCGAGGCGCTGGCGTCGAACGATGCCTATGTGTTCGTTCATGGCGCAATCAACGCAATGGCGACAGGACTGTTCAAAATCGCCAACGACATTCGGCTGCTCGGCTCCGGGCCGCGCTCCGGACTCGGTGAATTGATTCTGCCTGAGAACGAGCCGGGTTCATCGATCATGCCCGGCAAGGTCAATCCCACGCAATGCGAAGCCGTCACGATGGTGTGCTGCCAGATTTTCGGCAATCACACGGCGATAACGGTCGCAGGCAGCCAGGGCCATTTCGAACTGAACGTCTATAAGCCGGTGATGGCACAATGCATGCTGCAATCGATCCGGCTGATGGCCGATGTCGCGCGATCTTTCACTGAGCATTGCGTTATCGGCATACGTGCCGACGAAAAACGCATTCATAAATTGATGGAGCGCTCATTGATGCTGGTGACTGCATTGGCCCCGAAGATCGGATACGACAATGCCGCCAAGGTCGCAAAGATCGCGCATGCAAACGGGACAACGCTGAAGCAAGAGGCGGTGCGTCTCGGCTTCGTATCGGCTGCAGAATTCGACGCGCTCGTGCAACCGGACAACATGACGCATCCCGGTTAGCCTCTCCTGATGCAAAATGGCTCTGAGAATTTGCATTGCCAAAAGTTCATCTGGCGTATGTCTAAAGACTTAGACAGATGACCTAGGATGCGCGGCGCTGCTCATGCTAATTTAGACGTCACGCCGACTGGCATTAGTTACAATGGAGCAACGGTGGGCGACCTCCTCAATCTACGACAATTCAAAAAACGCGCTGGACGCGATGAAGCGGCGAAGCAGGCCGAGACCAATCGCGCGTTGTTCGGCCGGACCAAAGCCGAAAAGAAGCGCGACGAGTCGCAGGCACAGCGCTCCGACAAGTTGCTTGACGGGCACCGCATCGACGACGAGACATCCAAATGAAATCTCCTGTCGTCAAAAGATCAATCGTGGTGGCTAGCCACAAGACAAGCGTCAGCCTCGAAGAGGCTTTCTGGAACGGCATGAAGGAAATTTCGTCGACACGAAACATGACGCTGTCGGAACTGGTCGGCGAGATCGACGGAAATCGCCAACAGGGCAATCTGTCATCGGCGATCAGATTGTTTGTGCTCGAATACTTCCGCTCGCGCGCATCCGGCACTTTGCATAGCGAAGCCGCCCGTCCCCGCGTGGAAGAGCAGCGTCAGTAAAACCCCTCACCGTATCCGCACGATTGTGATTCCACCGTAGGTCTTCCAACGAATATCGCCCGCGGCCGAAATCAGTTACTATTTACCCGTGGCTCGAAAGCGCTGGCTTGATCGAGGCACGACCGCGCTGAAGTGCGGTCGGTATATTCCAGAAACTCATGTAGTCCGCACATCGTTCGGCGACGCCGCCGCGCGCGCCGCGGTCGCATGCCCGGAAGGAGAACGAACAATGCTGATCGATCAAACCGGTGCGACGAACGAGCATTTGCCCACGAGCATCAAGGAATACGCGGTGGTCAAGCGGTCCGTCGTCGTTGGAGGCCACAAGACAAGCGTCAGCCTAGAGGACGCATTCTGGACCAGCCTGAAAGACATCGCGACGCGGCGCGGCACGACACTGTCGAACCAGATTGACACCATCGATCGCAGCCGCAAGACCAATAATCTCTCATCGGCGATCAGATTGTTCGTGCTGGATCATTTCCGGACGCGCGCGATCAGCACGATGTTCATCGGCGAACGCCAGTCGTCGCCAAGCATCGCTCCAGCCGGATAATTCAGAACGACGATGAGCCAGAGGCCGGTGGCGTCAGTACGACCGGCTGGCGCGGCTTCGGCAGTTTGGTTTGAGCCGGAGCAGGCGCCGCCGGATTTGATGATGGTGGCCGCACGGCGCTTCCGGTCACGGCGGCCTTGGCGCTGGAATTACGCCGCCGTGGATCGCGGTTGGGAATTCGGATCTCGGCTTTCGGTATCGGCTCGACCTGCGGCAAGTCTTCATCGAGCGCCATCGGCTCGGGTTCTGAGCCGATCGATACGCCCCGCTCGAACTGATCGAGCTTTTGGGTTTGGCGATTGATCGATCGCATCGCAAGCCACGACCACAGCGACGCAAGATCGATTGAGCGCGCAGGCCCATCGGGCGAGCCGTTCAGATCGATGCGAATTTCGGGACGGCGCGTTGCCGGTTTCAACACAGCTGCCGACAAAACCACACGAGCATCCATCTGATCTGCTGCGAGATCGTACCCGCCCGACACCGTCGCGCGGGTGCGCGCTGCTTCGAGCACCGTCGGCTCAACGCGAAGTCTGCCATCCTTCACGGTGAAGGGGATCTGCACCGCCTGCACGGAAAGGACGCCACCCGCCAATACCGGTTCGACGACAGCCCTAAGACTGGCATCGTCGGCCGCCTGACCGCTGTCACTCGTGCGGACCGCCGATTCAAAGGCGCGCGGATCCAGCCCTGCGATGCGCGCGTCATTCAGTGTTATAGCGCCCGCGCCCGACAATGCGCCGCTGAGCGCCGAGGCGCTCCTGCCCTTGCTGGCGAGTGACACCTGAAACGACGATTTGCCTTCAGGCATTGCAAGACCGCGATAGCGCAGCGCGGCACCATCTACATCTGTCGCGTTCACGTGGAGATTTACCGCAGTCCCATCGGACGTCTGGCGTGCATCGCCGTTTGCCGTTACATCGCCGCTACCGAGATTGCCCTTGCCATCAAGAGTCAGCGACTGACCGTCGCTGTCGAACTTCCCGCCGAACGAACGAAGTTCGCTGCCGCCCGGTAATAAAGCCTTGAGAGCCTGAAACGCGACCGAACCGCGCCAGCCCCGCAGCAGTCCGCGGCCCAAAGGTTCAGCGTCACCTCGCCCCGCAGCCCCGAGCGCAACTGCGATCACCGGCGCAAGGTCGAGCGCATCGATTTCGATTTTTCCATCGACGCCTATATCGTCACCACGCGTGAGGACCATCCGTCCGCGCACGCGCGAACCGCCAACGACCGCGTCAAGCTCGTCAAAGGTGAACGCCGCGCCGGACACGGCGAGCCGGGACGACAGCGCCTGCATCGCAATTGTCGACGGCTTGAGGTCAAACACAACAGACGGATCGGCTTGCCGAACCGCAAGATTCACATTTGCCTTCACGACATCCGCCCACGGATCGATCGTTCCCTGAATATCGCCGCCCACGCCCGCGCCGGTCAGCTTCGCGTTGACGCGAACCGGCGCATTCATTCGGCCGGTGAGCGTCGCCTCGAATTGTGCCGGGCCTTGTTGCGCCGACACGATTCGATCAAGATCGAGCAGCGAGACCATCGCCGACGACTTTTCCGATGTGAATTTTACCTCGGCCTTGACATCGTTGCGCGACAAGGCCGCAAGGTCGATGCCGCGCGCTGCGTCGAGTGCGGGAGCCGCATTGAAAATGATCGAACCTTTCAGCTGCGGCGCTTCGACGTCGAGCACCACGCGCGCATTCGCATTCGCTTGATCCTGCGCGGTGTCGAGGGTTGCTGAAAATTGTAGGCGCGCATCGCCCGGTGCAGGCTCGACGGCCTTCAACCGGTTTGCAACCGCAGTAGAGAAAGACTCCAACAAGCCGCCAATGCGCGCAAGCGACGTAGCGTTCGCATTGAGGAACAGCCTGCCTTTGCCGGCACCACGATCGAACGACCCGGAGCCGCCGATCGAAAAAATCTTGGGATCGCCGATAGTCAACCGGTCGAGTGAGATCGTATTCGGACCCGCCGCAAATTCCACAGCGACGGGGCGAAATTCCTGACCGGCGAGCATTGTCTTATCAATATCGAGCGAGAGTTTTACCTCATCGGGCCAGTTGGACTTCGGACCGGCCAGAGCGCTGACCACGCCGCTCGCATTATCGAGATTAAACGTGTCCGCTTTTAGCGTCGCATCCAGCCGCGCTTTTCCATCGGTCAAATCGCTAAATGCAACACGCCCCGCGATCACGTCGCCATCAAACTCGGCGTTTAGCTCGTCGACGCCGACGCGATCCGCAGTCATCGTCATATTGCCGCGCGCGCGGATCGGCTTCTGCGCGCGATTATTGATGTCGCTGCGCCCCTGCAGCCATGACAAAAAGAAACTGGGATCGGCTGATTCAACTGTGACCGGTCCGGTATAGGCCGCGCGAGCAATTGTTCCGGTTGCCGAGATCTGCGTCATGCCCGGCGCGCGCACTTCAAATTTCTTCACAGTCCAAGTGCTCTTGTCTGCGTGCAATTCGGCGGCGACATTCTGAATCGGCCGGCCACCGAGCGCGATCTGATCGGCACTCAGTTCGATGTCCATCGGAATCAAGACCGGGGGTAATTCACCGGCCAACCCGCGCAGCGACGAGATCAGGTGAATCGGTTCACCGGCCGTTGTGTTAAGCAGCCGATCAGCATCGAGCTGACGCGCCGACAGCGCGAGATGCAGTAAAGGTGAGGTCCCAAAGCGAATGTCGCCTGCGCCAGCAAAGCGAAGTGCGCGATCTTCTGGCCCATAAGTGGCCTCAACCTGCTCCAAAATTGCCGAAGACGAACTTGCCTTGATGCGCGATGTTATCCGCCTCGGCGATAAGCTCGTCGTTGATGGTTTTGCAGACTGGTCCGCCACACGCGCGAGTGTCAGTGCACCCTCGAACTTCGGCGCAAGCGCATCGAATGTCAGCACGCCATCGAGGTCGGCGAACAAAGGACGGTCGCCAGGATCGGCACTGAGCCGCACGCGCGTTCCCTTACCATCGGCGCTCTGGCCAGACGACACCCGAAACGGCGTTCGCGCGCCTGCAAGATTGAATGAGCCTTCGCCGCGCATGGTGCCGGCCAGCGCGCGGACATCGCCGTTGAATTTGAACTCGTCGAGTTGCAGCGAGGCTCCGCTGGCGGAATCATGCAAGTCAACGCGTCCTGCAAGATTGAGCCGGTCGATGGTGAGCGACCCGAGATTGAAGCGCCCGTCGGAGAATGGGCCTTCGATGCGCCCTTGTCTGTCGAGGCCGAAGTTGAGCGCCAAGCCCTCAAGCGACAATTCGCTCGCCCACCATTCGCCGCGCATCGCCGCACTCAGGCTGAATTCGACATCGAGTTTCTCCGCACTCAATCCGCGCGCGTCGTTTGCGCCACCAACGGCGACAGAACGCAAATGCAAAGTCGGCGTTGGCAGCAGCCGCGCGTCGAGCATGCCATTGACGCGCACGGGCGCGCCGAGAACACGGCTGGCTTCGGTCTCAAATTGCGGCCGGAACTGGTTCCAGTCGACAAAATGCGGCCCGATCAGCGCAGCAAGAAGTGCGACGATAAACGCAAGTGCCAGTCCGAGCAGCGTTGTCTGCAAGGTGTCCTCTGATGATTATATCTGCGCACCGAATATTAAGGCAGCGTCACCATCACATGAAAGACAAGTGTGGCGAAGTCACAGCGAAGCAGGACGCCGTCTCACGCCTGCGGCAAGATTTTACCGGGATTGAGGATGTTGTGCGGATCGAGCGCAAGTTTCAGCGCCCGCATGGCTTCGACCGCCTCCGGTCCAAGTTCTTTGGTCAGGTATTTCTGCTTGCCCTGCCCGATGCCGTGTTCGCCGGTGCAGGTGCCGTCCATCGCCTGTGCACGCTCGACCAAACGATGCAGGAAGGCTTCGGCGCGCTGCATCTCATCGGGATCGTTGACGTCGCACAGCAACGAGCAGTGGAAGTTGCCATCGCCGACATGGCCGACGATGGGCGAGATCAATCCGACTGTTTCCAGATCTTTCTCCGTCGCGACAACACACTCCGCCAGACGCGAAATCGGCACGCACACATCCGTCGCCACCGCCTGGGTGCCGGGACGCAGCGCGCGCACCGCCCAATAAGCGTCGTGTCGCGCCTGCCATAGCCGCGTGCGGTCTTCCTGCTGCGTTGCCCATTCGAATGCGCCACCGCCGCATTCCTTCGCGATCTCGCCGAACATTTTTGATTGTTCTGCGACATCCGCTTCGGTGCCGTGGAATTCGAGCAGCAACAGCGGAGTTTCCGGCAGCGTCAGCTTCGAGTAGGCATTGCAGGCTGCGACTTGCGCGGCGTTCAGTAATTCAATGCGCGCCAGCGGAATGCCGGTCTGGATCGCCAAAATGGTCGCGTTGCAGGCGCCCTCCACTGTCTTGAATGAGCACGACCCCGCCGCGATGCTTTGCGGAATGCCGCGCAGCTTGAGCGTTATCTCCGAGATAATGCCAAGTGTGCCTTCCGCGCCGATGAACAGATGCGTGAGGTCGTAACCGGCGGAAGTTTTCTTCGCGCGCGTCCCGGTCGAAATGATTTCGCCATCGGCGCGGACAACTTTCAACGCCAGAATATTGTCCTTCATGGTACCGTAGCGCACCGCGTTGGTGCCCGACGCACGCGTCGAGGCCATGCCGCCGATCGAGGCATCCGCGCCCGGATCGATCGGGAAGAACAGTCCCTGATCGCGCAGATGTTCGTTGAGCGCCTTGCGTGTGACGCCGGGCTCAATGACGCAATCCAGATCGTCCGGGTGAACGGCAATGATGCGATTCATTTCGCGCAGATCGATGCACACGCCGCCGGCCGGTGCATTCACCTGCCCCTCCAGCGACGTACCGGTGCCGAAAGCGATCACAGGCACGCGCCGTTCCGCGCAAATCCGCACCACATCCTGAATGTCAGCCGTCGTCTGCGCCATGACAACAGCATCGGGCGGTTGCGACGGCAGCCATGTGGTCGTATGGGCATGCTGGTCGCGCACGGCTTTCGACGTAATCAGATTGTTGCCGAAACGCGCAGCGAGCGCTTCAATTGCGCTGGCGACAGCGCTCGGTGCGGGGCGCTTTAACGCAGTGCTGGACGGGGCCACGGCTACTCTCTTCGCTGGCAGAATGACGATATGGCGCGAACCGTGGCAAAGGATGTATAGCGGGTCAAGTCAGCGAATGATCGAGCAGGAAATGAGATGACGACTTTATCGCAGAACGCGCCGCAACAAATCGCAACGCCGTTCCTGACCACGGTGATGCAGATCGAACCGCAATGGATCGACTACAACGGCCACCTCAACATGGCTTATTACAACGTGCTGTTCGATCGCGGCATCGACCAGCTTTGGCTCGATCTCGGCATCGGCCCGGACTACTTGAAGGAACGGAACGGCTCGACGTTCACGGCTGAGTGCCACGTGCGGTATGTGCGCGAGGTGCATCTCGGAGACCCCGTGCAAGTCACAGTTTTTCTGCTCGAAGCGGACGACAAGCGAATTCATACATTCGAGGAGTTGCGCCACGCCACTGAAGGCTGGCTGTCCGCGACATCCGAAAACATGACGCTGCACGTCGATATGGGCTCACGAAAAACGGCGCCGTTCCCACCCGATATCGCTGCGCGCATTCGCGCGGTCGCTCAGGCGCACAGCCCCGTTCCTCGTTCTGACGGCGCCGGTCGGCGCATCGCCATGCCGTCCAAAAAATAACGCCGTCAGACGTTCCCGCGACCTCGTGCGAGGCTGACCACTGCCGAAATCAGAAACAGCACGATCGCAACGAAAAACACGATCTTGGCGATTTCGATGGACGCGCCGGCGATACCGCCGAAGCCCAGCAGGCCGGCGACCAGCGCGATAATCAGAAATGTAACGACCCAGCTCAACATGACACGCTCCTGCGTTTGATATGTCCTCGACAAGCGCCGGAAATCGCGTGACGCTCTTGATGGGGAAACAATCCTGACCCCGAACGAAGGTTCCTGGTCCGACAAGCGGCTTAAAATCCAAAAATGCGTGATTGAGGGAACAAAACTGCGCAGTCACTTGCTGAGGAAGTCGCACGGCGCACGCCCGCCATGGACCTCATGGTCCTGTCGCAATGGCTTCACAACGCCTATATCTCCCGTAATCCTGCTATCAACGCTCCCCTTCGCGATCCTGCGGTGCCATCGTGGGCGACAGAACGAATCGCATGACCGAACCGAACAAATTGCCGCCCCTGGATGTGCCGAGCCACCAGCCTGCCGCTGGGGGTATCGCTGCGCGTGCGCGCGCCACGGCCGCACCGCAATATTTGTCGGCGCTCAATCCCGAACAGCGTGAAGCGGTGGAAACGCTCGACGGTCCCGTGCTGGTGCTGGCGGGCGCAGGCACCGGTAAGACGCGTGTTCTGACTTCCCGCATCGCGCATATTCTCTCGATGGGCCGCGCGAGGCCGAACGAAATCCTCTCCGTCACGTTCACCAACAAGGCGGCGCGCGAGATGAAGCTGCGCCTCGGCCAGATGCTGGGACAAGCGGTTGAAGGCATGCCGTGGCTCGGCACCTTCCATTCCATCGGCGGACGAATTCTGCGTTACCACGCCGAACTCGTGCAGTTGAAATCTAACTTCACCGTGCTCGATACCGACGATCAGATCCGCCTGCTCAAGCAACTTCTGCAGGCCGAGAACATCGATGACAAGCGCTGGCCGGCGCGGATGCTCGCCGGACTGATCGACGGCTGGAAAAATCGCGGGCTGACGCCATCGCAAGTCCCCTCCGGCGAAGCCGCCGTGTTCGGCAATGGCAAGGGCGGCAAGCTCTATACAGCGTATCAGGAGCGGCTGAAGATTCTGAACGCCGCTGATTTCGGCGATCTGCTGCTGGAAAACATCCGGCTGTTTCGCGAACATCCCGACGTGCTGCGGCAATACCAGACGCGATTCAAATTCATTCTGGTGGACGAGTATCAGGACACCAACGTCGCTCAATATCTCTGGCTGCGATTGCTGGCGCAGGCGCCATCGTCGCCCGTCGCAATCGCCGAGGGTGAAACGCCAGCGAACACGCCTGCCCTCACGCCGCCAAAGAACATCTGCTGCGTCGGCGACGACGACCAGTCGATCTACGGCTGGCGCGGCGCGGAGGTCGATAACATCCTACGCTTCGATCACGACTTCCCCGGCGCGAAGGTCATCCGCCTCGAACGCAATTATCGTTCGACAGGTCATATCCTCGCGGCTGCGTCGCATTTGATTGCGCATAATGAAGGCCGCCTCGGCAAAACGCTGCGCACTGAGGATATCGATGGCGAGAAAGTTACCGTCACAGGCTCGTGGGATTCGGAAGAAGAAGCGCGCGGCATCGGCGAGGAGATCGAGCAGCTTCAGCGCTCGGGCAACAAATTGAATGAAATCGCCATTCTCGTTCGCGCCTCATTCCAGATGCGTGAGTTTGAAGATCGCTTCGTCACACTCGGCATGCCGTATCGCGTGATCGGCGGCCCGCGATTCTACGAACGCGCCGAAGTGCGCGATGCGCTCGCCTATCTGCGCGTCATCAACTCGCCCGCAGACGATCTTGCTTTCGAACGCATCGTCAATTTGCCGAAGCGCGGTCTGGGCGACGCATCCATACAATTGCTGCATGACATCGGACGTAAGCGCCGCATTCCGTTGACCGAGGCGGCGCGGGCTGTGATCGACACCGACGAATTGAAGCCAAAAGCGCGCAGCAGCCTGCGCGAAGTCATGACCAATTTCGACCGCTGGCGGGCGCAACGCGATGTCGTCTCGCATACCGAACTCGCCGAAATCGTGCTCGACGAGAGCGGCTACACCGAGATGTGGCAAAAGGATCGTTCGGCGGATGCGGCGGGTCGGCTTGAGAATCTGAAAGAACTCGTGCGCTCGATGCAAGATTTCGAGAACCTGCACGGGTTTCTTGAGCACATTTCTCTCGTGATGGATCGCGAAGGCGGAGCGGATGAAGACGCGGTGTCGCTGATGACGCTGCATTCCGCCAAGGGACTCGAGTTCGACAATGTGTTTCTGCCCGGCTGGGAGGAAGGACTGTTTCCGCATCAGCGCGCGCTCGACGAGCAAGGCCGCGCGGGACTCGAGGAAGAGCGGCGATTGGCCCATGTCGGGATCACGCGCGCGCGCAAACGCGCCAAATTGTTTTTCGCCACCAACCGCCGCATCCACGGCTCATGGTCGACGACAATCCCTTCACGCTTTCTGGATGAACTGCCCGCCGACAATGTCGAGATCACCGAATCCAAAGGCGGCTCCGGATGGGGCGGCGCTGGCGGCTACGGCGCATCGCGGTTCGACAATGTCGAATCCTTCGGATCGAGCTATTCGACCCCCGGCTGGCAGCGCGCGCAGGCCAATCGCGCGCGCAACGGCGGCAAGGGTGGCGGCGGTTTCGAGGAAAGTGCGTCGCGCTTCGACTCATCGCCGCGTGGAAGCACCAAATCGATGGTGATTGAGGGCGAGCTGATCGCAAAGTCCACCGGCACAGCCTCGGACTTCTCCGTGGGAGATCGCCTCTTTCACCAGAAATTCGGCTACGGCCATGTCGTCAAGGTCGACGGCAACAAGCTCACCATCGCGTTCGAAAAAGCCGGTGAGAAAAAGGTTGTCGATAGTTTCGTGACCAAAGCATAGCGGCCACGCCGCCATCGGAAACACCCTTGTGCGGGTCCATCCGCACCGTTATCTCTCCATCCCTTACCGCCTCCAGATTGTCCCATGCCCATCATCTCCCTATCGAATCTGACAAAGACCTATGCGACGGGCTTTACCGCGCTGAAGAATATCAATCTCGATATTCAGCGCGGCGAAATCTTCGCGCTGCTCGGACCCAACGGCGCGGGCAAGACCACGCTCATCAGCGTGATCTGCGGCCTCGCCGTTCAGACCGAAGGCACCGTGACCGTTGGTGGCTTCGACATCTCGAAGAACTATCGCGAGGCGCGTTCGCTGATCGGACTGGTGCCTCAAGAGTTGCACACCGACGCATGGGAATCGCCGTTCGCAACCGCCTCGTTCAGCCGAGGGCTTTTCGGCAAGCCAAAAAATCCCGCCCATATCGAAAAGGTGCTTCGCGAACTTTCTTTATGGGACAAGAAAGGCAGCCAGATCATCACGCTGTCCGGCGGCATGAAACGCCGCGTGATGATTGCGAAAGCGCTGGCGCACGAGCCGCAGATTTTGTTTCTCGACGAGCCGACCGCGGGCGTCGATGTCGAACTGCGCAAGGCAATGTGGGATGTGGTGCGGGGCCTGCGCGATGCCGGCGTCACCATCATTCTCACCACGCATTACATCGAAGAGGCCGAGGAGATGGCTGACCGCGTCGGCGTCATCAACAACGGCGAGATCGTTCTCATCGAAGACAAGAAAAAATTGATGCAGAAGCTCGGCAAGAAGCAGCTGAAATTGCACTTGCAGAACAGACTGACGTCGATCCCGCCGTCGCTTGCTGCCCATCATCTCGAGCTTTCGCAAGACGGCGATGAGTTGGTCTATACCTACGACACCAAGGGCGAACGCACCGGCATCACATCGCTGATGAACGATCTGACGACGACCGGAATTACCTTCAACGATCTCAACACCACGCAAAGCTCGCTGGAAGAAATCTTCGTCAGCCTGGTGCATCAATCATGAATCTCTACGCCGTCCGCGCAATCTACAAATACGAAATGGCGCGCACGCTGCGCACGTTGATGCAGAGCGTGGTGTCGCCGGTGATCTCAACGTCATTGTATTTCGTCGTGTTCGGCGCGGCTATCGGATCGCGCATCACGGAAATCAACGGCATCAGCTACGGCACGTTCATCGTGCCCGGCCTCGTGATGCTATCGCTGCTGACGCAGAGCATCGCCAACGCCTCGTTCGGAATTTATTTCCCGAAATTCACCGGAACCATCTATGAGTTGCTGTCGGCGCCTGTGTCGTCGTTCGAAGCTGTGCTCGGCTATGTCGGCGCAGCGGCGACAAAATCGATCGTGCTCGGCCTCATCATCCTTGCAACCGCGGGGCTGTTCGTGCCGCTGAAGATCATGCACCCGTTCGTGATGCTGACGTTCCTCATTCTCACAAGCGTGACGTTCAGCCTGTTCGGATTTATCATCGGCATCTGGGCCGACGGTTTCGAAAAGTTGCAGGTCATCCCGTTGCTGGTGATTACGCCGCTGACGTTTCTCGGCGGCAGTTTCTACTCGATCAACATGCTGCCGCCGCTCTGGCAAACCATCGCGCTGTTCAATCCGGTGGTCTATCTCATCAGCGGCTTCCGCTGGAGTTTCTTCGAGATCGCAGATGTGAGCGTCGGCATCAGCCTCGGCATGACCTGCGGGTTTCTGTTGCTGTGCATGATCGCCGTGTGGTGGATTTTCAAGACCGGCTATCGGCTGAAGACCTGACCGCAAACGAAACACGCCCCGCAAGCGGGGCGTGAGACGATCCAGATAAATCGAATATCGTATTACTGCGGGTGATAGACGCCACGGCTGTCGAAATAGCCGCGGTCTTGTGGTGGCGGGACCTGAACAGGCTCGACCACACGTTCGGTCGTACCGACCACGCCGTTGACGGTACCGGTGACTGCACCGAGTCCCGCACCGAGTGCGCCGCCGACCACACTGCCGACCGGGCCGGCTGCACGGCTGCCTTCATATGAGCCTTGCGCGGCCCCGCCGACGGCGCCGCTGACGGGATTGTTTTGTGCATTCGCGCTCGCGGAAATTGCGAAGAATGCCAGCGCAACAAACGAAATTTTGATTTTCATTTTAGAAGCCTCCCTGCCCGGCCGATGTCCGGCGCGATTGCAGATCGCAGGTTGCTTCAAGTCCCGGGAAAATACAACGCGGTTCAGGCAATAGAAAACGCCCCGCGAACGGGGCGCCACACTTGTTCATGCCGATGAATAATCAATACCGGCGATAGTAGCGTCCGTTCCGATAGTATCCGCGACGATGATGGCGCTGATAACCGGGCCGGACGCCGAGAACGCCGTTCACTGCCCCGACCGCGCCGCCGACACCCGCGCCGACCGCGCCACCGACCACGCCGCCAACCGGGCCTGCCGCGCGATTGCCCCTGTAAGATCCCTCGGCAGCGCCGCCCGCCATACCGTTGAACACGCCTTGGGCATGCGAAATGGCCGGAATTGAGAGAAAGGCCAGCGCGGCGGCAATCAAGGCAAAGCGCCATTGGGTGGTCGTCAGCATGGTGGAAGTAGCGGTTTTCATCGTCAGAAATCTCCGTGAATAGCCAGAATTTCGGCTCGCATGACAACGATCCCGCCGCGTGAAAGTTGCGTCAAGGCCGGGAAAATCGACATCACAGGCGCGCGTTCACGAAATCGATACCGACCGCGCATCAACCTTAAGATCGGTCAGCGGTTAAAAAGCCACGTTCGATGCTCTATTTTCTATTTA
>JAYVYQ010000199.1:0-8894 GCA_043784125.1 Afipia sp.
TTTTCAGGCAAAACGGTTAGGCATTCCAGCATTTGCCCGAAGCCAATGCATATCGCGCTGGCCCAAGCCTTGCTACCATCACTTTAAGCTCCGGACTCCCGACGCCGCAGCCCAAAGGAAGCAGTCCGCGTTTATGGCAGTTCCGTTCGACGAAATGAATGGGCCGAAGGGCGATTTGCGCCCGGCCTATGAGGCGCTCTCCCTCTGGTTGAAGGAGACGCCGCCGGACGCGCTGGAATATCGCCGTCAGGAAGCCGAACTGCTGTTTCGCCGGATCGGCATCACCTTCGCAGTCTATGGCGACAATGAATCCACCGAACGGCTGATTCCGTTCGACGTTATCCCGCGCATTCTGTCCGGCAAGGAATGGTCGGTGATGGAGAAGGGGCTGAAGCAGCGCGTCAAGGCGCTGAACATGTTCCTCAAGGACATCTATCACAACCGCGACATTCTTCGCGCCAAGATCATTCCCGACGATCTGATTTTCCAGAACCCGGTGTTTCGCCCCGAGATGAACGGACAGGACGTGCCGCACGATGTCTATGTGCACATCGCGGGCATCGACATCGTGCGTGTGGACTCGGAAAACTTCTACGTGCTGGAAGACAATGCGCGCACGCCCTCGGGCGTGTCCTACATGCTGGAAAATCGCGAAATCATGATGCGGCTGTTTCCGGATCTGTTTTCGCGCCATCGCGTGGCGCCGGTCGAGAATTATCCGGACGAATTGCTGGCGGCGCTGCGCTCGGTCGCGCCGACGACAGGATCGCACGAGCCGACCGTCGCGCTGCTGACGCCGGGTGTGTTCAATTCCGCCTATTACGAACATTCGTTTCTGGCCGACAAGCTCGGCGTCGAGCTGGTCGAGGGCCGCGATCTCATCGTCAAGAACGACGAAGTCTTCATGCGCACGACCGAAGGCCTGAAGCGCGTCGATGTGATCTATCGGCGCGTCGATGACGATTTTCTCGACCCCCTCACCTTCCGCCCCGACTCGGTGCTCGGCGTGCCGGGTCTGATGTCGGCCTACATGGCCGGTAACATCACGCTGGCAAATGCCGTCGGCACCGGCATCGCCGACGACAAGGCCGTCTACAGCTACATGCCCGACATCGTGAAATTCTATTTGAGTGAAGAACCGATCCTGAAAAACGTGCCGACCTATCGCTGCCGCGATCCGAAGGATCTGAAATACGTCCTCGACAATCTGAAAGACCTCGTCGTCAAGGAAGTCCACGGCTCCGGCGGCTACGGCATGCTGATTGGTCCGGCTGCAACCACGGACCAGATCGAAACATTCCGCGCCAAACTGAAACATGAACCCGAAGGCTTTATCGCGCAGCCGACGCTCGCGCTTTCGACCTGCCCGACCTGCACGGAAAAGGGACTCGCGCCGCGTCACGTCGATCTGCGCCCGTTCGTGCTGACCGGCCGCGATCACGTCACCGTCGTACCGGGCGGCCTCACCCGCGTCGCACTGAAAGAAGGATCGCTCGTCGTCAACTCGAGTCAGGGCGGCGGCACCAAAGACACCTGGATATTGGACGAGTAAGATCGCCGCATGTTGTCGCGCACCGCTGAAAGTCTGTTCTGGCTGGCCCGCTATGTCGAGCGCGCGGAATATCTTGCGCGAACGATCGAGGCGACGCTGCGCGCCACAGCGTTGCCCGACACCTACAGCGGCAAAAGCAACGAATGGGAATCGGCACTACTCACTGCCGGTATCGAAGACACGTTCCATCAGTTTCATGACGAAGCCAACGAGCAGACCGTCGTCGAATTCCTGTCGTTCTCGCTCGACAATCCCTCCTCGATCCGCAACTGCATCGAAAATGCGCGCCTGAATTCGCGCTCGGTACGCACCGCGCTGACAAGCGAGATGTGGGACACCATCAACGGCGCATGGCTCGAATTGCAAGGCGTGTGGCGCAACGGCACCAAAACGCGCGAAGATCTCGCAAAGTTTCTGCGCTTCGTGCAGGAAACATCCTTGCGCTTCGACGGCTCGGCCTATCGCACCATGCTGCGCAACGACGCCTACTGGTTCTCGCGACTCGGCCTTCATGTCGAGCGTGCCGACAACACCGCGCGCATTCTCGATGTGAAGTATCATGTGCTGCTGCCGGAGGAAGAACATGTCGGCGGCCCATTAGACTATTACCAATGGACCTCGATACTGCGATCGGTCTCGGCGCTGACCGCCTATCACTGGGTCTATCGCGAAACGCTGAAGCCGTGGCTGATCGCGGACCTTCTCATTTTGAATGAATCGCTGCCGCGCTCACTGGCAAGTTGTTACGGCAATCTCGTGCGCAATCTCGACCAGATCGGCGTCGCCTATGGACGGCAAGGCGCGGCACAGCGCCATGCGCGCGGTGTGCGCAACCGGCTCGAGCACAGCCACATGGACGATATTTTCCAGCGGGGCTTGCATGAATTCATTCAGGAGTTCATTGGGGACAACGGTCGGCTCGGCGATATCATCTCCAAGCAGTATCTGATCTGAGTTAGCCTCTCGCACCGTACAAGAGATTCGCCGCGACCCATGCGCCTGAGAATTTCCCACTCGACCACCTACAAATATGAGCCGCCCGCCAGTGGTGCGATCCAGATTCTGCGGATGACACCGGGCAGTCACGACGGCCAGTATGTTGCCGACTGGCAGATCGATGTGTCGACCGACTCGCGTCTTGAGATGCATCAGGATGCGTTCGGCAATATCACGCATGTGCTGACCCACGGCCCGCTGTCGGACCTCACCATCAATGTCGGCGGACTGATCGAAACCCACGACACCGGCGGCGTACTCAAGGGCGCGGATGAGCGTTTTCCGCCATCGCTGTTCCTGCGCTCGACGCCGCTGACCGATCTCAATGCCGATATGACGAAATTCGCGCACGATCTGCGCGCCGAGACCGAAGGCGACGTACTGGGCTTTCTCCACGCGCTGCTGCTACAACTCAGCGACCACATGACGTTCGATACCGATCCGACCAACAGCGGCACCTCGGCGGCGGAAGCATTCAAGCTGCGGCGCGGCGTCTGTCAGGATTACGCGCACATCTTCATTGCCTGCGCGCGCAGCGCCGGTGTTCCCGCCCGCTACGTATCGGGCCATCTGCTGCGCTCCGACGGCATGGTGGCGCAGGATGCCGGCCACGCATGGGCCGAGGCCTATGTCGACAAGCTCGGCTGGGTCGGCTTCGATGCGACAAATGCGGTCTGCACCACCGAGGGACATGTGCGGGTCGCCATCGGGCTCGATTACCTCAGCGCCGCGCCGGTCCGCGGCACCCGCTATGGCGGCGGCAAGGAAATCCTCAGCGTCGCCGTCAAGGTCGATCAGGCCGGGCGCCAGAGCCAGTCGTAAAATCCACCCCGGCAGTTGCCCGCAGCACCTCCATTGTCTAAGACGCTAAAGCTGTTTCCTGGGGCGTGCGATGACCTATTGCTGCGGAATTCTGGTGCGTGACGGCCTGATGATGATGGCCGATACCCGCACCAATGCGGGCCTCGACAACATCTCCACCTTCCGCAAGCTGCACGTCTTCAACAAGCCGGGCGAGCGCATCATGGCGATTGCCACCGCCGGCAATCTCGCGATCAGCCAGTCGGTGATTTCGACGCTGAATGAAGGTCTCGAAAATCCCGATACGCTCGAGATGGAAACGCTGATGGACGCGCCGACCATGTTTCAGGCGGCGCAGCGCATCGGCCGCGCGATCCGCAGCGTCCATCAGCTCGAAGGCAATGCGCTGCGCGCGGAAGATATTTCTTTCGACGTGTCGTTCTTGTTCGGCGGCCAGATCAAGGGCGGGCGGATGCGGCTGTTCATGATCTATACGGCGGGCAACTTCATCGAATGCACAACCGACACGCCCTATCTGCAGATCGGCGAACACAAATACGGCAAGCCGGTGCTGGACCGCGCGATTTCCTACGAGGTGGATCTGTACGACGCGCTGAAAGTCGGACTGGTGTCGATGGATTCGACCATGCGCTCCAATCTCGGCGTCGGCATGCCGATCGACATTCTGCTGGTGCGGCCCGATGTCTGCGACGCGGATTTGAACTATCGCATCGAACAGGGCGAGCCGTATTTTCACGATCTGCGCTCGCGCTGGTCGGCGGCGCTGCGCGCGGCGCATCAAAGCATTCCGCGCCCGCCCTATGGGAATACTGAAATCAAAAAATAGAAAATCGTCATGGCCGGGTTTATCCCGGCCATCCACGTCTAAAAATTTCGACGAAGAAAGACGTGAATGCCCAGAACAAGTCCGGGCATGACAAAAGAAAAAATAAAGGGAGAAGAAAATGTCCGTACTGAAAGTCGCAATCGTCACTGGCGCAGGCTCAGGCATCGGGCGCGCATGTTCGCTGGCGCTGATGAAGGCCGGGTTCTCGCTGGTGCTGGCAGGACGGCGCAAGGACGCGCTGGAAGAAACCGCGTCGCGCGGCAAGGAGTTCGGCAAGTGCATCGTGGTCCCATCAGACATGACGGACCCCGGCTCGATCGCGGCGATGTTCGCAAAGACGATGGAGACCTTCGGACGGCTCGATGTGATCTTCAATAATGCGGGCATGGGCGCGCCGACGATCCCGCTGGAAGACATTTCTCTCGCGCAATGGCAGGCGGTGGTGGACACCAATCTCACCGGACCATTTCTGTGCACGCAGCATGCGTTCAGAATCATGAAGGACCAGACGCCGCAAGGTGGCCGCATCATCAACAACGGATCGATCTCGGCTTACGCCCCGCGCCCGTTCTCCTCGCCCTACACCGCGACCAAGCATGCGATCACCGGACTGACGCGCGCCACCGCGCTCGACGGGCGCGCCTATAACATCGCCTGCGGGCAGATCGATGTCGGCAATGCCGCAACCGAAATGACCGAGCGCATGACCGGCGGCGTGCCGCAGCCGCGCGGCGACAAGATGGTGGAGCCGCGCATGGATGTGCAGAACGTCGCCGACGCCATCGTATTCATGGCGACGCGCCCGCTCGATGCCAACGCGCTGTTTCTCAACATTATGGCGACGCAGATGCCGTTCGTCGGCAGAGGCTAAGCGTGAGCGTCAGACGACGCTGACTTTCACTTTGGTCCCCGCCTTCACAGCCTTGAGCGACTTCACGTCGTCCTTCGCTTTCGCGAAAATATTCACGGGGCTTGCGAGTCTGATTTCATCGCCGCGCGAGACCGGCGTCGGCCCGAAGCCAATCGCAATCGCAGGCCCGTCCGGCCAGTAGGCGATCTCGCCGGCTGTGACGACATCGCGGGCGTTTTTCTCGCGAGCAGCTTTCACCGGAATGTTGAAATAGACTTCGTCGCCCCACGTCATCACCGATGACGACAGCGGTAGCACTTTGGCAATCGCCTGCGCGGTCGGCGTGTCGAGCAATTCGGCGTCCAGCGTGAGCGCGCCGAAATCGAAACGGATGGTTGTCATTACAATTCGACTGTCTTGAATTCCGCCGGAAGAATGATTTCCAGCAATTCGCAGTTGTCGGAGTAGTCGCGGATCAGATGCTTGATCTTCGGCGGCTGCGTCCAGCAGCTGCCTTCGCGCATCATCACCTCGCCCTCGCCTTCGAGATAGGTCTTCACCCAACCCTTGAGGACATAGACCATCTGGAATTCGATATCGTGAAAATGCAGTTTCGAGACTTGCCTAGGATCGCACGGCCCGATCAGGCGAATGACATGCGCCTGCGCGGCGCCATGCGTCGCCTCCGCAATGCCGAGATCGCGATAATGCGCATAGGCGCGCAGACCTGCGGCGAATGTCGCATTCTGAAGATGGCTGACGGCAACGCGCTGCGCACGACGTGATTTGCGCTTGACCAGCGGCGCGGTACGCGATGCCGGTCGCGCACGTGTCGAGGCTTCGGATTTTTTCGCAGCGCGCGAAACCGCTTTGGTCTTCTTGAGCGCCGCCGATTTTGTTTTGGCCATCAATGCCTCCCTGCCGCGTCATGTCGCGCGCAACAATGACAGGTTAGCCATTGGAGCACGGCGCCACAATGACGCCGCGCCGTGCAGCAATCAGCGTTATCAGTGCAGCCGGAACACGCCGTCCACCGCGCGCAACTCCGCAGGCTTGATGAGCTTGGAATGCGCGACCGTGACGCCGACCAGCGGGCCTTCGAGCTTGGCCTGCCAGAAGGCGAGAAAATCCTTCAGCGCCGGGAAGTTCGGGAACAGGTCGTAGTTCTGCCAGACGTAGGATTGCAGCAGCCAGTGATGGTCCGGGCGGCGGTAGAGGATTTCCGCCGTGGTCAGGCCGTAGCCCTGAAGCTGCTTCTTGAAATCATCCGAGACAATTCCGCCCGGTAACACGCCCGTCTGACCAACATCCCTTTGACCCATCTGATCCTCCTGATCCGGCGCAAAAAGTGTCGAATGAGAATCAGACGCCGACAAGATGAAAAGTTCACTAAGTCACTGATGACAAAGGCATCAGCAGCATCGCATTTCAATTGCTAACAAGCGCGTCTCAGCTGAACAAATGCGCCAGATAAAATGCGGCGCTGGCGGCAAGGCCACCGACCAGCAGCGTCTGGAATCCGGATTTGAAGATGTTGATGCCTGTAAGCTTGCCTTTCACCGCGCCGAACACCGACAGCGCAATGCCCGTGAAGATCACCGAATAAAGCAGAGCCGTTTTCATGTTGCCGGAGAGCATATAGGGGATCAGCGGAATGAGGCCGCCGACCAGATAGGACGCCGCGATGGTCGCCGCACTGATCGGCGCGCGTTTCGGATCGGGGCGCTCAAGCCCGAGTTCGAAGCGCATCATGAAATCGACCCAGCGGGTTTTGTCTGCCGCAAGCGCCGACACGACGGAATCCAGTTCGGTCCCCTTCAAACCGTAAGTCGCAAACACATCGCGGACCTCGGCGATTTCGGCCTCGCGCATGTTGTCGACTTCCCACGCCTCGCGTCGCTCTTCCGAGCCGTAATGCTCCTCGTCAGTGCGCGCGGCGAGATAACCGCCGAGACCCATCGCGATCGCACCGGCCACGATCTCCGCCATACCCGCCGTGACGATGATCTGCGTGGACGTCACCGCAGCCGACAATCCAGCCGCGAGCGCGAATGGCACTGTCAGCCCGTCCGCCATCCCGATCACGACGTCGCGGACGGATTCCGATCCCAGAAAATGCTTCTCGACATGGGGTGTGGCTGGCATGGGCGTGCTCCGCTGACTGATGGGCCGATGCCATTAGATATTTAGAATGATTCTAAATTGAAAGACCTATTCGCCTCACGGGCCGGAAATGCGCTGTGTCTAAGGGCACGGGGGCATTAACGCTCCTTAACGAAAGCTGGCAGCGCCGCCTTCCGAGTGCCAGAATATTTGCTAGACACCCTTGCCCGCAGCGGGCCATGGGACTATGTCCCGTACAGCCGCGGTAGCACTCGCTCTCCGCGACTGCCAAATTCAAAAAACCAAGTCTCATCAAATCTTTAAGGAGCACCGCATGAAATTCCGTCCGCTTCACGACCGCGTCGTGGTCAAGCGTATCGACGCCGAAGAGAAGACTGCTGGCGGCATCATCATTCCGGACAGCGCCAAGGAAAAACCCTCGCAGGGCGAAATCCTCTCGGTCGGCCCAGGCGGCCGCGACGAGGCTGGCAAGCTGATCCCGATCGACCTCAAGGTCGGCGACATCGTGCTGTTCGGCAAATGGTCGGGCACCGAAGTGAAGATCGACAATGTCGACGTCCTCATCATGAAGGAAAGCGACATCATGGGCGTCATCACCGGCCTGCCTGCCGCGAAGAAGAAGGCCGCTTAAGAGCGACTTCTCTCCCATTCATTCCTGAAATCTCCAATTCTTCCTTCAATCTAAGGAAACAAAAATGTCAGCTAAAGAAGTGAAATTCGGCGTTGAAGCCCGCGACAAGATGTTGCGCGGCGTCGACATCCTCGCCAACGCTGTGAAAGTGACGCTCGGCCCGAAAGGCCGCAACGTCGTGCTCGACAAGTCGTTCGGCGCTCCCCGCATCACCAAGGACGGCGTCACCGTCGCCAAGGAAATCGAGCTTGAAGACAAGTTCGAGAACATGGGCGCGCAGATGGTCCGCGAAGTGGCATCGAAGTCGGCAGACGCTGCCGGCGACGGCACCACGACTGCGACCGTGCTCGCACAAGCCATCGTCAAGGAAGGCGCCAAGTCTGTCGCCGCCGGCATGAACCCGATGGATCTGAAGCGCGGCATCGATCTGGCTGTTGAAGCCGTGGTCGCTGACCTCGTCAAGAACTCGAAGAAAGTCACCTCGAACGACGAAATCGCACAGGTTGGCACCATCTCCGCCAACGGCGACAAGGAAATCGGCGACTTCCTCGCGAAAGCAATGGCGAAGGTCGGCAATGAAGGCGTCATCACGGTTGAGGAAGCCAAGTCGCTCGACACCGAACTCGATGTCGTCGAAGGCATGCAGTTCGACCGCGGCTATATCAGCCCGTACTTCGTCACCAACGCCGACAAGATGCGCGTCGAATTCGACGACGCCTACATCCTCATCAACGAGAAGAAGCTCTCGTCGCTGAACGAACTGCTCCCGCTCTTGGAAGCCGTCGTGCAGACCGGCAAGCCGCTTGTGATCGTGGCTGAAGACGTCGAAGGCGAGGCCTTGGCCACGCTCGTCGTCAACAGACTTCGTGGTGGTTTGAAGGTTGCGGCCGTCAAGGCTCCAGGCTTCGGCGATCGTCGCAAGGCCATGCTGCAGGACATTGCGGTCCTCACAGGCGGCCAGGCGATCTCGGAAGATCTCGGCATCAAGCTTGAGAACGTCACCCTCGCCATGCTCGGCAAGGCCAAGAAGGTGATGATCGACAAGGAAAACACCACCATCGTCAACGGCGCCGGCAAGAAGGCCGACATCGAA
>JAYVYQ010000200.1:0-19871 GCA_043784125.1 Afipia sp.
GGGTTCGGAAAACATCCTCACCAGCCATCATCTGGTTGATTGGACCGAGACGGCGGACGGCGTCCGCGCCGATTTCATCGACAAGGCCACCGGCAAACCGGCTGATAGTCATGACGGCGCGGTCCTGATCGCGGCCGACGGCATTCACTCCGCGATCCGCGAAAAACTTTATCCGCAAGAGGGTCCGCCGATCTGGAACGGGCGCATTCTGTGGCGCGGCATCACCGCCTCGAACGCGTTCCTGTCCGGCCGCACCATGATCATGGCCGGCCACGAAATCCTGAAGTTTGTCTGCTATCCGATCTCGAAACAGCCTGATGCCAACGGCAAATATCAGATCAACTGGGTCGCCGAGCGGCACATGCCGCCGACCTACCAATGGCGGCGCGAGGATTACAACCGCACGGCAAAGCTCGAAGAGTTTCTGCCCTGGTTCAAGGACTGGAAATTCGACTGGCTCGACGTGCCCGGCCTGATCCAGAATTGCCCGCACGCCTACGAATATCCGCTGGTCGACCGCGATCCAGTCCCGCAATGGACCTTCGGCCGCGTCACGCTGATGGGCGATGCCGCGCATCCGATGTACCCGATCGGCTCCAACGGCGCGTCGCAGGCCATTCTCGATGCGCGCGTCATCACGCGCGAAATTCTCAATCACGGCGAAACACCGGCTGCGTTGCTGGCCTACGAGGCCGAACGCCGTCCCGCCACCACCGATCTTGTGATGCTGAACCGACGCAACGGGCCGGAGCAGGTCATGCAGATGGTGGAGGAGCGCGCGCCGGACGGCTTCAACGTCGTGACCGATGTGCTGTCGCAACAGGAACTGGAAGACATCGCCAATAACTACAAGCGCGTCGCGGGATTTCAGGTCGAGGCGCTCAACGCCAAGCCGCCGATTGTGCCGACACCTCATGCACCGATCATGTCGAGCGCGGGATAATCATGCGCGCAACCCATGCGCGATGACCTTGCGCATGACATTCGGCAACGCTTCGTCTTTCAACGTCGCAATCTTCACCCAGCGCATGCCGTCCGGGGCGCGCGTTCGCGCGGCAACACAGGACGTATAAACTACAAGCTCCAAAGGAAAATGCGTGAAGACATGCGTCACCACGCCTGCCTCGCGATGCCAGCGTGAATTCGCCTTCAGCGCGGGGGCTTGCTTCAACGCGACCCTGTCGCTTTGATCCGCGACCCAATCCGATGTCGGCACTTCGGTCATGCCGCCGAGTAATCCTTTTTCCGGCCGCGTGCGAACCAGCAATTCATCGCCGCGGGTGACGACGAACGCAGCACCGCGACGCAGCGCGCCGGTTTTCTTCGGTGCCTTGCGCGCAAACGTCTCCTGATCGCCGCGCGTGTGTGCCACGCAATTGTCGCTGAACGGACAGAGTGAGCAAGTTGGTTTCTTCGGCGTGCAAATGCTAGAGCCCAAATCCATCAGCGCCTGCGCGCTATCGCCCGCGCGCGACGGACCGAGCAGCGTGGCAGCCAATTCCTGAATTTTCGGCTTTGCTTTCGGCAGCGTTTCTTCAACGGCGAACAGCCGCGACACCACGCGCTCGATATTGCCGTCCACCGGCATGGTGCGGCGACCGAATGCAATCGCCGCAATCGCCGCTGCGGTATACGGCCCGACACCGGGCAATGCCCGCAGTCCTTCTTCATTATCCGGGAAAGCTCCGCCATGATCGCGCAGCACGCTCACCGCGCAGGCATGGAGATTGCGCGCACGCGAATAATACCCAAGCCCGGCCCACATCCGCAGCACATCGTCGAGCGACGCTGCGCCCAAATCCACGACGCCCGGCCAGCGCGCCAGAAACTTCTCGAAATACGGGCCGACGGCTTTCACGGTGGTTTGCTGCAGCATGATTTCCGACAGCCACACGCGATAAGGATCGGAGCGTTCGCCGGGCAATGCACGCCAGGGCAATTGACGCCGATGCCGGTCGTACCAGGCAAGCAGCAACGCCGCGCGACCTTTGCCCACGGCAATTTTTTCAGGTGCAGTTTTGTTTCGCCGCGCGACAACGCCTGCTAAGGTCATATGTCTCTTGTACGCAAAGCTGCTCCCGATGAACAGGCCCGGCCGCATCTCCGCCAAACCGCTGTCCGTGCTTCTCGGAAAGGTCTTCAGCGATGCCTTCGCCAAACAAGGATTTGCGTCGCGCGAGTTGGTAACGCGGTGGGCCGAAATCGCCGGACCCGCTGTGGCCGCCCATTCGGAACCATTGAAGATCCAGTGGCCGCGTCCGGTTGAGGGTCAGCCGCAGGAACCGGCGACATTGATCTTGCGGGTCGAGGGCCCGATGGCGCTGGAAATCCAGCACACCTCGGATGTCATTCTGGAGCGGGTCAATCGCTTTTTCGGCTGGAACGCGGTGGGGCGAATTGCTCTGCGGCAGGCTCCCCTGACGCGGAAACCGCCCTCCCGCGCCATCAAGGGGCCGGATGCCGCCAGCATTGCGGAGGTCGCCGCCGGCCTCGGCGCAGTGGAAGACGACGATTTGCGCGCGGCGCTGGCGCGGCTTGGCGCTTCGATCAAGCGAAATTGACGCACATCCAGCGGGCAGGAACAGCAGCCCGCCATTGCCACAATTGTGGTTTCAAGTTAGCGAACACCCACGCATCGGGCGCGACGCAAGCGCCATCCGAACGACACTCTGGAGCAGTCCCTTGAATATCACGCGCCGCGCCTTCTCCGCCGTCCTGTCGCTGACCGGCCTTGCCGCCGTGCTTGGTGTGTCGCCATGGCGCCTGTTCGGCGAGGCGCGCGCTCAGACAGTGGAAGAAATCGCCAAACCGGCAATGCTGGGCGACATGACGCTCGGCTCGAAAGATGCGTCCGTGACCATCGTCGAATACGCCTCGATGACCTGCCCGCATTGCGCGGCGTTCACCAAGGACGTCTTTCCGAAAATCAAGACCGACTATATCGACACCGGCAAGGTGCGCTTTATCTTCCGCGAATTTCCGCTCGATAAAATCGCGCTCGCGGCTTCTGCAGCGGCGCGTTGCATCGCCAAGAATGACGCGCCTAAATACTTTGCGCTGATCGACATCCTGTTCAAGCAGCAGACCGACCTCGTCAACGACCCGCTGGCGGTCATCAACCGCGTCGGCAAGCAGGCCGGATTCTCTGAGGCGCAGATCAAGGCCTGCGTCGATGACGATCCATCGACCAAGCAGAAGATCATCGACGACCTGAAATACGCCAATGAGACGCTGAAGGTGAATTCGACGCCATTCTTCTTCGTCAACGGCACGCCGGTGAAGGGCGAAACCTCCTTCGATGCATTCGAGAAGATCATCAAGCCGCTGCTGAAGAGCTGATCCGCAGTCGATGTGGGCGAGGCACGGATTTTTCCCGGCCTCGAAACCATATCGATCCTGCTGAATTCCTTTGGGAATCGTCCGTCTATTTCCCTTGGGAAAAGCCTCTTTCGCCGGTTGCCCTTCACACCCCGTCTCGCCATTGTCTGACGGTTCGAGGCGCATCCCGCGACTCAGTTATGATGGATAAGCGCGCTACGGCCTTGTCCCGGCGAGGGAATTCAGCCTCCGCCAAAAGAGCAAAAATCGCATGAAACTGACGCGTCTTCGCCTCCACGGATTCAAGTCCTTTGTCGAGCCGACCGACTTCCTGATCGAACCCGGCCTCACCGGCGTCGTTGGGCCGAATGGCTGCGGAAAATCGAATCTGGTCGAGGCCTTGCGCTGGGCGATGGGCGAGACCTCGCACAAGTCGTTGCGCGCCGCCGACATGGACTCCGTCATTTTCGCCGGCTCCGGCAATCGTCCGGCGCGCAATCACGCCGAAGTGGCGATGACCATCGACAATTCGGATCGTTCGGCTCCCTCCGCCATGAACGATCAGGAGACGCTGGAAATTTCACGCCGCATCGAGCGCGAGGCAGGTTCGGTCTATCGCATCAACGGCCGCGACGTGCGCGCGCGCGACGTTCAGATTCTGTTTGCCGACGCCGCGACAGGCGCACGTTCGCCTGCGCTGGTTCACCAAGGCAAGATCGGCGAGATTATTCAGGCGCGGCCCGATCAAAGGCGGCGTGTTCTTGAAGACGCAGCCGGCGTTGCAGGATTGCACGCTCGGCGTCACGAGGCCGAATTGCGCCTCAAGGCTGCAGAAACAAACCTCACCCGTGTCGAAGACGTCATCGGCCAGCTCGCAGGGCAGATCGACGGCCTGAAGAAACAGGCGCGTCAGGCGATCCGCTATCGCGAAGTTGCAGCCAAGGTCCGCAAGGCCGAAGCGATGCTATTTCATCTGCGCTGGGTGCAGTCGCATGCCGATGTTGCCGACGCCGGCAAAACTCACGACCTCAATGTCCGCGAACAGGCCGAGCGCACCCGCGAACAAGCCGAAGCTGCCCGCATTCAGGCGGTCCGCGCATCCGAATTGCCTGCGTTGCGCGACAACGAAGCGCGCGCGGCAGCCGGATTGCAGCGCCTCACCAATGCGCGCGAATTGCTCGACCGCGAGGAAGAACGCGCAAAAGAGCGAGTCAACGAACTCGATCGCAGGCTGACGCAGCTTGCCGCCGACATCGAACGCGAACAGCGCCAGCTGTCCGATGCCGATGTTGCATTAGGGCGTCTGGATTCCGAAGACGGTGTCCTGAAAGACGAGATCAAGTCGCGCGTCGAGAAGCGCAGCGGCATGGATGCACGGGTCACCGAGGCGGAAGCGACATTGGCGGCCGCCGAGCGGACATTCTCCGAACTCACAACGGCGCTTGCAGACCTTGCCGCAAAGCGCTCCCAGCTTGAGACCAGTGTCCGCACCCACAAGGATCGCATTGCCAAGCTCGATCAGGATATCGCCAACGTTCAGGTCGATGTTCAAAAGCTGACCGCAGAGACCTCGGGGCTCGGCGATCTCGGCGCGCTGACGGCGGCGATGAACGCCGCACAGCAAACCCTGGCTCAGGCGCAGACCGGCGCGCAAACCGGGGAAGCCGCCCATCTCGCCGCTCGCGCCAAGCTCGAAGCAGCACGCGCGCCGCTGACGGAGGCGGACAAGCGCTTGCAGCGTCTTGAGACCGAAGCGAAAACAATTTCCAAGCTGGTTCACGGCGAGACCAAAAATCTTTGGCCGCCGATCATCGACGGTGTCAGCGTCGGCAAGGGTTTTGAGAAAGCGCTCGGTGCGGCGTTGGGCGACGACCTCGACGCGCCGGTCGATCCCACCGCGCCGATGCGCTGGTCCAATCTCGGCGTTGTCGATGGCGATCCGTCGCTGCCTGATGGCGTGGAGGCATTGTCCGCGCATGTCGAGGCGCCGCCCGAACTCGCGCGCCGTCTGGCCCAGATCGGCGTTGTCGGCCGCGAACGCGGCGCTCAACTGGCCTCCAAACTCAAAACCGGCCAACGCCTCGTCTCTCGGGAAGGCGATCTGTGGCGATGGGACGGTTTCGTCGCGGCAGCCCACGCACCGAGCGGCGCTGCGCGGCGTTTGGCCGAACGCGCTCGCCTCATCGATATCGAAAACGAAATCGAACAGGCGCGCACCGATGCGACTGCCAAGCGGCAGGCACTCGATGCGGCCGAGGCCGAACTCAAAGCCGCATCCGCCAATGAGGCCACTGCACGCGATGCTGCAAGGTCCGCACAACGTAACGCCGATGCGGCGCGCGAAAGCCACGTCACAGCCGAGCGCGAAATCAGCCGTCATGCGGCCAAGCGTTCCGCGCTCGACGAGGCTCACACCCGGCTGACCGCAGACCGCGCCGAAGCCGATGGCTCTCATCTTGGTCTGGTTGCATCCCTGAACGAATTGCCAGCGAGCGCGGCCACCGAAACACAACTCGCCACCGCACGCAGCGACATGGACGGTCATCGCAAGACCGCAGCCGATGTCCGTGCCGAAGCGCAGGCGCTGGCGCGAGAGGCCGAACTGGCGGACCGCCGCGTGCAGGCCATTCTGTCCGAGCGCAAGGAATGGCAGACCCGCAAGGAAAATGCCGCTTCGCAAATCTCGACCGTCGAGACACGCGTGCAGGAAGTCAAAACCGAACGTGCCGAACTGGAAAATGCTCCACTGGCATTTGCGGAAAAGCGCCGCGCGCTCATCACCGAGATCGAGACCGCCGAAGGCGGACGCCGGACCGCCGCGGATGCGCTGGCTGCCGCCGAAACATTGATGGCGGAAACCGATAAGGCGGCGCGCGCCTCGCTCGAGGCGCTGTCCACCGCGCGCGAAGCTTGCGCACGTTCGGAAGAACGCATGGATGGCACCAAGCGCCGCCTTGAAGATATTGAGCGCGAAATTCGCGATATGCTCGAAGTCGAGCCGCAAGGCGTCGCTGCATTGGCCGAGATCGTTCTCGGCGCTGAATTGCCGCCAGTCACCGACATTGAAACCGATCTGGAAAAAATGCGGCGCGACCGCGAGCGGCTCGGTGCCGTCAATCTGCGCGCCGAGGAAGAATTGCGCGAAGTCGAGGCCCAGCATCTCACTCTGACGACCGAGCGTGACGATCTGGTCGAGGCTATCAAGCGATTGCGTCAGGGCATCCAGAGCCTCAACAAGGAAGCACGCGAGCGGCTGCTGACATCGTTTGAGGTGGTCAACAATCACTTCAAGCGTCTGTTCAAGGAACTGTTCGGCGGCGGCGAAGCCGAACTGCATCTGATCGAGAGCGACGATCCGTTAGAGGCGGGACTTGAGATCATCGCCAAACCTCCGGGCAAGAAGCCGCAGACGCTGTCGCTGCTGTCCGGCGGCGAGCAGGCACTGACGGCGCTGGCCTTGATCTTCGCGGTGTTCCTGACCAATCCAGCGCCGATCTGCGTGCTGGACGAAGTCGATGCGCCGCTCGACGATCACAACGTCGAACGGTTCTGCAACCTGCTGCATGAGATGACGCGCTCGACCGAGACGCGCTTCATCATCATCACGCACAATCCGATCACCATGGCGCGCATGAACCGGCTGTTCGGCGTCACCATGGCGGAGCGCGGCGTATCGCAACTGGTGTCGGTCGATCTGGAAAGCGCCGTTAAAATCCTTGACCAGAACGTGGCATAATAACCTCAGGCCGTGACCGGCCTGAGGATGTCATGACGCCCGATCTACCAGCGGAACTCAAAGTAGCACTTGAACGCAAGGCGGAAGGCCTGTCGCGCAACGACGCCGCGCGGCGCGCCAGCCTCATTTCGCATACATATCGCGGCGGCGGCGATTCAAAAGCGATCCGGACCGACGAGGACGCGCTTGCCTATGCGCTGGCGCGCATGCCGGCGACTTATGCGGCGATTGCCGCTTGCCTCACCGCAATGATTGCAACCCGACCGGACTTTGCACCGGCCAGCCTGCTCGATGTCGGCGCAGGGCCTGGAACCGCGACCTGGGCCGCCGCGCAGGCGTTTTCATCCTTGCGTGCGTTCACACTACTCGACTCCAACACATCGCTGCGCAATCTCGCAATCGACTTCGCGCGTTCAGCCCCACGCCTGTCCTCGATCGACTACCAACAAGGCGATGCGCTCAAGCTGCTCGCCAACGCGCCGAGCGCCGATCTGGTCGTCGCAAGCTATCTCGTGGGTGAACTTGGGCAGACGGAACGAGCGAAACTTGCCGATGCGATGTGGTCGAAAACCAGCGACACGCTCTTGATCTTAGAGCCCGGCACACCCGCAGGATATGCGCGCATGATCGAATTGCGCACGCGTCTGATCGCCGCGGGCGCACACGTTGTCGCGCCTTGTCCGCATGACAGTGCCTGCCCTCTTGTTGCGCCGGACTGGTGTCATTTTTCGCAACGGCTCGCCCGCTCGCGCGCGCACAAGCACCTCAAAGGCGCGGAGCTTCCCTATGAGGATGAAAAATTCAGTTATGTCATGCTATCGCGTAACGCCGCCATCCAGCGTCCGGCGCGTGTTCTGGCGCAACCGAAAATTTCAAAGGTCGCTGTGACGATGAAGCTCTGCACGGCGGCAGGCATCGACATCGTCAACGTCCCGCATCGCGACAAGACAAATTATTCTCGTGCAAAGAAATTAAATTGGGGCGACGCGATAGATGAGAAAAATTTCGCGCCGGAATAATAGCTCACCGACGGGTTTCATTCAGTGACGCGCTCGCGTCCTTAAATCATCCATCGGGAGTAAAACTGCGATGTCTCGTACATTCGCCGCGGTAGCGGCTTTGACTTTGATTCTGACTACCGCCGCATCGGCACAGATGCTGAAGACAGCTGACACCTCGAAGGGCAAAACGTTCGTCGATGCCAAGGGCATGACGCTCTATACCTTCGACAAGGACGCCGGCGGAAAGTCGATGTGCAACGGCCTCTGTGCCGAAAACTGGCCTGCGCTTGCGGCGGCAGACGACGCCAAGCCGACGTCCGATATGACGGTCGTGGTGCGCGACGACGGCAAGAAGATGTGGGCCTACAAAGGCAAGCCGCTCTACACCTTCAAGAAGGACATGGCCCCCGGCGACACCAATGGCGACGGCTTCCTCAACGGAGCCTGGCACATGGCCAAGCCTTAATTGGTAAAGCCTTGATCGGTTGACGCATCGTCGTCATTCCGACGATCCCGCCTCTCCCCGAGAGGCGGGATTTTTCTTGGGCAAATGCCACGTCATAGGCCGCAAACCAGCTGGAAAATGGCAGTTCCGTGGCTCAAGGCATCCGCCCGCGCGTTAACGAAGTCCGCAGGATTAACCCTAACCCCCGTGTAAGGAATTGAATTATCCCTTGTTTCTGCCATGTTCCAACGGAAAGCAGTGATATGCCAAAGCTATGCTGGGCGTTTTTCGGGCATCATCGGGCTGCAATAGTGTCGTATCGTTCGCGTCAGGCGTGAGTTGCGTAACGCGTTAGGGAGTTTTATGGCGAAGCCGGCAATCATCGTAGTAGGCGCGGACAAAGGCGGAGTCGGCAAGACAACCGTCTCGCGCACCGTGCTCGATTATTTCAGCGCGAACAACATTCCTGCGCGTGCTTTCGATACGGAATCGCCGCGCGGAACGCTGAAGCGGTTTCATCCGGACATTACCGAGATCGTCGATGTGACCAACACGTCCGATCAGATGAAAATCTTCGATACGCTCAACACGTCCGGCAATGCCGTCACAGTGATCGACGTTCGCGCCGGTCTCATGTCGCCGACGCTGGCCTCGCTGCGCGACATCGGCTTTCTCGACGCGGCCAAATCGGGCCAGATCACCTTTGCGGTGTTTCACATTCTCGGCCCCTCGATCGCCTCGCTGGACGAAATCGCCGAGACCGCGAACTTCATGGACGGCGCGAAGTATTTTCTGGTGAAGAACTTCATCAACAACACCAGCTTCTTTGAATGGGATCAGGCGACGTACAATTCGTATTTCCGCCGCATCAAGAACGCCACCGAGATCACGATCCCGAAGCTGAACGAAATGGCCTACGAGCAAGTCGAAGTCTCATCCGTGCCGTTCCTGAAATTCGTCGCCAACAAAGGCACGCGGGACGAGGCCGCGAACTATTCATTCGTACTGCGCGGTTACGTGCGTCACTGGCTCGGCAATGTCTGGAGCGAGTTCGACCGCATCAAGCTGACCGAGATCATCGGCGCGAAGGAAAAAAGCATTCCGCGCATCATTGGCGAGAACTGATTAGCGGTATAAAGCGCGATGCGCCGCACGCCTGTCTATATCGTCTGCTCGCCCCGCCCTGATGTCGGCAAGACACTCCTCGCACGGCTTCTGACGGAATTCCTGCTCCTGCAAAACGGCTCCGTCACAGCGTTCGACATCAATCTGCGCGAGCCCTCTTTGCTCGACTATCTCCCTGAATTGACCGAGACCGCGCTGATCACCGATACATTCGGGCAGATGGCGCTGATGGATCGGCTCGTACTGAATGACGGCGTCGCCAAAGTCATCGATCTGGGTTTTCACGCCTTCGACGACTTCTTCAGGATCGCAGGCGAGATCGGGTACACCAAGGAAGCCGAGCGCCGCGGCGTCGAACCCGTCCTGCTTTTTCTGGCAGGCGCCGACCGCGCATCGACGCGCGCATGGACGATGCTGCACAAGAATTTTCCGAGAATTTCGATCGTGCCGGTGGACAATGAGCACGTGCTGCGCGGCGCGTTGCCCGAGATCTATGCCGACTCGCGCCCGCTGAAAATCGCGGCACTGCCGGCGTTCCTCAAAACTTTCATCGGCCGGGCGAATTTTTCATTCACGGAATATCTGCGTTCCACCATCGACCAGTCATCGGAACTGCATAAATGGGTGCGAGCGAATTACACCAGCTTCCGCGAACTTGAGCTTACATTGATCCTGCACAGGATGTGAAGGTTCAATACCCCTCGAACGTCATCAGCGTTCGCACCGGCACATCCATCGCGCGCAACTTTGCCGCGCCGCCAAGCTCAGGCAGATCGATAATAAAGCAAGCCGCGATCACATCGGCGCCGATCTGACGTAATAGTTTGACCGCGCCTTCCGCCGTGCCGCCGGTTGCAATCAGGTCGTCGATCAGGATGACGCGCTCGCCGGGCGCAATCGCGTCGGCATGCACTTCCATCTCATCGAGGCCGTATTCCAGCGAGTAGGCAATCTTCACCGTGGTATGCGGCAGCTTGCCTTTTTTGCGGATCGGCACGAAACCCGCCGAGACCTGATGCGCCACCGCGCCGCCGAGAATAAAGCCGCGCGCCTCCATACCTGCGACCTTGTCGATTTTTGAGCCGGCCCATGGCTGCACCAGTTCATCGACCGCGCGGCGGAATGCGCGCGCATTGCCGAGCAGCGTCGTGATGTCGCGAAACATGATGCCGGGTTTGGGATAATCCGGAATGGTGCGGATCGAGGCTTTCAAATCGTTTTCGAGGGTCATGTTGCTTCTTTCAAAATCCGGCAAGAATTTATATCTCAAACGCCAGTGCGATGTCCGAGCCGGAATGCATTCTCCACAATCCGCAGTCCGACATCGCCTTGCAGCGACATCAGCGACTCCGGATGGAATTGCACGCCACCGACAGGCAGGGTTTTATGCTCAATCGCCATTGCGATGCCGTCCTCTGTGCTCGCAGTCACTTCCAGCACATCCGGCATGCCGTCGCGCTCCACATACAGCGAATGATAGCGGCCGATCACAACCTCGTTCGGCAAATTCCCCATCAGCGTGCCGCCGCGGACCTGAACGCGCGAGGGCCGTCCATGCGCCGGCGTCGCAAGCTGCGACAGATGTCCGCCGAAATATTCGCTGATGGCCTGCACGCCGAGACAGACGCCAAAAATCGGCAACTTCTTTTCCAGTGCAGCGCCGATGAATTTCGAAATTCCGAAATCCTCCGGGCGTCCCGGACCCGGCGACAAGACAAGAAGATCGTACTTCTCGCGCGCCAGCAATTCGAGTGCATGCGTGTGCCGCGTGACGCTCACCTCCGCGCCGACCTGCCGGAAATAATCCGCCAGCATGTGGACGAAGGAATCGTCATGGTCGATCAGCAAAACTTTCTTGCCGGAGCCGGTCGCGTCAGGCGCGAACGCCGACAACGGCTTCGGTGGATCGCCGCGCAGCGCCTGAAACAGCGCCGCCGCTTTGGTCTGGCATTCTTTTTCTTCCGCAACCGGATCGCTGTCGAACAACAGCGTGGCACCGACACGCACTTCGGCAAGGCCGTCTTTCATGCGGATGGTGCGGATCGTCAGACCCGTGTTGATGCTGCCGTCGAAGCCGATGAAGCCCAACGCGCCAGCATACCAGCGCCGGGATGAGCGCTCGTGATCTTCGACGAATTGCATCGCCCATAATTTCGGCGCGCCCGTCACCGTCACGGCCCAGCAATGCGTCAAAAACGCGTCGATGGAATCGAAGCCCGGACGCAGCATGCCTTCGACATGATCGACGGTGTGAAACAGCTTGGAATAGGTTTCGATCTGCCGCCGTGCCAGAACCTTGATCGATCCCGGCTCGCAGACGCGCGCCTTGTCGTTGCGGTCTACATCTGTACACATGTTGAGTTCGAATTCGTCTTTTTCCGAATTCAGCAATTCCTGAATTTGCTTGGCGTCGCCGATGGCATCTGCGCCGCGCGCGATGGTGCCGGAAATCGGACAGGTCTCGATCCGCTTGCCATCGGAGCGCACGAACATTTCCGGCGACGCCGCCACCAGAAATTCTCCATCACCGAGGTTGATGAGCGCTCCGTAAGGCGACGGGTTGATCCGGAACAGCCGTTGAAAAACTTCAGCTGGCGTCCGTTCGCATTGCTCGGCGAACAACTGCCCCGGCACGGCCTCGAACAAATCCCCGCGCGCGAATGCCTTTCGGGCCGTCTCGACGGTCGCCTGATAAACACCCGGCGCGTGATCGGCGAAGCCCTGACGGTTTGTCTTGGTGTAGACGCTCTGCGGCGTTTCGCGGCTGAGGCCCTTGGTGGATTTATCCTTCCACGCAAACTCATAGCTCAGGATCGTGCCGCGACCTGTCGCGCGGTCATAGGCAAGAATGCGATCGGGAACATAGAGCACAATGTCGCGCTGATCGGCTTCGCGCGCGCGCTTCTGCACCAGGTCTTCCATCTGGAACACCAGATCGTAGGCAAACGCGCCGAACAGGCCGAGCATCGGATCGCTCTGTGAATTGAACGCCGCGATGACGTCGCGCACCAGTGACATGATGGAGGCGCGGCGGGTACGCTGATCCTCGTCAACCGGCGCTTCGCCGCGCTGTATCGTTCCTTTAAGGCGCGTTGCGGTTTTTTCCATGATGGTCGCACAGGGCTCGTTCAGCGTCTCGCCGAGAAACGCGACCAGAATTTTGCCGCGCGCGTTCAGCGCCTCGATGATGAAATCCGTGCCTTTAGATTCCAGTTTCAACGGCGGATCTGAAAATCCCAGATCGAAACTCTCATAGCGCCCCGGGACTGTGGTGCCGGACGACAGAACGACGCCGCAGCTTCTGTCGAGCCGTTCGATCAGTTTGTCGAGCGCCACGCCGCCCGTAAACATCTCGACCGAGCGCGACACATCGAGACCGCGTGCGGTCCGATAATCACTTTGTGCGGGAAGCGAAAAAACTGTCCTGTTCATCTGGTCCTCTTAGCAACTTGGGTGAGGAACGCCATGCAGGACAAACATAAAGGCCGCCTTTGCATGGCGGCCTCACGATTATTCACGCAAAATCGTACCGGCCACCTGTCAGGAGGTGCGCCACCAAAGACGGTTTGGGCGGGACGAGTTGCTCATGGCGCGCAAAACATCACTCGCGAGGGGCGATGTCAAGGGTGCATTCCGCGAGCCGATATAAGGCAGGACCGCACTGCTTTCACTGTTCGTCATGGCCGGGCATAGCCGTCTGAAGGACGGCGTCGCTTCGCTCGCCTATGCCCCGGCCATCCACGACTTCTTCTCTTTGAGACGCCGCAAGCAAGACGTGGATCACCGGGTCAAGCCCGGTGATGACGATTGAATGCGTTGAGACATCGAGCGTCGTTCCGACATCAGATTCAAATTTCAAACAGCCATGCGATCGCGTTCCCGCGCCAGAACTGCGCGAGTTGAGCATTTAGGTCCGCCCCTCGAAGCGAGGGGCATGGCGCGCCGAAAGGCGCGACTTGTAGTGTCTCGCCTTTCTCGTTTCGCCTGCGACAGCGTCACTCGAAAAGCGCATCGCCTTTCGGCGCACCAAGCGCACACAAGTTTACGCCGTTTGCGCAAACCTGAATGCTGCGGGACTTTTGGCGAAGGGACCGCTCTTCCGGATGCGGGAGCCTAAGACTTTCGTCGTCGCTCATCCCGGCGGATTTCTCTACCGTTCGCCCGCACCGCGTGCAGCCACCGAAGGCAGAGCCACGTAGTTGGCCCGGTCGGTGACCCTTTGCCTCCGGACAGATGGCTGCGAACCACCTGCGCGCGCACCGCATCCTGCTCCGCATTCAAGACGCCTCATGAAGCGCCCCTCATGAACAGGACATGTGGAATATATTCCTAAGAAGGGAAATTGTCAATACCTTTTGCCCAGCACGCTGACTCATTCTTTCTTCCCTCTCCCCTTGTGGGAGAGGGTGGCGAGATTGAGTGAAACGAAATCGAGCCGGGTGAGGGGTTGATTCCACCGTGAGGAATTGCCCCCTCACCCGCTTCCCACTTCGTGGCTCAGCACCCTCTCCCACAAGGGGAGAGGGGAAGAACAATTCACCCCACATGCTGCTTGAAAAAAATTCCGCAATGCACCCCGGCCCGATCCGCGCTAGGTTGCGCTCCAAACATGACAAGGAGATTTTCATGACGTTCAAGGTCACAAGCAACAGCTTCAAGGATGGCGACTATCTGGCCAAGGACCACATCCTGTCATCCGATTTCGGATTCGGGTGCGCGGGCGGCAATCAATCGCCTCACCTCAAATGGTCCGGCGCGCCGGCAGGCACCAAGAGTTTTGCCGTGACTTGCTACGATCCCGACGCGCCGACCGGCAGCGGCTTCTGGCACTGGGTCGTTGTGAACATCTCCGCATCCGTCACCGAACTCGCGCTCGGCGCAGGCAGCGCAAAAGGCGAGATGCCGAAGGGGGCGCTGCAGACCCGGACCGATTTCGGTGCGCCCGGTTACGGCGGGCCATGTCCGCCCGAGGGCGATCACCCGCATCGTTATTTCTTCACGGTGCATGCGGTCGGCGGCGAGATCACCGCGACGGCGGAGACGTCAGCCGCCGTGGTTGGCTTTCAGTTGCACTTCAACACGTTGGCGAAGTCCGCAGTGATGGGACTATTCAAGCGCTGAGGCCCGCGAGCAGATTCATCGCGCGGATGTCGCTTTGCTCAGGCGCGCGATGGCGTGCTTGAGATCGCGTTTGTATTGCAGGAAGTCGACGAAGATGCCGTGGCCTCCGCGATCCTTGCCGGGCGCATGGGAATGCCATGCCTCGATCTTGCGCCTGAATTCCTGCGCGGCGGCTGTGTTGTTCGACTTCGCCTTGAGATAGGCGGCGATCAGATCGGATTGCAGCGCGCGGCCCGCCCAGCCAACGCCGGCACCTTCCAGTAATCCCGCAACGAACAAACCGTTATCCTCTTTCGGAAACACATTGAGAAACAGACGCGGCGCGCCCGATTTGCCCTGCCAGTCCAGCGCGCTCAAATCCTGCAAAAATGGAAACGTGATCTCGTAGCCGGTCGCGAGCAGCACCAGATCGACTTCATCTTCAACGCCGTCCGTGAACGCGACCTTGCGGCCGCGAAATTCCTCGATCGGCTTGCGAAGGCTCACATCGCCCTGCCCCAGATGTTGCAGCACCAGCGAATTCACAATCGGCGTCCTGTCGTAAAGCCGGTGCTCGGGTTTCGGCAAACCGAAACGCTCCGGCGGGCCGACCAGAAATCGCAGGATCGGTTCATGCAGGCGCGAACGCAGAGCTTTCGGAATCACGAATTTGGATTTGTGATTGCCTTCGTCGGCAGGTTTACCGGCGAGGAATTTCGGCGTGAAATGATTGCCGCCGCGCACGCTCCACAAAACTTTCTTGGCGCGGTGAATTGCGTCCACCACGATGTCGCAGCCGGTGTTGCCCATGCCGACAACCAGCACGCGCTTGTTCTCGAAAATATCGGCAGTCTTGTAGTCCTTCGCATGCATCAGCGTGCCGTCGAACTTGCCGGAGATTTTCGGCATTAGCGGATCGCTCAGATGGCCGTTGGCGATGATGACGTTGCTGTAGTCGCGCGTTACGCCATCGCTGAGTGTCGCGCGCCAGCCGTTCTCGCGCCGCTCGATCGCACTGACCTCGCAATTGAACGTGATCGACGAATACAGATCGAAGTGTTTGGCAAAGGATTTGAAATAATCCGACACCAGCGATTGATGCGGATAAGACGGCCAGTCTTCAGGCATCGGGTAATCCGCATAGGCCGTGGTGCCTTTCGAGGAGATCAGATGCGTCGAGGTATAGACCGCGCTTGGCGCGGACCCATAAAGCCATTGGCCGCCGACATCGGAATTCTTCTCGACACCTTCGACCGGCAATCCCGCTTGCTTCAGGCTTTTGACCGCAGCAAGTCCGGCCGGTCCCGCACCGATCACCAGCGTCGTCATTTCACACGCTCCGCGCGGCCCGCGCGATAGCGCTCGAACACTTCGGCTGCATTATGCTGCGGCGTGAATCCGAATTCGGATTTCAGTTTCTCGTTCGACAGCACCGGTCGATACTGGATGAACTTCACATTGCCGGGTGTGAGTTCGGTGATGCGCAACGCGTGCAGCAACCACAGCGCCGATTTCAGGACCGCCGGCGGAATGGCGAAATACGGTTTGTGATTGAGCTTTGCGATATCGCGAAGACTCAAAAAACCGTCGCTCGATAAATTATAAATGCCGGGCTTCGAATGCCGCACCGCGCGCACCAGAGCATCGACCACATCGGTGTCGGCGATCAGCGAAAACGGCGTCGATGTGCCGGTGAGGCCCATCACGACAGGCCGCTCGAACATCGCTGTGATCTGATTGTGGGTGGTTGGACCAAGCACGGTGCAGGGCCGGAATATCGTCTGTTCGAGATGCGGGTAGAGATCGCGCCATTCGATCAGCATCTCCTCGACCTCGCGCTTGTTGCGCGCGTAAGGGAAATCTTCGTTGCCGCGCAGCGGGTCGTCTTCGCTCAGCGGAACGGGGTTGTCGGCGTGGTAGCCGTAAGCCGCACCGCTCGAGGTGACGATCAGATGCTCGACGCCAGCATTGAGCGCGGCCTGCAGCACATTCTTGGTGCCGAGCACGTCGATTTCCCAGTCGCGCTGCGGATCGCCGCCGACGGCGACCACCGACGCCAGATGAACCACGGTGCGCGGTGCGTGCTTCTCAAAAATCCCCTTCAGCGCCGGATCTCGAATATCGCCGGTCACATAGGCCACGTTCGGAAGGCGGTCGTGCGCCGCAACGTCGCGCAGATCCAGCGCGACGATTTCCGAATTCGTGCTCTTGTCGCGCGCAAGCTCGGCGATCAGGGACTTGCCGATGAACCCTGCCGCGCCGGTGACGAGAACGCCGCCACCTGCTTCCTGTGAGTGCGCGGTCATGCTGTATTACTCTGCGGATGCGGATCGCGCCGTTTCCACCATGCCGCGAGAGCCCATCCCGAAATCAGATGCCACACGCCCCATCCCGCCGCGACAAGTGCTGCGCCGCCGACGCCCTCGAACTGGTTCAGGATCAGCGCCAGCCCCAATCCTGAATTATGCATGCTCACTTCGATGGTCAGCGCGCGGGTGTCGTAATCGCTCAAGCGTAACGCGCGTGAGGTGCCCCATCCCAAGCTCACCGCGATGGCGTTGTGCAGAATGACGAACGGCAGGATCGACAGCACGAAAGTCGAGAGATATTTCGCATTGGTCAACATCGCGCCGCCGATAAAGGCGACCAGAAAAACAAATGACAGAATTTGTAGCGGACGCCGTAGAAAATCCGCGATCTTCGGCAGGTACGCCACCGTCAGCATGCCGAGCGCCATCGGGATGCCGAGGATCGCCATGGTCTGCCCCAGAAATGACAGCGGCTCGATGCTTACCTGGCGCAGCAGCGCTGCGGTATCCGGATTGAGCCCGGCCCAGAATAAAATATTGAGCGGCGTCGTCACGATCGCCAGCACGCTCGACACACCCGTCATCGAGATCGACAACGCGGTATTGCCGCGCGCCATATGCGTGATGAGGTTTGAAATGTTTCCGCCCGGACAGGCCGCGACCACCATCATGCCGAGCGCGATGCTCGGCTGCGGCTTCAGCAGCATGGTGATCGCCCACGTCACCGCGGGCAGCAGCACAAGCTGCGCGAACAGCCCCGACAACGGCGCGACGGGCTTGCGGAACACTTCGAGAAAATCCGCGACCTTCAGATCGAGCGCGACGCCGTAAATAATCAGCGCCAGCACGCCGCCCAGCACAAGCTGGCCGGTGGGGTTGATGTTCAACAGAATGTCGTCGATCGGTGCGCCCGCCATGTGTCCCCAATTCCCGGCTGTGAGCGCCGGTTTTGCACGACGTTAATTGAGCGGATGACACAGCGCCAGTGCGCGCCGCAGAACAATGCCGCGCAGCAAAAAGGCTCCCGCAAGGGAGCCCTTCGCAACGCAATAGCAAAAAATCAGTGAACGTTGGCCCAGACTTTCTTCTTGGTGAAATACAAAAGCCCCGAGAGCAGAAGCAGGAACACCATCACCTGCAGGCCGAGGCGCTTGCGCGCTTCGAGCTTCGGTTCAGCGGTCCACATCAGGAACGCCGAGACGTCCTTGGCGTATTGCTGCACCGTCGCGGGCGAGCCGTCATCGAACGTCACCTGACCGTCGCTCAACGGCTTCGGCATCTTGATCGAATGGCCGGGAAAAATGTGGTTGTAGTACGAGCCCTCAGGCAGCGTGAAGCCGTCCGGCGCCTTGTCCTCATAGCCCTGAAGCAGCGCATCGATGTAGTTCGGGCCTTTTTCCTGGAACTGCGTGAAAGCGTCGAACAGGAATTGTGGGAAGCCGCGCTCATAGCCGCGCGCCTTTGCGATCAGCGACAGATCCGGAGGAGCCGCGCCGCCGTTCGATGCGCGCGCAGCCTGCTCGTTCGCAAACGGTGCCGGGAAATAATCGGCGGGGCGACCGGGACGATCGAACATGTCGCCGGCATCGTTCGGGCCGTCCTTGATGGTGTAGCCCGACGCGAATGCCTCGGCCTGCGCGACCGAATAACCCGGCCCACCGGCATCGGCGATATTTCTAAAGGCGATGTAGTTCAGCGAATGGCACGCCGAGCAGACTTCCTTGTAGACCTTCAATCCGCGCTGAAGCTGCGCCTGATCGAATTTGCCGAACGGACCGGAGAACGACCATTTCAGCGACGGCGGCACCGCGCCATGTGCATCGTCTGCAGCGCGCGCGTTGTTCGCGCCGCCGAGCAGCAAGCCGCCGACGATGAAGGCAGCCAGCAACGATGCCACGACCTTCTTGCTCGATCTCGACAGCACATCGTCCGCAATCGAGTTCGGCACAGGACGCGGCTTCTCGATACGGCTGAGAGTCGGCAGCACGATCAGGAAGTAGGCGAAGTAACAGAACGTCAGGATGCGGCCGGCAATGACGTAGATGCCTTCAGGCGGCTTGGCGCCGAGATAGCCAAGGCCGATGCAGACCACCACGAAGAACCAGAAGAACTGCTTGGCCAGCGGACGATAGCGCGACGAGCGCGTCTTGGCCGAGTCGAGCCACGGCAGGAAAGCCAGAATGGCAATCGCACCGAACATCGCCAGCACACCGGCAAGCTTGTTCGGGATCGAGCGCAGGATTGCGTAGAACGGCAGGTAATACCATTCCGGCACGATATGCGCAGGCGTCACAGCCGGATTGGCTGGAATGTAGTTGTCCGGATCGCCGAGATAGTTCGGGATGTAGAACACGAACCAGGCAAAGAACAGCAGGAAGCAGACCATGCCGAACGCGTCTTTGATCGTCGCGTAAGGCGTGAACGCCACGGTGTCCTTCGGCGATTGCGGCTCAACGCCGGCCGGATTGTTCTGTCCCGCGACATGCAGCGCCCATACGTGCAGCACGACGACGCCTGCGATCACGAAGGGCAGCAGATAGTGCAGCGAGAAGAAACGGTTCAGCGTCGGATTGCCGACCGAGTAACCGCCCCACAGCAATGTGACGATGCTGTCGCCGACATAAGGGATCGCGCCGAACAGATTGGTGATGACGGTGGCGCCCCAGAAGCTCATCTGGCCCCACGGCAGCACGTAACCCATGAAGCCCGTGGCCATCATCAAGAGGTAGATGATGACGCCGAGGATCCAGAGCACTTCACGCGGCTCCTTGTACGACCCGTAATACAGGCCGCGGAACATGTGGACGTAGACGGCCAGGAAGAACATCGAGGCGCCG
>JAYVYQ010000201.1:0-2001 GCA_043784125.1 Afipia sp.
CGTGTTCGACAAGGGCAAGGACAAGGGCGCGGTGATTTTGCGCAAGACCGTTCTCAAGGACGAGAAGAGCGAAAATCTCGCAACGCTGATTGCGTCGCAATTCGCGCGCGGCGATGGCGGCTTTGGCGGGCCGTCCGACGGCCAGCCCGAACCGCACAAGATTCCGACGCGCGCGCCGGACATGAGTGTCGATATTTCGACGCGGCCCGATCAGGCGCTGATCTATCGGCTGTGTGGCGACCGCAATCCGCTGCACTCCGATCCTGAATTCGCCAAGCGCGCCGGTTTCGACAGGCCCATTCTTCATGGAATGTGCACTTATGGCCTGAGTTGCCGCGCGGTGCTGCAGACCTATGCGGATTACGACCCGCATGCGTTCAAGCAGCACGTTACGCGATTCTCCGCGCCGGTGTTTCCGGGCGAGACGGTATCGTTCGACCTTTGGCGCGACGGCCATGTGATTTCGCTGGAAGGTCGCGTCAAGGCGCGCAACGTCACCGTCATCAGGAACGGCAAGACGGTACTGAGCTAATTAATGTCATGGCCGGGCTCGTCCCCGCCATCCACGTCTTTATAATTATCATTCAAGGTAGACGTGGATGCCCGGAACAAGTCCGGGCATGACGAAAGAGGAGGGAGCCATGGGATTGCTCGACGGTAAGGTTGCGATCATCACGGGCGCGGGCGGCGGCCTCGGCGAGGCCTACGCGAAACTGTTCGCGCGCGAAGGCGCGGCTGTCATCGTCAACGATCTCGGCGGCCCGCGCGACGGCTCAGGTGCGGATCAATCGATGGCACAAACGGTCGTCAACGCGATCAAGGCAGCCGGCGGACGCGCGCATGCCAACGCTGCGGACATTTCGACAATCGAGGGCGGCGAATCCGTCTTCAACGACGCGATCAGGAATTTCGGACGCGCCGATATTCTGGTCAACAATGCCGGTATTCTGCTCGACGGCACATTCGCCAAAATGCCGGAGGGCAATTGGGATCGGGTGCTGAAGGTCCATCTCAAGGGGACGTTCTGCGTCACCATGCCGGTGTTCAAATGGATGAAGGACAATGGCGGCGGCGTCATCGTCAACACCTCATCGACATCGGGTCTGCTCGGTAATTTCGGCCAGAGCAATTACGGTGCGGCGAAGGGCGGCATCTGGGGACTGTCGAATGTGCTGGCCGTCGAAGGCCGCAAAAACAACATCCGGATATGGACGCTGGCGCCGGGCGCGCTCACCCGCATGACGGCGGACCTGCAGCGTTACAAGGATAATCCCGGCGCGCAGATGGGGCCGGACGAGATTGCGCCCGCCGTGCTTTATATGGTGAGTTCGCTGTCCGGCGATCAGTCGGGAAAAACGCTCGGCGTCTCCGGCCCGCGCGGCATCCGCGAAATGAAGATGATGGAAATGGAAGGCTGGAAGCCCGGCGGCGCGTGGAAAGCCCAAGACATCGCCGCGCATGAAAAAGAGATTTTCTTCGGCGAGACCGATAGGATCGTCCCACGACGAGTTTGATAAATCCTGCCAACAAGAAAAGCAGCTGACAATGAAACTGACCCATGAGGCGAGCGGCACATTTGCCATCGCACCGACACCGTTTTTCGACGACGGCAAGATCGATTACGAATCCATCGACCGTCTGACCGATTTCTATGCGCAAGTGGGATGCAACGGCGTCACCGTGCTGGGAATTTTGGGCGAAGCGCCCAAGCTCGAAGGCAATGAGTCGCTAGAGGTCGCAACGCGCTTCATCAAGCGCAACAAGAATTTGCAGATCATCGTCGGCGTCTCCGCGCCGGGATTTGCGGCGATGCGCTCGCGCGCGCGGGCATCGATGGATGCGGGCGCGGCTGCTGTCATGATCGCGCCGCCGCCGCATCTGCGCACGGACGAGCAGATCACGACGTATTTCAAGCAGGCAGCGGACGCCATCGGCGACGATATTCCGTGGGTGCTTCAGGATTATCCGCTGACCTTGACTGTCATCATGACGCCGTCGGTG
>JAYVYQ010000202.1:0-3628 GCA_043784125.1 Afipia sp.
GTCCCGGCGAAAGCCGGGACCCATCACCCCAAAAACCAGAAATCATCTGCGTGGCTATCCGCACGCATTGACCGCTTTCGCTAAATTTAGGATTTAGGGAGTATGGGTCCCGGCTTTCGCCGGGACGACGACTAAGCGTGCGCGCAATACAAACCGATAACACGAGTTTTCCCATGCCATCCTCCATCGCCCGCATTCTCGAGTGGCCGTGGTTTCCGCTGATCGCCCGCATCGTGCTCACCTTCCCCTTCTGGGGCAGCGGATTGTCGAAGCTGATCGATTTTCAAGGCGGCGTCGCCGAAATGCAGCAATACGGGCTGAAGCCGCCGACGCTGATCGCCATCCTCGTTATCTTCACGCAGCTCGGCGGATCGCTGCTGATTATCGCCAACCGCCGCACCTGGTCGGGCGCGGGCGCGCTTGCGATCTTCACGCTGCTGACGATTCCGATCGCACATGATTTCTGGAATCTCAAAGGCGAGGCCGCGAAGTTCGAGTTCTATGTTGCGGTCGAGCACATCGCGCTGATCGGCGGGCTGATGCTGGTGGCGATATTGTCGCGGTACTCGCCGCGCAAAGGCGCATAAGCCAAGTGCTGCGATTTCCACGCATGGCCACTTGCGACTCGGATAGGGTGTTGGCGGCTCTTATGCCCCAACAAGGAGAATTCATGTGTCTGAGATGAAAACTCCACCCGTCTACGATTCCGGGGCGGTTCAGGAAATCCTGTCGAACGGGCCGACCAACATCGTGATTTTCGGTCCCCTCGCGCAATTTACCTTCACGCACGTCCGCCCCAACGCGAAGGATGTTTTCGAGTCGAAGGAAAATCCGCCGCTTCTGGCTCACGTCGTCGCGCGCCTTGTCGTTCCGACTGAATCGCTGGCCGGCCTTCGCGATCTGCTGATCCGGATGGTACCGGATGGGCCACCGGCAGGCTCGGTGCCGAATTAAGTTCGACGTTTCCGCAAAACAAAAATGACGCCGCGGGACATGCGGCGCCATTTTGACTCACACTCACTCAACGCAACGTCACGCAACGCTTACGCGACACGCAGTTTAGGAATTGCGGCTTGTTTCCCAGCGGCCCGAGCAATCCATGCTCGAGGATTTGCCGGTCCACTGACCCGCGCCCGCATTGCCGGTGAGCTTGCCGCTGGCGCTCGCCTTCTGGTCGCCGCGCGCAATCGACACGCTGACGGTACCGGCGTCGGCGACGCTGCCCGAAATTTCAAAACTGCCGTCGCCCGAATAGCTGACGCGGCCACCCTCGACCTTCACCGGATAGGAGTAGGCCGGATCGCAATTGCCGGCCTGGGTCACGATGGTGACGCGCCATGCGCCATCGAACGACGCATTGGCCTTGGCGGCGCTGGCGAGTGCCACGGCGGCAACAAGGCTCAAAGACGCCAGCGTCGCGGCGAACAAAATCTTCGCGCTCGAATTGATGGAAAAAGTGGTGGCGCGGCTGGCCATGATGTGTCCCTCGCAAATAATGTTGGCCGCGAGTAGAGGTGAATTGTGGCGAGACTGCTGCCGCATTGCAGCACAAATAGGCATGGGTTCCATGCCTCAATGGGCGGCTGAAAAGCCTAGTAACCAGAGAGGCTTATTGCCGGGTCGCTTCCCAGCGACCGGAGCATTTCGAACCGGCCAAGAGGCCACTCCAGCGGCCTGAGCCTGACGTGGCCGATAATCTTCCGCTGGCCCGGCCTTTGGAGGCGCCTTGCGTCAGCGCGACATTGACCGCGCCGCCGCCGCTGACGCGGCCGGCCATCGCGGTACCGCCCGAGGCGATCACCCGTCCGCCCACCACCTGCATGGGAAATGCATAGGCGGGGCGTCGCAGTTTCCGGCCTGGGTCACGATGGTGACGCTCCACGGCCCGTCGAATCCGCCTGCAAGGGCGGGCGAGGCTGCGAACACACAAATTGCGGCGGCGAACAGGGCGGAGCCTTTCAAAATGCGGGACATCATGGGGTTTGCTCTCAAATTTGCAGGGGCCAAAAAGGGGCTCAAAAATGGGTCGCGGCGTCGATCCGGGGCGTTCAAAAAAGCCCATTCATCGTTGCCAATTTTCCCGTTCTCTGCAATAAGCCCACCCTTCATCGCCCGGCTATCAAGGGCTGCCGTGGCGATGACCGATGCAGACTTCCTCCACACGGGATGAAATCGAGCATCTTCAACGCTCTAACGAGCATTTCAGCCGCCACAACGCCTCTTAAGGGCGCTTTCGTGTTGCGGCCATAGGAGAGCCAAATGCCCAAGCTGAAGACCAAGTCGGGCGCCAAAAAGCGCTTCAAAGTGACCGGCACCGGAAAGGTGATGTCCGCCCATGCAGGCAAACGCCACGGCATGATCAAGCGGACCAAGAAGCAGATTCGTCAGCTGCGCGGCACGCGAGTGCTGTTCAAGACCGACGGCGACAACATCAAGAAGTATTTCTTGCCGAACGCCTGAAGTCTCGCACCTCACCAATTCTCTTTTCACTTTTCCAGATGAAGGAAGTTCATCATGTCTCGCGTCAAACGCGGCGTCACGTCTCACGCCAAGCACAAAAAAGTCTACAAGGCCGCCAAGGGTTTCCGTGGCCGCCGCAAGAACACCATCCGCGCCGCCAAGGCAGCCGTCGATAAGGCCGGCCAATATGCCTTCCGCGCCCGCAAGCTGAAGAAGCGCACGTTCCGCGCGCTTTGGATTCAGCGCATCAACGCAGCCGTTCGCCCGCTGGGCATGACCTACAGCGTGTTCATCAGCGGCCTCGCCAAATCGGGCGTCATGGCCGACCGCAAGATCCTTTCGGATCTGGCGATCCACGAACCGGCGGCGTTTGCGGCGATTGCAGAAAAGGCCAAAGCCGCTCTCGCGGCGTGATTTCCGGTCGGAGCCTCGCATGATGCGCCCCGCTTATGTGCAGCGAATGGCGCGTTACAATCGCTGGCAGAACGAAAATCTCTACGGCACAGCGGATCGTCTCTCCGATACGGAGAGGCGATCGGATCGCGGCGCGTTTTTCAAATCCATTCACGGCACGCTCAGTCACATCCTGTGGGCCGACGGCGTTTGGATGTCGCGCTTCGAGAAGCAGGAACGCCCGCCCGGCGGCATCAAGGAATCCGTTTCGCTGTTTCCCGACTGGGATGATCTCAAAGCCAAACGCGTCGCGATGGACGCCTTCATCGTGATGTGGGCGGACGGCCTCCGAGACAAATCGCTTGAAGGAAATTTGAGCTGGTTCTCAGGCTCCGCCCAGCGCGACATCACCCGACCGGCGTGGGAACTCGTCACGCATTTTTTCAATCACCAGACTCATCATCGCGGGCAGGTCCATGCGATGCTGACACAGGCGGGCGGCAAACCTTACGAAACCGATTTATGGCTGACGCCGGAGTGAATGACCGTGTCCGATCTCAATAAGCTCGAATCCGAAATTCTGGCCGCCATTGCGGCGGCCTCCGACGAAGCCGCGCTGGAAGCCGTGCGCGTCGGCGCACTCGGCAAGAAAGGTTCGATCTCGGCGCTGCTTTCGACACTCGGCAAGATGTCGCCGGACGAGCGCAAGAGCGAAGGCGCGAAGATCAATCTGGCGAAAGACAAAGTGACGGACGCACTCGCCGCGCGACGCGGC
>JAYVYQ010000203.1:0-14829 GCA_043784125.1 Afipia sp.
TTAATGGCTTTCGAAATCTCTTCCGGCAGCGGACCGGAATTGCCGATGCAGGTGGTGCAGCCGAAGCCGACGAGATTGAAGCCGACCTTGTCGAGCGAAAGCTGAAGTCCCGAATTCGCCAGGTATTCGGCGACAACCTGGCTGCCGGGTGCAAGCGACGTTTTCACCCAAGGCTTCGCGGTCAATCCCTTCGCAGCCGCGTTGCGCGCGAGAAGTCCGGCGCCGATCAGCACGCTTGGGTTCGAGGTGTTGGTGCACGAGGTGATCGCCGCAATGACGACATCGCCGTGGCCGAGATCGAAATTGCGGCCTGCAACCGCATAACGCTTTCCATCGAGTGCCTTTTTATATTCCGCCGCCATCGCCGCGGCGAAACCTTCGGCAACGCCGGGCAACGCCACGCGCCCTTCAGGGCGTTTCGGACCGGCGAGCGACGGCACCACCGAGCCAAGGTCAAGTGTCATCAATTCGGTGAACACCGGATCCTTCGACTTCGAGTCGCGGAACAGGCCTTGAGCCTTGGCGTATTTTGTCACCAGCGCCACGCGATCGGACGCGCGGCCAGTCGTCTTGAGATAATCGACGGTCTCGGAATCGACCGGGAAGAAACCGCAGGTCGCGCCGTATTCAGGCGCCATGTTGGCGATGGTCGCCTTATCGGCGACGGACAGATGGTCGAGGCCCGCGCCGAAAAATTCGACGAACTTTCCGACCACGCCTTGCTTGCGCAACATCTGCGTGACGGTGAGCACGAGATCTGTCGCGGTGACGCCTTCTTTCAGTTTACCCTTCAGCTTGAAGCCGACAACGTCAGGCAACAGCATCGACAATGGCTGACCGAGCATCGCGGCTTCTGCCTCAATGCCGCCGACACCCCAGCCCAGTACCGCGAGGCCGTTGACCATGGTGGTGTGTGAATCGGTGCCGACCAGTGAGTCAGGATATACGACCTCGAACGTGCCCTTCTTCTTGTCGACCGTGAGTTTTTCTTTCTTGGTCCAGACGGTCTGCGCGAGATATTCCAGATTGACCTGATGGCAGATGCCGGTGCCGGGCGGCACCACCGAGAAATTCGAGAACGCCTTCTGGCCCCACTTCAGGAATTCGTAGCGCTCCTGATTCTGCTTGTATTCTTCGGTGACGTTCTTGCCGAATGCCTTGTTGTCTCCGAAGAAATTCACGATCACCGAATGGTCGATCACCAGATCGACAGGCACCAGCGGGTTGATTTTTTCGGCATCGCCGCCGAGCGACTTCATCGCGTTACGCATTGCCGCCAGATCGACCACCGCCGGCACGCCGGTGAAATCCTGCATCAGCACGCGCGCGGGGCGGAATGCGATTTCATGCTCGAGAGTTTTCTTTTTCGCCCATTGCGAGAACGCGACGATGTCGGCCTTCTTGACCGTGCGATCATCCTCGTTGCGCAGCATATTCTCGAGCAGCACCTTCATCGAATACGGCAGCCTCGAGATGCCCTTCAGACCGTTCTTCTCGGCAGCAGGCAGGCTGTAATAGACGTAGGTCTTGCCGCCGACCTTGAGGGTTTTCTGGCACTTGAAGCTGTCGAGTGAAGGCATGAGGGCGATCCCGATTCAGAGGTTAGAGGCACCGGCAAAAGGTAATTTAGCACCGTCAGAACGGTCGGATCGCGAGCCAAGCGTGCGATAAGCGGCGGCTGATTGTGTGCTGCACCAAGTTCCGGTTTTATAGAATCTTTCCAGTCTGTCCACCACACCGACTATGGATTGTCTGCCAATCATCATCGTGATTGCTGGTGTACCAGCGTCGCTTCCAACCCATCGCGAAGTTAAACGGTTCATCCATGAGGCTATCGGGCCGAAACGTCAGATGTGTGCGGGGCGGGCGCGAGATTTTCTCAGGGTTGAATTTTGAAATTCAGGCCGGGAAAGCGCTGGCCGTCACTGGCGCCAACGGCGCGGGGAAATCATCGCTGCTGCGGATGATTGCGGGCCTGCTTCCAGTCCCCGACGGGACCATCTCGATCAGCGGCGGCGGCACCGAACTCACCCTTTCGGAACAGGCACACTATCTCGCCCACCGCGACGCATTGAAGCCCGCGCTGACGGTGACTGAAAATCTGAGTTTCTGGCAGGACTTTCTCGGCGGCGACACTGCGAGCACGCAGGCCTGTCTCGAGACTGCCGGTCTGGGCCACGTGGCGCATCTGCCAGCCGCCGTTCTTTCAGCTGGTCAGCGGCGCAGATTGTCGATCGCGCGGTTGCTCGCCGTGACGAGGCCGGTGTGGTTGCTGGATGAGCCGACATCGGCGCTCGACGCAGCAGGTCAAAAAACTTTCGCGACCCTGATGACCAAACATCTCAAAGGCGGCGGCTTGATTGTCGCCGCCACGCATGGTCCGCTTGGCGTCACCGCGAAGGAATTGCGCATCGGAGGCGGAACATGACCGCGCTTCTCGCAATCATTCGCCGCGATATCCGGATCGCGCTGCGCGTCGGCGGCGGCGCGCTGATCGGCGTGTTGTTTTTCCTGACCGTCATTGTCCTGATGCCTTTCGCGGTCGGGCCGGATTTGGCGCTGCTCAAGCGCATCGGGCCGGCAATTCTGTGGCTCGGCGCATTGCTGGCGAGCCTGCTCACGCTCGACCGGCTGTTCACCGCCGATCAGGACGATGGTTCGCTCGATCTGATCGCAATGAGCCGCACTCCGCTCGAGCTGACCTGCGCCGCAAAGGCCATCGCGCACTGGCTCGCAGCGGGGGTGCCATTGATCGCCGCAACACCGTTCGTCGCCATTCTGTTGAATCTCGACGCTGACGCTGCATTCACCGTCGCGCTGACTTTGTTCGTCGGAACGCCTGCGCTCACATTCACCGGCATGATCGGCGCGGCGCTGGCGGTGACATTGCGGCGCGGAGGACTGTTGCTCGCGGTCCTCGTATTGCCGTTGTCGATCCCGGTTCTGATCTTCGGCGTCGCGGCATCGAACGCGGCGATCACCGGAGCCGCGTCATTCAGCGCGCCATTCTCGATCCTGTGTGCGCTTTCACTCATCAGCTTCGTCGTCGGACCATTCGCCGCAGCCGCAGCCCTGCGGCTGGGACTGGGTTAAATGAACCGTCTTGTCGTCACCGCCAACAAATCAACGTCATCATGGCCGACTCTCGTTGCCTGACGCGCGCTCGGCCATTATCAGGACCCCTCATGAGCATCATCGATCTTGCAAATCCGACACGGTTTCTTTCGTTCACTACAAAAGTCCTGCCCTGGCTTGCGGCGGCGACCGCACTGTTGCTTGCGCTCGGGCTTTATCAATCCGCAATGGCACCGGACGACTATCAGCAAGGCGCGACCGTGAAGATCATGTTCATCCACGTTCCGAATGCATGGCTGTCGATGTTCGTGTGGGGCGTCATGAGTCTTGCGGCGCTTGGAACGCTGGTGTGGCGACATCCTCTCGCCGACGTCGCAGCGAAAGCCGCGGCACCGCTCGGCGCGGCATTCACGTTTCTGGCGCTGGTGACGGGATCGCTATGGGGCCGTCCGATGTGGGGCACCTACTGGGAATGGGATGCGCGGCTCACGTCTGTGCTGATTTTATTTCTGATGTATCTCGGCATCATGGCGCTGTGGCGCGCAGTTGAGGATCCTTCGCGGGCCGCGCGCGCAGCCGCGATCCTCACGCTGGTCGGCGCGATCAACATTCCGATCATCAAGTTTTCGGTCGACTGGTGGAATACGCTGCATCAGGGCGCGTCGGTGATCCGCGTTGGTGGGCCCACGATGGACAAGGCGTTTCTCATTCCACTTCTTGTGATGGCGCTGGCATTCTCGCTGCTGTTTCTCACGCTGCATCTGGCGGCCATGCGAAACGAGATCATGCGGCGGCGCGTGCGCACGTTGCAAATGATGCAAGCGACCAAGTCGGCGGCGCGGCGCAAATGAACCTCGGTCCCTATGCATCCTTTATCGTCACGTCCTACGCGTTGGTGATGCTTGTTGTTGTCGCGCTCATCATTTGGGTTGCGTTCGATTTTCATCGTCAGAAACAAACGCTGCGCGACCTCGAAGCGCTTGGCGTGAAGCGGCGCTCAGTCAAGCCTTCTGGCAAATCAGCTGGCAAATCCAAATGACGGGCATCGGCGCACCGAAGCCGCACCGCCGCTCCTGGCTTGTTGCTTTGCCGCTGATTACCTTCGCGATGTTGGCAGGACTGTTCTGGTTTCGGCTGGGGACCGGCGATCCGTCGCGCATCCCATCTGCGCTGATTGGCCGCTCCGCCCCTCAAACAAAGCTCCCACCGCTGGAAGGTCTTGTCGTCAACGGCGTGCAAGCCGACGGCCTCGACCCTGCGGCATTCATCGGCAAGGTCAGCATCGTCAACGTCTGGGCGTCGTGGTGCGTGCCCTGCCACGACGAAGCGCCGTTGCTGCTCCAACTGGCTCAGGACCGGCGCATTCGTGTCGTCGGCATCAATTACAAGGATTCCTCCGACAACGCCCGGCGCTTTCTCGGGCGCTACGGCAATCCGTTCAGCGCCGTCGGCGCCGATGGCAATGGCCGCGCCTCGATCGAATGGGGTGTCTATGGTGTGCCGGAGACCTTCGTGGTCGGCCGGGATGGCAACATCGCCTACAAGCTCGTCGGGCCTGTCACGCCCGAGAACATCGACACCGTCCTGAAGGCGGAGATCGAGAAGGCACTTCGCGCGGCAAACTAGTTAATCGGCGAACCTCGAAAATAAATCCGCACTTTTATCTGCCGTTCATTTTGCAGCCATAGCGCAGCCACGAATTCGCACCTACCTTCGGTCCGTTGCAATCACCGCAACGACCGTCCTTGGAGGGACACCCAAATGCGTTTTTCTAAACTTGCTTCATTGACTGCTGCCACGCTCGCTCTCGGCCTGCTCGCCTCGTCGCCTCTGTTCGCACAGGCAACTCAGCCTGCGACCGGCGGCAAGATGGCGCCTCCGCCAGCCGCCGACTCGAAGATGGCTCCCGCGCCGAAGGCCGACAAAATGGCGCCGGCGGCCAAGGCAGACACCAAGGCGGCTCCGGCTGCAAAAACCGAAGCCAAGTCCGATCTGATCGACCTTAACTCGGCAAGCTCTGCCGAACTTGAAGCCCTGAAGGGCATCGGCAAGGTGCATGCGGCGGAGATCATCAAAGGCCGTCCCTACAAAGGCAAGGATGATCTGGTGACGAAGAAGATCATCACCGAGAAGCTGTACGCGGATATCAAGGACAAGATCATCGCAAAGCAGAAGTAATTTCGCGGTAAGCACAATTGAGAACGCACCGGCAACGATGCCGGTGCGTTTTCATTTTGAATATGGATTAGCCGGGTGTGATATCGCCGCGCTTGGCGTCCGGGACATCGGCCGCAGCAGGCTCAAGGTGATAACGCTTGATCAGCGACATCTGCGCCATCGCGAAAACCGCGGTGATCGGAATGACACCGAACGCCTTGAACGTGACCCAGAAATCCGTCGACTGCGTGCGCCAGACAATTTCGTTCACCACCGCCATGAAGGCAAAGAAGATCGCCCAGCGGATTGTCAAAATACGCCAGCCCTTCGGCGTGAGATTGAACATCTGGTCGAACATCACCGCGATGAACGAGCGCCCGAACAACAGACCGATACCCAGCGTCGCGGCGAACAGCGAATAGATGATTGTCGGCTTGAGCTTGATGAACATCTCATCGTGAAAGAACAGCGTTAGTCCACCGAACACCAGCACGATGAATGCGGTGACGATTGCCATCAGCGGCACATGCCGTGTCACCACATAGGACGCGATAATCGCAGCTACGATCGCGACCATGAAAGCGCCAGTTGCCACGAATAGCCCGAACTTTGCGTTGGCCACAAAGAAGATCACCAGCGGACCCAATTCGGTCGCAAGCTTGAACAATGGATGCGGCGCGGATTTTGTCATGAGTCCTGTCCTGCGATAGCGCGCGCGAAGTCGTGCGCGGTAAATGGGGCGAGATCGTCGATGCCTTCGCCGACACCGATGAAATGCACAGGCAATTTATACTTCTCCGACAGCGCCACGAGAATTCCGCCGCGCGCGGTGCCGTCGAGCTTGGTCATCACCAATCCGGTCACGCCTGCGGTCTTCTGAAATGCCTCGACTTGCGACAGTGCATTTTGTCCAACAGTCGCATCCAGAACCAGCAAGACCGCGTGGGGTGCGCTGGCATCGACTTTCTTGATGACGCGCACGACCTTCTCAAGCTCCAGCATCAATTCGGTCTTGTTCTGCAGTCGCCCTGCGGTGTCGATCAGCAGCACATCACGATGATCGGCCTTTGCGGCCTCATACGCCTCGAATGCGAGGCTTGCCGAATCCGACCCATGCGCCCGCGCGATGACCGGCGACTTGGTGCGTTCGCCCCAGATTTTCAATTGCTCGATGGCGGCGGCACGAAACGTGTCTCCGGCGGCGAGCATGACCGTCTTGCCTTCAGCGGAAAACTTCGCCGCGAGCTTGCCGATCGTGGTCGTCTTGCCGGAACCGTTGACGCCGACGACGAGAATGACGGAAGGTTTTCTGCTCGCGTCGATCTCCAGCGGCTTTGCGACGAGCGCGAGCACCTTCTCGACTTCAGCCGCAACGATGCTCGTCACGTCGTCTGCCGAGACCGACTTATCGTAGCGGCCCTCGCCGACTGCGGCAGAAATGCGCGCGGCGACCTCGGTTCCCAGATCGGCGCGCAACAGCACGTCCTCGATGTCATCGAGCATCGCGCGGTCGAGCTTGCGCTTGGTGACAAGATCGGCGACCGCCCCACCGAGCGAACTCGACGTGCGTTTCAGCCCGGCGGATAATCGCCGCCACCAGCCCTGTTTCTGTTGTTCCTGCGTACTGTCTGTCATATGCGAACTGTCAACAAATGGAGCCGTGTGTTACCCGGTTCACGCCTCGAACGAAAGTCATCCGGCTCCGATGGATACGCCGCAACCGACACCGGAAGAAATCCAGTCCCGCGTGCTTCACCGCGACGGGCTGATGCTGGTGATCGACAAGCCGGCGGGTATCGCCGTGCACCGCGGTCCGAAGGGCGGACCCAATCTCGAAGCGTCGTTCGATGCACTCAGATACGGCCTGCCGCGCCCACCGGTGCTGGCGCATCGCCTCGATCGCGACACATCCGGTTGTCTCGTGCTGGGACGTCACCGCAAGGCAACAGCCTCGCTCGGATTGCTGTTCAAGCACGGCAAGATTTCCAAAACCTACTGGGCCGTTGTCGAAGGCGGTCCTTCAGATGACGAAGGTGGGATCGACATTCCGCTCGGACGGCTCGATGCCGAACGTGGCTGGTGGCAAAAGCTCGATCCGAACGGGTTTCCCTCGCTGACAAAATGGAAAGTGCTCGGGCGCGGCCAGGATTCTTCTGGTAAAGCGCTCACTTGGCTTGCGATGGAGCCGATCACCGGGCGCACCCATCAATTGCGCGTGCATTGCGCGGCCAGCGGCTGGCCCATTGTCGGCGATAATATCTACGGCAGCGGTCCACGCTTCGGTGAACCCACGCTGCATCTGCATGCGCGCGAGATCGTTATCCCGCTCTCGAAGAACAACCCGCCGGTGCGTGTCGAAGCGCCTGTGCCGCCGCATTTGCAGGAGCGATTGAGAGCCTGCGGATGGAACGGCGAACAACCCGCCGTTCGTGAGATGGCGGAATCAGCAGAGTAGCCGCGCGCCATCGTGGCTCGTCGCGTGAAGTGAGCGAACCTCTCCCGGCGTACCGCCCGCAATCGCCACCGGAACGAAATGTTCGGTGCGGCCTTGCGTCGCACTTTCGATCAACACCTGACGTGTTGCACCGATTTCCGAATCAAGCCGACGTCTCAGGGCCGCCTCGCCTGTCGCGCGCAAGCGCTTCGCACGCGCCTTCACAACACGGCCATCGACCTGCGGCATCTTCGCCGCAGGAGTTCCGAGGCGCGGCGAATAGGGAAACACATGCAGGAATGTCAAACTGCATTCCTCGACCAAATCCTGCGAGCGCGCGAACATGTCTTCGGTCTCGGTCGGAAAGCCGGCGATGATATCCGCGCCGAACGCGATATCCGGGCGCATCCGTCTCACCTGCGCGCAGAATTTAATCGCGTCCTCGCGCGAATGCCGCCGCTTCATGCGTTTGAGAATCATATCGTCGCCCGCCTGCAGCGATAGATGCAGATGCGGCATCAGGCGCTCGTCATCTGCAATGACATCCAGCAAATCGCGATCCACCTCAATAGAATCGATTGACGAGATTCGAAGACGCTTGAGATCGGGAACGTGTTTGAGAATCTGTTTTGTTAACGTCCCAAGTTTCGGCGCACCCGGCAAATCTGCGCCATAACTCGTCAAATCAACGCCGGTCAGCACAATCTCGGCGTGCCCCGCTTCGACCAACGCACGCACCTGATCGACCACCGCGCCCATCGCAACCGAACGCGAGTTTCCACGACCGTAAGGAATAATGCAGAACGTGCAGCGATGGTCGCAACCGTTCTGTACCTGCACGAACACACGCGGTAGGCCGGCGTGGAAACCTGACACCAGATGCGGCGCCATCTCTGTCACCGCCATGATGTCGGCGACGGAGATCTTCTGTTCGCTCGGGATTCCGAACACCGTCGCTGAATCGAACGCAGCACGGGTATCGCGCCAGACGGAGCTGTGCATCTTGTCGTCGTTGCCGAGCACCCGGTCGACTTCGGACATCGCCGCAAACATCGCAGGCTCGGTCTGCGCCGCACACCCCGTCACGACGATGTGCGTGTCAGGTCTGTCGCGACGAAGTCTTCGGATGGTCTGTCGCGCCTGTGCGACCGCCTCGTTGGTGACCGCACACGTGTTGACGATGACGGTGCGCGAAAGCCCCACGCCTTCCGCCTCGCGTCGGATCACCTTGGATTCGAATGCGTTGAGACGACAACCGAAAGTCACAACCTCGACCGTCATCTTAGGCGACGTTCGCAAATAGCGACGGATCGAACCGGCCTTCAAACTCGCCCGCCGCGGGTCCAGTCATCAACACATGATCGTCGCGTTCGCGCCACTCAATACTGAGTTCGCCGCCGGGCAGCGTCATGGTCACGATGCGATTGGCACGCTTCAGCCGTGCCGCCGCCACCGCTGTCGCGCACGCAGCCGAACCGCAAGCCTTGGTGAGGCCCGCGCCGCGCTCCCATGTGCGCATGGTGATATGATCGCGATCGACAATATGGGCGAGCGTAATGTTCGCCCGCTCCGGAAAGATCGGATGGTTTTCCAACAGGGGACCGAAGCGCGCGAGATCGTAGGCATTCACATCGTCCACCCAGAAGATCGCATGCGGATTGCCCATGCTGACGACCGATGGCGTGTGCAGGATCGGCGCGTCGATCGGACCGATCTGCAATTCGATGGACCGCGTGTCGCGAAACTCCTCGGCGAGCGGAATATCCTTCCAGTCGAATCTCGGCTTGCCCATATCGACCGTATAGAGATCGGGCGACGGGCCTTGCCAGCAATTGAACGTTCCGGCGCGCGTCTCGAACGTCAACGCATCCTTGCCGGTCTCGGCGAACATCCGCTGCGCCACACAGCGCATGCCGTTGCCGCAGGCGGCAGCCTCCGAACCGTCATTGTTGTAAATCCGGATAAAGGCGCTGGTGCCGTTCGAGTGCGGCTTATGCAGCACCATCAGTTGATCGTAAGGCACACCTTCGGGGGCGGCGACGGCGCGCGCTTCACCGGGGCTGACGGTCGCGGTCGAATCGCGCAGATCCACAACGACGATCTCGTTGCCGATGCCGTTCATCTTGACGAAGCTATGATTTGCGAGCGCGCCCATGATGGAGTCCTGTGCCCGGTCTATATGGCGAATCAAGGTGCGGTTGACCAGTGCAGGCCGCTCACTTGGCCCTGTTTCGGACGCGGTTGCGCGGCAGTTATGGAACGACGGCGATGCTTCGTGCTATTGTTCGCGGGTTGCCGCTGCGGAATGCGCTGACTTGTCGGGCGACGGAGATATTTGAATGAATTGTGCTGGTTTTTATCGTTTGGCGGCCTTGTTGCTGATCCCGGCGGCAATGGCGGTGGGTCTGCCGGCGTCATTCGCGCAGGCGCCTCCCGCGACAACGTCCCCGCCCGCGACCGCGACTCCGCCTAACCCCACGACGCCCGTCCCTACGCCGCCCGCGACCGCAACGCCGCCCGCTCCGGCTCCTGAAACGCCGGCACCGACGGCCGCCACGCCGACGACCCCCGCAACGCCTCCATCAACCGGCACCCCGCCAACGCCTGCCCCAGCCTCACCACCGGCTGCAACTCAAACGCCTGCTCCGGCGACCGCTCCCAAGGCGCAAAACGCCGATCCATTCGGTGAGGAACAAACGCTGACGGCGAGAAAGGTCGTGATGCTCAAGGGCACAGCGAACTGGGATTCGGCATTCGAGACGCTGACTGGATCGTTGAAAACGCTGACGACCTTTCTCGACAAGCAAAGCATCAAGGCCGCCGGCAACGTCCTGATTGTCTATACGTCGACGGACGACACAGGTTTTTCCTATCAGGCTGAAATTCCTGTCGATCAGGACCCGAAAAATCTCCCCAAGGGCATGACCATCGGCAATTCGCCGGAAGGCAAGACGCTGAAGTTCGTCCACCGCGGCTCCTACGACAACATGGACAACACTTACGAGGCGATCACAAATCACCTCGACGATAAAAAGCTGGAAGCGAAAGATACCTTCATTGAAGAATACGTGACCGACCCGCTGAAGACGGCCGAAGACAAGCTGATTATCAACGTGTTCGTTCCGCTGAAATTAGTTGCGCGATGAAGCAGACGACTTTTGCGATCATTGGTATTCTCGTGGCCTGGCCCGCAATGGCGCAAGTCCAATCGCCGTCCATCTCGGTGACCGGCGAAGCGACAATCTCTGCAGCGCCCGATCTCGCTCAGATCGACGGTGGCGTGACCAACGAGGCAAAGACCGCGCGCGACGCGTCTGAGGCCAACAACAAGGCGATGGGCATCGTGCTGCTCGCATTGAAAAGCGCGGGTATTCCAGAAAAGGATTTCCAGACCTCGCAGCTTTCGCTGCAGCCGCAATATGCGCTCAACAAAAACGGTCCCTCGCCAATTACTGGCTTTCGCGCCAGCAATCGCGTGACCGTCACTGTCCGCGACGTTGCGAAAGTCGGAAGCATCATCGACACGCTGGTGACGAACGGCGCCAACGACATCGGCGGAATTTCCTTCATGGTGGCGCAACCATCGAAGCTCCTCGACGAGGCCCGTCCGAAAGCCATCGCGGATGCGCGGCGCAAGGCGGACATCTACGCGCAGGCGGCAGGCGTTACGCTCGGCGCGCCGCTGAGTATCTCCGAAGAAAGCTCACCCGGCCCGGTCACATACCGCAAGATGTCGGCTGGCCTCGCATCTCCCGCGCCCGTTGCGCCGGGTGAAGAAACGCTGCGGATTTCGATCAGCGTGTCCTACGAGATCAAGTCAAAAGCGCCGTAACCACGCCGTAGCTAAATCTCAAACGTCTGACCCGGCTTTAACGCGAGAAATTTCTCGCGCGGAATTTTGGCCGCGTCCAGCGCCGCCGCGAGCGCCTGTTACGGCGCGTCGATGGCCTCGTCGGTGAGCTGAAACGTGCCGTGATGATGCGCGAGCGCGACTTGCGCGCCGCAATCGGCCAGCGCTTTCACGGCATCTTCGGGATTCATGTGCATGTCGCGCATGAACCATCGCGACTCATAGGCGCCAATCGGCAGGATAGCGAGACGCGGCGCGCCATGAGTCTCGCGCACACGCCGGAAATGCACACCGTCTCCGTAGCCTGAGTCGGCCACGATGTAGATTTTTCCCGCAGGCGTTTCCAGCACGAAGCTCGCCTACATCGCCTTGTTGCGGTCGAACAGTCCGCGCGCCGACCAGTGGCGCGTCGCCACCAACGTCACCGCGATGCCGTTGCCGATTTCGATACGCTGATTCCAGTCGAACGCTTCGGCCCGGATGTTGGCGTCGTTGCTCTTGATCGTCACATCGTTGCCGAGCGGCGTGATGACGCGTGGCGAGAATTTCGCGGCAAGTCTCGACAGCGTCCGGACGTCGAGATGATCGTAATGGCCGTGCGAAACCAAAACGATGTCAATCGTCGGCAGTTTGTCGAACGCGACGCCGGGATCGTTGACGCGTTTCGGGCCCGCAAAACTGAACGGCGATGCGCGCTCGGACCACACGGGGTCGATGAGAATGTTGAGACCTGCTGTCTGAATCAGCCAGCTCGCGTGACCTACATAGGAAAATCTCACTTTGCCGCCATCGACCTGCGGCGGCGGCGTATCCGCATAGGGGCTCGGCGCGCGCTCCGGCCACTTCTCCGGCTTACGGTTGAATTGCCAGCGCAACACGTCCGATAGCTGCTTCGGCGGCGAGCCGTCCTTGTCGAAGAAATACGTGCCGTCGAAATGATCGGAGGGCGGGCCTTCATAGGTTTTCATGCGAGACATCCAGACTGTCGGCACGCCGATGGCTGCGGCGATCCCAGCAAATAATCCAAAGAAGCCGCGACGGGTGACTTTCATGCGCCCGATTGGACCCAAAAGCCTAGCTTCTGCAAGGGGCTAGGGGGAATCGTGGCCCTCCAAACACTGCCCGATTTTATCACTTTTCTTGACTTTCCGGGCACCGGAGGGTTTAACCGCCGTACTTCTCGAAAAGACGTTCTTTTCGACCCGCCGCCCGGTGCAAGACGCCGGAGGCCAACGCCCGACAGCGCTGTGCGCCCTCGGGCGCAAACGTGTTTTGGATGTTGGGATAAAGCGCTGCGATGTTCGACAATCTGTCGGAAAAGCTTGGAGGCATACTCGATCGGCTGACGAGGCGCGGCGCGCTGTCCGAGGCCGATGTCGATGCCGCCATGCGCGAAATTCGCCGCGCGCTGCTTGAAGCCGACGTCGCCCTCGATGTCGTGCGCGCATTTACCGAGAAAGTCCGCGAGCAGGCCGTCGGTGCGACCGTCGTCAAATCGGTGACGCCCGGCCAGATGGTCGTGAAGATCGTTCACGATCAGCTCGTCGAAATGCTCGGCTCCGACGGCCAGACCATCGACCTGAATGCACCGGCGCCTGTCGCCATCATGATGGTCGGCCTGCAAGGCTCCGGCAAAACCACCACCACCGCAAAACTCGCGCGCCGTCTCACCCAGCGCGACAAGAAAAAAGTTCTGATGGCGTCGCTCGACGTCTATCGCCCAGCCGCGCAGGAACAGCTTGCCGTATTGGGCCGGGAGCTTTCCATCGAGACGTTGCCTGTCGTCGCGGGCCAGATGCCGCAGCAGATTGCGCAACGCGCGCTGCAGGCCGGCAAGCTCGGCGGTTACGATGTCGTGCTGCTGGATACCGCGGGCCGCACCACGCTTGACGACGAGATGATGCGGGAAGCGGCGAGCGTAAAGGCTGCCGCCAAGCCGCATGAAGTTCTGCTGGTCGCGGACTCGCTGACAGGTCAGGACGCCGTCAATCTTGCAAAAGCGTTCGACGAGCGCGTCGGCCTCACCGGCATCGTTCTCACACGCGTCGATGGCGATGGACGCGGCGGCGCGGCACTCTCGATGCGCGCCATCACCGGCAAGCCGATCAAGCTGATCGGCACCGGCGAAAAGACCGACGCGCTGGAAGATTTTCATCCCTCGCGCATCGCCGGCCGCATTCTCGGCATGGGCGACGTGGTGTCGCTGGTCGAAAAAGCTGCCGCACATATTGATGCCGAGAAGGCCGCCCGCGTCGCCGAGAAGATGCGCAAGGGCAAGTTCGATCTGGCCGACATGCGCGAACAGCTTGTTCAGATGTCCAGCATGGGCGGCATCAGCGGGCTGATGGGCATGATGCCCGGCATCGCGAAAATGAAAAACCAGGTCGCGGCGGCCGGTCTCGACGACAAGGTGCTGAAGCGCCAGATGGCGGTGATCGATTCCATGACGCGCGAGGAGCGCAAGAATCCCGACATTCTCAAAGCCAGCCGCAAGAAGCGCATCGCCGCAGGCGCGGGCCTGAAAGTCGAAGAAGTCAACAAGCTGCTCAAGATGCACCGGAACATGGCCGACATGATGAAGGCGATGGGCCAAGGCAAACGCGGCCCGATGGCCGGCATGGCGGCCGCAATGGGATTTGGCGGCGGCGTGCCGTCGCCTGAAGCGATGAAAGAATTGGCTGCGAAAATGCCCGGCGGAGTGCCTCAGGGTGCTCCGGGCATGCCATCGCTGCCGAAAGAATTTCCCGGCCTTTCGGGGCTTGGAAAACCGACTTTGCCGGGCCTCGGTGGATTTCCGGGGATCGGCAAGAAGAAGTAACGCGAATAATTTTTACGAACTCGTACACACCAACGGAGAACTCAAATGGCAGTCGTTATCCGCCTCTCGCGCGCAGGCACCAAGAAGCGTCCGGTCTATCACATCGTCGTCGCCGACTCGCGCTTCCCGCGCGATGGCCGTTTCATCGAGCGTCTCGGCTATTTCAATCCGCTGCTGCCGAAGGACAATGAAGCACGCCTCAAGCTCGATATGGAGAAGGTCAAGGCGTGGATGGCCAAGGGCGCGCAGCCATCGGACCGCGTGATGCGTTTCCTCGATGCAGCCGGCGTCAAGAAGCGCACGCCGCGCAAGAATCCTGAGAAGGCGATTCCGCGCAAGGAGCGCAAGGCCGCTGCTGAAGCTGCTGCGGCTGCTCCGAAGCCCCAGGCAAAGCCGAAGGCCGAAGCCGCGCCGGCGAGTTAGTCGTTTCGCCGCGTGACGAAAGACGCACGCATCTGCGTTGCGAGAATCGGCGCCGCGCATGGTGTGCGCGGC
>JAYVYQ010000204.1:0-2746 GCA_043784125.1 Afipia sp.
TCCCTCCCTCTCCGCCAGCAACCCCTCAAGCCCATGAAATAGTTTCGATTTCGGCGGTCTGTGCGGGCGCGCAGAGCGCTATGGCGCGGCGCTTGCCCGGAGAATCAACTTGCCAAAATTAACCTTCAGCGCAGATTGGGCGTTTCGGATCGGTATTCTTCGACCGGGATATCACCGGGAGTGCTAAGAGTTAATCTGAATTAACAAATTGCAAATAACCGTTGGAGTGCGTAATGAGTGAGTTCGATCCCAAGAAGGCTGGCGAAACCGGTCAGGCCAGTTGTGCGTATTTCGGCGAAGGCGTGGTTTTCAAAGGCTCGATCAACGCGCCCGAGAAGGTCGTTGTTCACGGCACCGTCGATGGCGAAATCATCGCGCGCGATTTGCTCGTCGGTCCAACCGGCACCATCAAGGGAAAAGTCAGCGTCGATCAGGCTGACATTCAGGGCAAGGTCTACGAGCATATCGAAGCCAAGGTCTGCCTCTCGCTGCGCAAGACGGGCCGCATCGAAGGCTCGGCCACGTATGGCGACATCGAAATCGAGAAGGGCGGCGTGCTCTCCGGCGATGTCTCGACCATCAAGATCGGAAGCAACAATCAGCAGACGCAGCCGCCGAAGGTGCAGGCCAATCTGCCGCTGCCACCGCAGGTGGTGTCCAGCAATCCATCGCCGAACACGTCAAGCATCGACAGCAACAAGCTGAGCGTTGCGGGCGGTCAGGGTGGCCAGCGGCCTCCGCTGTTCAACCCCGACAACAAGAAGTAATTCCGGCCGAAATCCGCCGCAGGCCCTTTGCGACGAGCGTTGATTTTCCACGCTTTTCCGAATGGCCAAAAAGTGACGGACTTGGAATCGAAGGGCGAAATTGCGGCGAACGCAATGCCCCCGAAATCCGGCATCTGAGATCGCGACAACGCCGCAGGATCGCTCCTGCGGCGTATTTTTTTTGGAATCGATCAGACCTGATTGTGCGCCGCGCGCCGCGCGTGAAGCAGACGTTCAAGCGTCGCGCGGGTCGAGGCATCGGCAACGCCGTCGACCGACTGAGGGCGGAAGTGCCGCTGAAAAGCGATCACCACATCGCGCGTCGTCTCGTCGAATGTTTTCGTGACGTCGATGCCGTAGCCGTAACTGCGCAGCGCCGTTTGAAGTTGGCCGACGGCGTCGCTTGTGTCGCCGATGCGAAGTGCTGCGCCGTCCGACTTCGGCGAAGGCGCGACCCACAGCCCGACACCTGCGGCATGAAGCACGGCCCACGGAAATTTTTCGCCGGGGTCCTGCTTGCGCGATGGGGCGACATCGGAATGCGCCAGCACATTCTGATGCGGGATCGGCCAGCGGGTCTGCAAATCCTTGCAGAGCGGAATGACGGCCTCGATCTGGCGCGCGGGAAAATCCGGGCAGCCGAAATCGTGCCCACTATTGACGATCTCGATTCCGATCGAGCGCGAATTGATGTCGGTCTCGCTTTGCCATGACGAGACGCCGGCATGAAAAGCGCGGCGATTTTCCGCAACCAGTTGCGTGACGACGCCATCTTCATCGACAAAATAATGCGAGGAGACTTTCGCGTCGGGATCGCACAACCGTTCGCGCGCCGCCTCAGCGCTCGCCATGCCGGTATAATGCAGGATGATGATATCGACGATGCCGCCCGCGCGCGGCTCGTGATTGGGTGAGGCGATGAAGCGCGCCGCGCAAGGAGAATCGGGAATTTCCATTGCGTCATGATAGCACCGCCCCGGCGCAATGAACCTTTCGTTGCGCTTGTTTCGCGCGCAATACTCTGGAAACATCCGCCGAGACCACGGAGCGATTGCGATGGTGACACGCGGATTTACCGGACGGCCGCAGCCGCCCGACATGGCCAAGCGGCTTGCCCCCGGCCAGCATCTGACCAAAGATTTTCCGGTGCTGTCCGCAGGGCCGACGCCGCGCGTCAATATGGAGACATGGACGTTCACCCTGAAGGTAGGTCCGAAGCCGATCAAGAAATGGAATTGGGTCGAGTTCAACGCGCTGCCGCAAACCGACATCACGCGCGACATTCATTGCGTCACCACATGGTCGAAATTCGATACCGGCTGGCGGGGCGTGCTGATCGACGACATTCTGGATGCGGCGGGGATCGAAGCGCCGACGCGGTTTGCGCTGGCGCATTCCTACGACGATTATTCGACCAACGTGCCGGTCGCGGATTTGACCGATGGCCGCGCGATGGTGGCTACCCACTTTGGCGGCAAGCCGCTGACGCCGGATCACGGCGGCCCGGCGCGGCTACTGGTGCCGCATCTTTATTTCTGGAAATCCGCAAAGTGGGTCAACGCATTGCAATTCACCGATGTGGACACCGCAGGCTTCTGGGAATTGCGCGGCTATCACATGTATGGAGATCCGTTCCGCGAGCAGCGCTACACGGATGATCCATAAAGGCTGCGATCCATGACCATCAATTTGACTTCTGCGGCGTCGCGCAAGGCAACTGTCTGGCAGCCCGCGACGATCACCGGCATCGTTGCGCGCAGCGGCCGCGTGAAAAGCTATTTTCTCAAACCGGAGAAGCCGTTTTCCTATCAGGCCGGCCAACATGCGACCGTGCGCCTGACGGCGGAAGACGGCTATCGCGCCCAGCGCAACTACTCCCTCGCGTCCGCGCCCGAGCACGGCGAGATCATCGAGCTTGCAATCGAGCGTCTCGATAACGGTGAAGTCTCCGGCTTTTTCCACGACACCGCGATGGTCGG
>JAYVYQ010000205.1:0-3198 GCA_043784125.1 Afipia sp.
GCGACCATCGAGCCGCTGATCCCGTTTCGCCGCGGCTATGCCCGCAGCAAGGCCGGACCGTTCTACGACGTCCGCACCGTGCACACGCTGATCCAGACCGGCGCACTGCGGATGATCTTGAACCGGGCGGGGCGGAAATTCGGAAGCGTGACAGCACGAGCAGCAGCATGAAGATCGAGAAACCCGGCATCTATCCGAACATTTCCGAGGCTGACTATCGCGCGGACCCTTGCCCGACGCCGAGCCTCACGCAATCGCTGTGCAAGATCCTCGTCGAGCGGTCGCCGAAACACGCATGGACCGAATGCCCGCGCCTCAATCCGAACTATCAGGCCGACAACGACACCAAGTTCGATATCGGCAACGTCGCGCATCGGCTGATCCTGGGCCGCGGCAAGGAAATCGAGGTCGTGCAGTTCGACGATTGGAGAAAGAAGGCCGCGCAGGATGCCCGCGAGGAGGCCGCGACACTCGGCAAGATCGCCGTTTTGCAGCATCAGTTCGAACAGGCGACCGAAATGGTTGCCGCGGCATGGTCGCAACTGGAACGCCACCAGGACCGCGACGCATTCACCAACGGCAAGGCCGAAGTGATGATCGCTTGGCAGGAGGATGGGATTTGGTTTCGCAGCCTGATCGACTGGCTGCATGACGATCTGCGGACGATCGACGATTACAAAACCAGCGGCAAGTCGATGGCACCGCACATGATCGGCGGAGGGGCGGAGGCGGCGGGTTGGCACATACAGGCTGCGTTCATCGAGAAAGGGCTTGACGCTCTCGATGCTGCCGGTGCCGGCCGCCGCCTGTTCCGCTTCATCGCCCAGGAAACCGACAAGCCGAACGCGCTGACCGTCATGCACATGGACGAATACTGGATGACGATGGGCCGGAAGAAGGTCGCGTCCGGCTTGGCGCGCTGGCGTTTTGCCATCGAGCGCGACGACTGGTTCGGCTATCCAGACCACGCCGTCACGCCCGAATATCCGGGCTTCAAGGAAAAGCAGTGGCTTGAACGCGAGTTAAACGGCGAGTTCGAATCCGACACAAAACTGATTATGGCGGGCTGAGATGAATTATCAGGCACAACCGGCGCACCGCTCCGAAGAACCGTTGCTGCTCGGCATGATCGGCCCGCCTGGCGGCGGCAAGAGCTTGTCGGCTCTCCTGCTCGCCAAGGGTATGCAGTCCGTTCGCGGCGGCGATATCGTCATGCTCGACACTGAGGGCGGCCGATCGCGCAAGTACAGCGATCAAATCCCGTTCAAGATTGTCGAACTGCCGCCGAACGCGCGCTCCGACGTTTTTCTCGACGCCATCAACGCGCAGCTATCATCGAAACCGGCCGCCATCATTGTGGATTCGATGTCCGACGAACACGAGGCCTATCTGGAATGGCACGACGAAATGGTGCCGAAGATGGGCAACAATGAATGGGCGGCCTGGGCGAAACCGAAGGCGGCGCGCAAAAAGCTGATCTCCGGAATCCTCAAAATCAAGACGCCGCTGATTTTCACGTTCCGCGCGCGCGAAAAGACCAAGCAGGATGTGGTGAACGGCAAAAAAACTGTCGTCAACATCGGCTGGCAGCCGATCGCGCCGCTTGAGATCGTTCACACCCTGGACCTGACGTGCATCCTGCCGCCCCGCGCCGACGGCGTTCCAGTGTGGAAGTCCGACAAGATCGGTGAAGATTTTATCATCAAACTCCCGAACTACCTCGCGCCCTTCATCGAGCAAGGCAAGCCGCTGTCAGAACAGATGGGCGCCGCGTTCGCGCGTTGGGCGAAAGGTGGCTCATCTGCCCCGGCGCAACCCCAGCCGGTGACGACCGGGGCGGCTGATGTTCCCACCGCGGCGGAATACGTCGAGCAATGGAACGGCATCATCAACGCGGCAACGGACGCGCGGCAACTGCACGCAACATGGCAAGGACAAAAGGATCTGCGCCGGCAAATTGTGTGGCCCGACGACGGGACATTGCTCGGGCTCACATCCCGCGTGACCACCGCGATCGAGTCATTGAAAGCTCGCGCGAAAACGGTGGCTGCCTCTCCAGACTGCACAAAATTGGAGGAATAGATGCCCGCAACCCACTTTTACGAAACCGAATTTCAGATCGGCAGCAAAACCGTTCTGGTTTTTGCCGAATACACGTTCAGCGCCGGCAGCCCTGCGCATATGGGCTCGCTTTCATACGCTGGTCATCCGGCAGACCCCGCCGAAGTGGAGTTTGTGAAAATCGAACTCAACACGACCGACGCTGACCCGAAAACAGCGAAAGCAGAAAACTACTTTCCTGCGCCGGATTGGGTCCGCGACATCATCGCAAATGACGACGACATCTATCTCGAAATTTGCGGCCAGGATCACGACTATTACCCCGAATACGAATACGGAGATTGAAGCCATGATCGAAGGCTGGTGCGACGGGCGGTACGCGCGATGAATTGTCGAGTCTCAACAAGCGAGCGCGCGAAATGAGCCCGGAGATCGTTGACTTATTTTCAGGCGCGGCCGGCGGGTGGTCGCTAGGGATGCACCGCGCCGGCTTCCGAACGATTGCGGCTTGCGAGATCGACCCGTGGCGCCGGGCCACATATCAGCAGAACAACCCCGAGGTGCGGCTTTATGACGACGTTAGAACTGTCACGGCAAAGCAGCTTGTTGCCGACCTTGGACGCCTCCCTAGCGCCATCGTTGGCAGTCCTCCATGCCAAGACGCCAGTGCCGCCAACAGCCAAGGCAAGGGCGTCGAAGGGGATCAAACGAAACTCGTCTTTGAGGCAATCCGTATCGTCGGCGAATGCCGTCCTCGTTGGTGTGCTTTTGAAAACAGTCCTTTCCTCCGAACTCGGGGCTATGACCGGATCGCGGATGGACTGGAAGATATCGGCTACGCCTGCTGGCCGTTCGTGGTTGCAGCTAGTGATCTTGGAGCGCCCCATGGGCGCAAGCGCGTCTGGATCATTGCTTCCGACGCCAGCCAAACAGAGCCAGTCGGGTGGCCTGCGCCTGGAAGGCGGATCGGGTGGCCGCAAGAAGCTACGGCAGATGATGGGATCACCGCGCGCGAACAAGTGGGGCGAGCCGGACTGTCATGGGCGAACGATTGGGATCAATGGCAGGGAGGCATTGCACGCCACCTACGAGTGGACGATGGGCTATCCGCCACGACATCTCGCGAATGCATCAGCG
>JAYVYQ010000206.1:0-22553 GCA_043784125.1 Afipia sp.
CGGGCAAGCGCCGCGCCATAGCGCTCTGCGCGCCCGCACAGACCGCCGAAATCGAAACTATTTCATGGGCTTGAGGGGTTGCTGGCGGAGAGGGAGGGATTCGAACCCCCGATAGGCTTGCACCTATGCCGCATTTCGAGTGCGGTGCATTCGACCACTCTGCCACCTCTCCGGTCGCTGAAAACGGCAGTCGCCTGCCGGGTCGCGGGCAGGTTCTATGTGAGGACCGGGCGATTCACAAGGCGGCGCAGGCGCGCGGCGTGAGGGTATTCGCAGGAAAAATTCCAGCGCCGGATCAGGCCGTCCGCCGGGCTTTTACTCGCAATAGCGTTTGCCGTTGAACGAGAAGCATTTTCCGCCGCCACCGCCGCCCGACGGAGCGGAAGGCGCCACTCGCGCCGGCGCTTCGGAGCGTGCGACAGCTTTGCGTTCCGGCGGATCGGGGCGCTTTTTGCAGACGCCATCGGAGAGCGCGAAGCCGGCATCGCAGGTGATGGCGACGCAGCGTTCGCCTTCGACCTTCATGCCCTTGGCGCAAACCAGCGGGCAAACCCTGTTGGTTTTGGCGCGCACGCCATCGAGCGAGTCGAGGCTTGCGACCTTGACGTCGAAAGAGGTGCTGGCGCTCTTGTTGAAAAGATCGAGCGCCTTCTGCGAACTGTCATTCCAGTTGCCATCGGTGTTGCCGGGATCGCAACCGACGCGCTTAAGATGCGCCTGCAGCAGCCGCGCGATGTCGGTCTTGTCCATCGCCGGTACCGGCGGCGCGGGCGCCGGCTGCGGACCGGCGCTCGGCGACAATGAAGCCACCTTGGCCTTGTCGGCTTCGGCCTTCGCGGCATCGACCTGTTTGCGTGCATCCTCGACGGCCTGCTTCTTGGCGTCATCGATTTGCTTCTGCGCGTCGGCGGCCTGCTTCTTGGCTTCCTCGACCTGACGCTTCGCCTCGTTCAATTCGGCCTGCGCCCTGTCGGCAATCTGTTGCCGGGCGACTTCAAGATCCTTCTTCGACTGCTCGCTGTACGCGCGCTTGTCGTCCTCGGCCTGTTTTTTGCTCTGAGCTTCGAGCTGCTTTCTGAAATCCTCCGCTTTTTGCCGCGCCTGCTCCTCGGCCTTCTTGATGCTGTCGTCGGCTTTGGCGCCAGCGCTTTCAGCGGAATTCAGTTTGCCTGCCTGCTGGCGCGCGAGGTCCGCGTAAAGTCCGGTCGGACGCGCCGTCAGAAACGACGCCCACGCTTCCTTGGTGCCAAGCTGCGCGGCAAATTCGTAGTCCTTGCGAGCCTCGGCATTTGGGTCGGCGGGCGGAATAACCGACTGCGGCACCAGCGCCACCGTGTCGCCGCCAAGCGAGCCGTACATGAACGGCTCCTGGCGATTGCCCGTGGTCTTTACCACATCATCGCGCACCTTGCCGAAAGCCAGACGGAGATCGAGGCCTGGCGCCGTGAGATACTTCATCAGCGCGGTAGCGAACGGACTATTATTGCCATCGCCATCGCCTGCGACCGCACCGGCTTTCGCTGCGAATGCGATTAACGTATTTTTCGTCGGCTCGACTTCCGCAAGACCGCGCCCGATCGATCGCGTGCCGCCGAGGCTGCGCTTCATCGACTTGTCGAACGGATTGTCGCGGCAGGCGTCGAGAATAACCAGCCGCAACCGCTTGACCGGCTCGAGCGCCTGAAGCACGCGGTCAAGCGACACCGTCTCGTCCGGAATATCGAAATCGCTGAGAAGCCGCGCGTCGGCAGGAATGAGATAATTGGTGCCACTAACCTCGATGCCGTGACCGGCGTAATAAACCACCGCGATGTCGGCATCGGCTGCAGCCGCCGCGAAATCTCGAATTTCCCGGCGCAGTCCCGAAACCGTTAGATCGAGCTTGGTATCGACGGAATCGAATCCGGCCTTCTTGAACACCTCGCCCATGGCGGCGGCGTCGCGGGCCGGATTGGTCAGCGCCGGCACGTTTTGATATTTCGACATGCCGAGGACGAGCGCGACGCGCTTTTCCGCCATCGCGTCATGAGCCGCCGCGAAGGTCAGCATCGTCGCCAGAACGGCAATCAGGCTAATTCGCTTGGACATTTCTCTATGTCGTCCTCAGCCGAAAATCGGTTCACTCACCGAATACGTTTCCGTCCTGAATTCTGCAGCTTGCAGCGCCGGTTTTTATCGAAAGAATTTCAACGTCGTTGCCGTTCACCATGCTCTTGGCGCGGATCGACTTTGCACCCGATTCCTTGCCGGTGAGAACCTGCGCACTGCAGCCGCCAAAGCCGCCGTCGAAAGTGACCAGAACGTTGCGCGCGCCACCGGACATTCCCATTCCGACACTCATCGTGTTTCCGGAAAACGCCACTTTATGGATGCTGCTGCCCTCGCCGCCGACAGCATCTTTCTTTCCGTGCTTGAGACCGCCGCGCGCGTTGGAAAATGCGTAACTCATCCGGCTGAACGGCTTGCCTGCCGAACTCAGGTAAACACTGAAACTACCGTTGCGCCCGACGTTACGTGTCGTGGCTTCGCCGTTGACCCGCTGTTCGCGCTCCTCGGTCCACGCGACCACGACCGATTTGCCGTAGAGTTGCGACGGCGCGGCACGCGCAGCGCTCCCAAGCAACATCGCCGGCGCGACAAGCCCCAATAATACCAGTGTAGTTCTGCGCATCTTCGCCTCGGCCTGTCGCCCGTCGCGTTCAAAAAAGCCGCGCGGGCCGGTGCTTAAATCAGGAGGTATCGGGAGGCAGTTTAGCGATTTCGGGAATCATCGGCAATCGAGAAGCCGGATGGGCAAGCCGACTTTCAGTCTTTTTTCTTCGGGTTGCGCATGGTGAAGCGGGCATTGCCCAGACCCGTCCCAATGGTGAGGATTCCCCAGCGCTTGTAGTCCTGCATGAACGGGATTTCGCTCAATCCCTGCACCACGCCGTCATTATGCATCAGCACCCCGGTGTCGTGTTTTCCGATCTCGCGGATGGCTTCCATGATGCTGGCCGGAAGGTTGAATTTGCTGCTCTCCCAGTTGCCCGGGAGATTCTGCGCGCCCTTCTCGATGGAGCCGTCCTCGTTGATTGCGCCGGGGCAAGCGATGCCGATGAACGGGGTCAGTTTGAGGCCCTCGCCCTCCGCCTCCTTGATGAAATCCTTCAGCATGCCGGCGAGTTTCTTCACCGCGCCTTCGCGTGTCGGCTCATCGTCGGCGTGACGCCAGACTTTGGATTTCCAGACCTGCGCCTTGGACAAATCCGAAGCCTTCTTCTGCCGTGTCTCGACGACGCCGCAGCGAATGTTGGTGCCGCCGATATCGACCGCCAGAATGCAATCATGCGCCTCGAATATCCACGACGGCGCCAGATGCGCGCAGCCGATCAGCGCCGCCTCGTCGGCATGAAAGCGGATCGGCATCATGTCGACCTTGATGCCCTCTGCATTGAGGAGAAGCCCGGAACGCGCGATAGCGAGTTCGCCGATCCGGCGCTGCCGGAAACCGCCGCCGACCACGATGGCCTCGGTTTTGTCCCACGCTTTGGTCTTCATGAAACGCTGGGTGACGAAGGCCAATTCCTTCGCGAAGTCCTCGATCGCACCGTGCATCACGGCGGCCGCCTGGATGTCGTCGCCGACCAGAATCTGGTCCAGCTCCTTCTTGCTCATCTCCTCGGACGACTTGTCGCCGAGCGGGTCTTCGCCCTGCTTACGGAGCGGCTTACGCAATTCCTCCAGAATGTCGTGGAAGGCGCCCTTGCTGGCGCGGTCGCCAAGAAAGCCGTCGTCGTCCTTCAGCTCGATATTGTAGCTATCGACATCCACGGACGGCAGCCGGGACGCGCCATGTTTGCCGATTCCAGCCGTGGTGAGCGTGTCTTCCGTCATTTTCAGGAGCCCCTGCCGATTTGCATAGACAACGGCGATGGAACCCGAAGGTTGCAGCGGCGGAAAGCTAAGCTGCGCGGAGGCATCAGTTCGCCAAAAAACGGCCAAATCCCTTATATTTGGCCTGTTTTTGGGGCACTTTTTCTTGACTCAGGGCTGACGCCGGATATAAGTCCCGCACCCGGCGCGGAGGTTTCTCGCGCCGTTTGTTTTGCATGGCCGAATGGCCGGCGAACTCAACATAACGACTGAATAAAAAGCCGGCCCGGATTTGTCCGAGGCCGGGATCGAACACGAAGGAATAGAACGATGTTCGCAGTCATCAAAACCGGCGGCCGGCAATTCCGCGTCGTACCGGATGATGTGCTTGAGATTGGCAAGATCGCCGGCGATGTCGGAACGATCGTGCAGCTTGGCGAAGTGATGGTGGTGGGCGGCGACACGCCGGTCCTCGGATTCCCGTTTGTTTCGGGCGCGTCCGTGGCGGCTGAAGTGCTCGACCACAAGCGCGGCCCGAAGGTGATTTCCTTCAAGAAGCGCCGCCGCAAGAATTCGAAGCGCAAGCGCGGCTACCGCGACGAGATCACCGTGATCCGCGTCACAGAAATTCTCACCGGCGGCAAGGCGCCGACCGTGAAGCCGCGTCCGAAGCGCGAAAAGAAGATCGAGGCAGCGCCGATTGATGGCGACGCTCCGGCAAAGACCGCCAAGAAGGCGCCGGCCAAGAAGCCAGCCGCCAAGACCGCGGCAAAAGCTCCGGCGAAAGCTGCAGCCAAGCCAAAGACGGCAGCGAAGAAGGCTCCTGCCAAGGCGAAGACCGACAAGAAGTGAGATGATTCCGTCACGGAATCGGGTTAGAGATTAAGCGAAGTTTGGAGACGTACTATGGCCCACAAAAAAGCAGGCGGTTCATCGCGCAACGGACGTGATTCGGCAGGCAAGCGCCTTGGAATCAAGGCGTTCGGCGGCGAGCGCGTGATTCCGGGCAACATCATTGCGCGTCAGCGCGGCACGACCTGGCATCCCGGCCTCAATGTCGGCATGGGCACGGACCATACTCTTTTCGCCAAGGTTGAAGGCCATGTCGAATTCCGCGCCAAAGCCAACGGCCGCACCTTTATCTCCGTCATTCCGATGGCGGTCGCGGCTGAATAAACGGTAGACACATTGCGTCTGCCGGTCCTGTTGACCCGGCAGAGCGCCAGAAGGCTCTAAAAAGGGGAGACGGGTCACCGGCCTCCCCTTTTGCTTGCGCGTTCGTTGCCTGATGGGACGAACGCAATAAGGAGCCTGACATGGTACTCGCTTGCCCGACCCAGACATTGCGAGAGACAAGAGGCTTCGTCCTCGAGACCCAGCGGCTCACCTTGCGTCAGCCGACGCTCGCGGACGTGAAAGCCATTGCGGACATCGTCAGCGACAAGCGCGTGTCGATCAATCTGCGCCGCGTGCCGCATCCTTACACGCTTGACCACGCAGCCGACTTCGTCACCTCAAGTGCGAATTCCGGCCTCGATACGGTTTTTCTGGTTGAGACCGCGCGCGATGCCGTCGGCCTTGTCGGCCTGAGCTGGGAAACCGAAGGCGTTCCCGAACTCGGCTACTGCTTCGGCCTCGATCACTGGGGCAAAGGCTACGCGACGGAAGCCGCACGGGCCGCGATCGACTTCGCGTTCGAGGAATTTTCCGTTGATCGCATGACCTCGAGCGCGCGCGTGCTCAATCCGGCATCGCGTCATGTGCTGGAGAAGTGCGGCTTCAACTGGACCGGCGTCGAGTTGCATCGCTTTCTTGCGCTTGGCTCGTCCACGCCTGTCGATTGCTTCAAGCTGGAGCGCAGCGTGTGGTCGTCGATCCGGAACTGGAACAATGCGACCCGCAACAATTGAGACAAACATCGGCGGTGAAAGCCGCCGGTGTTTCGTTCAGCCCGGCGGCACCACGACCGGCTCTTCGTGAACGACGCTTCGTTCGCGCAGGAAGATGTAGATGCCCGCGCCGATAATCACCGCAGCGCCGATCAGCGTGGCAAGAGAAGGAACATCGCCGAACACCACGTAACCGAAAATCACCGCCCAGATAATCATCGTATATTGATACGGCACAACGACGCTTGCCGGCGCGAGGATCAGCGATCTGTTAAGCGCAAGCAAAGCCCCGACCGAAATCGCCGCCGCAAGAACGAACAGCCCTAGATGAGACGGCGTTGGCGTCACCCAGCCGATCGGAGCCAGAAACAAACCGAGCGTGAATGTCCCGATGAATTGACTGGTGGCAAGGACGACATCGGACGTGCGGCGCAAGGAGCGCGTCACCAGCATCAGGGCGGCGAACGACAGGCTTCCGCCAAGCGCAATCAGCGCGGGCCATGTGATCGTCTGAGCGGAAGGTTGAAGCGCGATGAGTACGCCGCAGAATCCAATCGCGATGGCGGTCCAGCGCCGCCAGCCGACATGCTCGCCAAGGAAGAACGCCGCGCCTGCGGTTACGAACACCGGAGCCGCGAGGTAGTAGGTAATGACATCGGCCAGCGGCAGATATATGACGGAGATGAAGAACCCAGCAACTTCCAAAGTCGAAAGGACAACGCGCAGCAATTGAAGTCCGGGGCGCTCCAGCTTGGTAAAATGTGAGCGGTGCTTCCAGATCAGCGGCGACAGCATGATCAGCGCCCAGAAGGCACGAAACAACAACAATTGCCCGACCTAATACGTCGCGACGATATACTTGCCGAGCGCGTCGCCGAACGAGAACAGCCAGATACCGAACAGCATCAGGCCGATGCCGGCGAGCCGGCCAGTCAGTTTGTTCGAAATTGATGAGAGCATTGCTGATGCTGGAACGGAGTTTGAGACCTAAATACGGCAACAGGCGTCGTGTAAGTGTTAGATGGCGCTTCCGCAACAGGCCGAAACGCCGCGATTAACCAAGTGCCATGCATTCAATGTGTTGCCGCTGGGGTGCCCCTGCGTTACGGATGACCCATGAAATTTCTCGATGAAGCAAAGGTCTTTATCCGCTCCGGCGACGGCGGGAACGGCTGCGTGGCGTTTCGCCGCGAGAAGTTCATCGAGTATGGCGGCCCATCAGGCGGCAATGGCGGACGCGGCGGCGATGTCATTATCGAAGTCGCCGACGGCCTCAATACACTAATCGACTATCGCTATCAGCAGCATTTCAAGGCGGCCAAGGGCGTCGATGGCATGGGATCGGATCGCCACGGCGCGAATGCAAAAGACATCGTCATGAAGGTGCCGCTCGGCACCCAGATTTTCGACGAAGACAAAGAGACTCTGATCCACGACTTCGACAAGGTCGGAGAAACATTTATCTTGGCGAAGGGCGGCAATGGCGGTTTCGGCAATGCGCACTTCAAGACATCGACCAATCGCGCGCCGCGCAATGCCAATCCCGGCCAGACCGGTGAAGAACGCTGGATCTGGCTGCGGTTGAAATTGATCGCGGACGCTGGCCTCGTCGGTTTGCCGAACGCCGGCAAATCCACATTCCTTTCGGTCGTCAGCGCGGCGAAGCCGAAGATCGCCGACTACCCGTTCACGACTTTGCATCCGCAGCTCGGCGTGGTGCGGATCGACGGACGTGAATTCGTCCTCGCGGATATTCCCGGATTGATCGAAGGCGCTCATGAAGGCGCGGGCCTCGGCGACAGGTTCCTGGGTCATGTCGAGCGTTGCCGCGTGTTGCTGCATCTGGTCGACGCGACCTGCGAACATGCGGGCAAAGCATACAAGACCGTGAGGACCGAACTCGAAGCCTATGCGGACACGCTGGCCGATAAGACCGAGATCGTGGCGCTGAACAAGATCGACGCCGTTTCGCCGGAAGATCTGAAAGAGCAAAAAGCGCGATTGAAACGCGCGTCGAAGAAGACGCCTTTGCTGATCTCGGGCGTCAGTGGCGAAGGCGTGCCGGAAGCGTTGCGCGCGCTCGCCAAGCTGATTGGCGAAGCCCCGGTGTCGTCGAAGGCAAAAACGGCGGCCGAGCGAGAGCCGGAAGCGGAGACATGGACGCCGCTGCCGCGTTGATGTTTGTGTCGCCTCGCTTCTAAATAGCCCTCCAATCATTGCCTTTCATGTCGAACCCCAAGCTCAGTCAATTTCGCCGCATCGTCGTCAAGGTCGGCTCGTCGCTATTGGTCGACGCGGCCGCCGGTGAAGTGCGCGCGTCGTGGCTCACCGCGCTCGCCGCCGACATCGCGAAGCTGCATCGGGACGGCAAGGACATCCTGGTCGTGTCGTCAGGCTCGATTGCGCTTGGCCGCAGCCGCCTCAAATTGCCGAGCGGATCGCTGAAGCTGGAAGAAAGCCAGGCCGCCGCGGCCGTCGGACAAATCGCACTCGCACGAATCTGGTCGGAGGTGCTCGATCATCACGGCATCGGCGCGGGACAGATTCTCGTCACGCTGCAGGACACCGAAGAGCGCCGGCGTTATCTCAACGCGCGCTCGACGATCACCAAGCTGCTCGAATGGCGCGCCGTGCCGATCATCAACGAAAACGACACAGTCGCCACTAACGAAATCCGCTACGGCGACAACGATCGTCTCGCCGCGCGCGTCGCCACCATGACCAGTTCGGATTTGCTGATTCTGCTGTCCGACATCGACGGTCTCTATACGGCGCCGCCCGGCAGCAATCCGAATGCGAAACTGATTCCTGTCGTCAGCGCCGTCACCGCCGACATCGAGGCGATGGCGGGTGCGGCCGAATCCGAATTGTCGCGCGGCGGCATGCGCACCAAGATCGAAGCCGCAAAAATCGCGACGTCGTCGGGCACCCATATGCTGATCGCGTCCGGCAAGATCGAACATCCGCTGCAGGCCATCGCCGATGGCGGACCCTGCACTTGGTTCCTGACGCCGGCCAATCCGGTGACCGCACGCAAGCGATGGATCGCGGGATCGCTCGAGCCGAAAGGCACGCTCACGATCGATGCCGGCGCGGTCGCCGCGCTGCGCGCAGGAAAGAGTCTTTTGCCCGCCGGGATCATCCGCATCGACGGCCAATTCGCGCGCGGCGATGCTGTCGTGGTGCGCGGCCCCGATACGCATGAAATCGGACGCGGTCTGGTGGCCTACGACGCCGACGATGCCGAGAAGATCAAAGGCCGCTCATCGTCGGACGCCGCTCAAATTTTGGGAATCAGCGGGCGGGCCGAGATGATTCATCGCGACGACCTCGTGGTCGGCGGCCCACGCGGCGCCGACAGCGCCAAGTAAGACGATGTAAGGACCAAGTAGGCCATTGGCCGACTAGGCCAACGGCCCGGAATGAGCCCCGGCCATGCGCCCATCGTCTCGCAGGTCCTGATTTTTCGTGTTACGGCATAGCCTTACAGCCAAATAACGCCATATCATCGCCCCATGTCCGCACCGCTCAAAGCCCTCGATGGCGCCGAATTGCCGTCGCTGATGTCAGACTTCGCTGCCGGCGCGCGCCGCGCCGCGCGAGCGCTGGCGCTGGCGCCGACCAAGCAGAAGGACGACGCCCTTGCGGCAATGGCGGCTTCGGTTCGTGCGAATGCAGCCGCGATCCTGACCGCCAATGCGGAAGATGTCGCTGAAGCCAAGGCGAGTGGCGCAACCAGCGCCTTTGTCGACCGGCTTGCGTTGAATGACTCGCGGATTGCCGCGATGGCCGACGGCATCGACGTGGTGCGCGGCATCACCGATCCCATCGGCGTCATTAGCGAAACATGGACACGTCCGAATGGCATGACCATCGAGCGCGTCAGCGTGCCGCTCGGCGTCATCGCGGTGATTTTCGAGAGCCGGCCCAATGTCGCGGCCGACGCCGGCTCGCTGTGCCTGAAATCCGGTAACGCCGTCATCCTGCGCGGCGGCTCCGACAGCTTTCGTTCCTGCCGCGCAATTCACGAATGTCTCGTGGAAGGATTACGCAAGGCGGGCCTGCCGGAGCAAGCCATCACGCTTGTGCCGACGCGAGATCGCGCCGCCGTGGGCCTGTTGTTGAGCGGACTCAATGGCGCTGTCGATGTGATCGTCCCGCGCGGGGGGAAAAGTCTCGTCGCCCGCGTGCAAGCAGAGGCGCGCGTGCCGGTGTTCGCGCATTTCGAAGGCGTCAATCACGTCTATATCGACAAGGCGGCTTCGCTTGAGATGGCGAAGACCATTGTGCTCAACGCAAAGATGCGCCGCCCCGGTGTGTGCGGTGCTGCGGAAAATCTTTTGATCGACAAGGCTGCGGCGGCGACGCAACTCAAGCCGCTGGTGACGATGCTGCTCGATGCCAACTGCGAAGTTCGCGGCGACGAAGCGGTTCAGCGCGTTGATCCTCGGGTGAAACCCGCCACCGAAGAAGACTGGTCAACCGAATATGAAGACGCAATCATTTCCGCCCGCGTCGTGGATGGCGTGGACGAGGCGATTGCGCTGATCGCGCGCTACGGTTCGCACCACACCGACGCTATCGTGACGGATGACACAAAGACGGCCGAGAAATTTCTCAATGAAGTCGATTCGGCCATCGTGCTGCACAACGCCTCGACGCAATTCGCCGACGGTGGCGAATTCGGCTTCGGCGCGGAGATTGGAATTGCCACCGGTAAATTCCACGCCCGTGGCCCGGTCGGCGTCGAGCAATTGACCAGCTTCAAATACCGCATTCACGGCACCGGCCAAACACGTCCGTGAGCGAAACGCCAATCTCTCACGCTATTCCGTTGCATACCGATGGCATGCGCATTGGCCTGCTCGGCGGATCGTTCAATCCGCCGCATGAGGCGCACCGCGCCATCAGCCTGTTTGCGATGAAGCGCCTGCAGCTCGACCGGATCTGGTGGCTGGTATCGCCCGGAAATCCGCTAAAGGAAAATGGCAACCTCCATGCACTCGATGAACGCGTGAACGCGGCTAAGAAAATTGCGCATCATCCCCGCGTCGATGTGAGCAGTCTCGAAATCGTCATCGGCACGCGCTACACGTTCGATACGATTTCATACCTGCGGCGGCGCTGTTCGGGCGTGCATTTCGTGTGGCTGATGGGCGCGGACAATCTGGCGCAATTCCACCATTGGGAAAGCTGGCGCCGGATTGCCGACCTCATGCCGATTGCCGTGATCGATCGCCCACCCGACAGCTTCCGCGCATTGTCGTCGGTCGCCGCAAAGACGCTCGCGCCTTACCGGCTCGATGAGCAGGACGCCGGAATACTGGCTGATCGTCAGGCGCCCGCATGGGTGTTTCTCACGGGCCTGAAATCCGATCTGTCATCGACGCGACTGCGGAACCCCGACGGAAGCTGGAAATCCGCATGACACTTTCATGCAACAGTCCTAAAATTCGCGCATCACAATCTGGAAGATTGAAACCTTTAACCCCACATGCGTAGTGTGATTGGCGGGCGTCCAGATTCGACGCTCGCGATACAGTGAAAGGAATGGTCCCTGGCCACATCTGTATTGTCCAAGTCCAAATCTGCTTTGGCAAAGTCGGTGACGAAATCCAAAGCAGCGCCCGTAGCGGTCTTGAAAAAGCGGCCTGCCGCCGACGAGACCCTGAACCTGATCCTCTCCCGTCTCGACGATATGAAGGCGGAAGAAACGGTCACCATCGACCTTCGCGGCAAATCCTCCATCTCGGACTACATGATCGTCACGTCGGGGCGGGCCAACCGTCACGTCGGCGCGATCGCGGAGAACGTGGCGAAGGGTCTCAAGGAAAACGGTTTCGCGGCCCCTCATGTCGAGGGATTGCCCAATTGCGACTGGGTGCTGATCGATTCCGGCGATGTGATCGTTCATGTGTTCAGACCGGAAGTTCGCGAGTTCTACAATCTCGAAAAGATGTGGACCTCGGAAAAGCCGGCCGCGAAGGCGCGCTGACGGGAGTCAGCGAAGCGTGTCAAAGCGCTCGCGCGCATGTTAGTTTGCGCGTATGCGCATCGTCGTCATTGCCATCGGCAAACTCAAGCAGGGCCCAGAACGCGAGCTTGCGGATCGCTACCGTGAGCGCTTCGATGAGGCCGGCCGCAAGATCGGTTTTCGCGCGATTGAGCTTCATGACATTCCGGAAAGCCGCGCGCGCGATGCCGCGACACGAATGACCGAAGAAGCCGCCGCGATCCTTGCTCTCATTCCTGACAAATCGTCCATCATTGCGCTCGATGAACGCGGCGACGCCGTCGACAGCGCCGCATTCGCGAATCATCTAGGGCGCGGCCGCGACGAGGGAACACCGACTGTTTTTCTTATAGGCGGCGCTGACGGACTTTCGCCCGAATTGAGGCGCAAAGCCAAAATCAGGATCGCATTTGGCAAAATGACCTGGCCGCACCAGATGGTGCGCGTCATGCTGCTGGAACAAATTTACCGCGCCGCGACCATTTTATCCGGCCACCCTTATCATCGCGCATAGCAGAGAACGAACCGCAGTGACCCGAACGACAGCCACCGGCAATTCGCTGAAGGTGCGCAGGCTGCACGTCGCCGCATTGCCGCTCGGCTTTGCGATGCTGTGGCCTGTTTGGCTTGGCGTAGCGCACGCGCAATCGCCGACCACAAAGGTATCGGCTCCCGATCCGGACGACATCAAGCGGCGTGCTCAGGAACTGGAAGCTGCTCGTGAGCAGCAGAAGAAAGCATCCGAGACTGAAAGCAAACTCAAGGCCGACATCGCCGCAATCGGTCAGGACCGCACTAAGCTGAACCAGCAGTTGATCGGCATCGCCTCGCGAGTCCGCGACGTAGAGGCACAGATGGCTGACACCGAGGGCCGTATCCGCCCGCTCGATGCGCGCGAACAGCAAATTCGTGTCTCGCTTGCATCGCGCCGCGAGGAGACTGCTGAAGTGCTTGCGGCCCTGCAACGCGCGGGCCGCCGCGCACCGCCGGCATTATTCGTGCGGCCCGAGGACGCATTGCAGTCGCTGCGCACCGCCATGCTGTTGGGCGCCGTGGTGCCGGAGATGCGCGCGCGCGCGGTCAAGCTATCGAGCGACCTCGGCGAATTGATCGCTTTGCGGAAGAACATTTCGGAAGAGCGTGACCGTCTGGCTGCAGATCGCGACAGACTGAAGGACGACAGCACGCGACTGGCCGCGCTGGTGCAGGAGCGGCAGAACAATCAGGCTGCGGCCGAGAAGGATATGGACGCCGAACGGCAACGCGCGCTCGCGCTTTCCAAGCAGGCCGAAGATCTGCAAGGCCTGATCGCCAAGATGGAACAGGACGTAAAGAGCGCAGCCAAGGCGGCAGCCGCCGCCGAGCTTCAGGGAACACCTGCTTCATTGACCGGCAAACCGAATCTGAGCGCTCTGAAAGACCCCGGACGGCTCACGCCGGCCATCGCTTTTGCCTCCGCCAAGGGATTATTGCCAATGCCGGTTAACGGCACAAAGATTCGCAATTTTGGCGGTTCCGACGGCGCTGGAGGCCAGGAAAAGGGCATTTCGGTCACAACTCGGCCCGGTGCGCAGGTCACAACCCCGTGTGATGGCTGGGTTGTCTATGCCGGACCCTTCCGCAGCTACGGACAACTCTTGATCCTCAACGCGGGCGGCGGGTATCATGTGCTCATCGCCGGGATGGAACGCATTTCGGTCAACATTGGCCAGTTCGTTCTGACAGGAGAGCCGGTGGCGACGATGGGCAGCACGTCCCAGGTCGCTTCGATTCTGGCGGCAGCTTCAAGCCAGCCGATACTCTATATCGAGTTCCGTAAGGACGGCACTCCGATCGATCCAGGTCCATGGTGGACCGCACCTGCAGGCGAAAAGGTTCGCGGATAATGCGCAAGACTTCACTCATTCTTCTAAGTGTCGCCGCGGGTGCCGCAGCGACGCTGCTACTGACCCAGCCGCGTGCCGCGCTGGTCGGATCCACCGCGCGGGCCGCTTCGGCTGACACCTATCGCCAACTCAATCTGTTCGGCGACGTGTTCGAGCGCGTGCGCAGCGATTACGTGGAAAAGCCGGACGACACCAAGCTCATCGAGACCGCGATCAGCGGCATGCTGACTGGGCTCGATCCGCATTCCAGCTACATGGATGCGAAAAGCTTCAAGGACATGCAGGTGCAGACCCGCGGCGAGTTCGGCGGGCTCGGCATCGAAGTCACGATGGAAGACGGTCTCATCAAGGTCGTCTCGCCGATCGACGACACGCCAGCATCGAAGGCCGGCATTCTGGCCAACGATATTATCACCCAGATCGACGACGACGCGGTGCAGGGTCTCACGCTCAATCAGGCGGTCGAGAAGATGCGCGGGCCGGTGAACACCAAGATTAAGCTCAAGGTCGTCCGCAAGGGCCAGGACAAGGCAATGGATTTGACACTGACGCGTGACAATATCCGCGTCCGGTCGGTTCGCGCGCGCGTCGAGGGCGACGACATCGCCTATATCCGCATCACAACCTTCAACGAGCAGACCACCGAAGGTCTCAAGCGCGAGATGGCCGCGCTCACGACGCAGATCGGCCCCGACAAGCTCAAGGGCTACATTGTCGATCTTCGCAACAATCCAGGCGGATTGCTGGAGGAAGCAGTCTCCGTTTCGGACGCATTCCTCGATCGCGGAGAAATCGTCTCGACGCGTGGGCGCAATGCCGAGGAAACACAGCGCCGCACCGCCAAGGCCGGCGATCTCGCCAAAGGCAAGCCGGTGATCGTGCTGATTAACGGCGGCTCGGCTTCGGCATCCGAAATCGTGGCCGGCGCGTTACAGGACCACAAGCGCGCCACGCTGGTCGGCACGCGCTCGTTCGGCAAGGGCTCGGTGCAGACCATCATTCCGCTCGGTTCGGGCAATGGCGCATTGCGGCTGACCACGGCGCGCTATTTCACGCCGTCGGGCAAATCGATCCAAGCGAAGGGCATCAGCCCGGATATCGAAGTGTTGCAGGATTTGCCGGATGACGTGAAGGCGAAGTCCGACACCAACACCAAAGGCGAAGCCTCATTGCGCGGCCATCTCAAGGCCGAAGGCGACGAGGCGACCGGTTCGCAATCCTACGTGCCGCCGGATGCCAAGAACGACAAGGCGTTGAAGACCGCCGCAGATCTTCTGCACGGCATCAAGCAGACGACATCGTCGGCTCCCGCGCCTGACAAGTCAGCGCCAAATAAGGCCGCCAACTAAAGAGCCTTTCGCTCAAAGGTCATGACGTTTCGGGCGGCCCTCGGGCCGCCCTTTTCGTTTGAGGGTGGCGGATCGGGAACCGGGTTTTGTGGCGGTCGCTCGGGCCAGTCCGGCGGACGCCGTGATAGGATTCCGCCAATTGATTCGCGAGGTTGACGGCAGTGACCACCGACGATCTGAGCGCTCCGCTCGGACAGGACCGGCCGCGCAAGCGGAGATACCGGCTTCCATTTTCAGCGCCGCAAGCGCTGGCGGTGGTGTTCGGCCTGTTTCTGCTGACGTTTCTGGGCTTTGCGATCTTCAATCAGAATCCGATGGGCGGCGAGCCCATGGCCAAGGTGGCCTACGATCCCTCGACACTGCCGGGCGATAGGACAAAGCCAAAAGCCGCGACGCCGCTGGCGCAACAACAGACGCCTGCTACAAGCGCGCCGGCTGCGGCGACGCAGACCATCACCATCATCGACGGATCGAGCGGCAAGCGGCAGGACGTCATGGTCGGCGGCAGTGAGCCCGCATCCGAAAAAATCGATGTCGAAGCCCCACCCGCAATGGCGGGCATCAATCCGAAGCTTCTTGAAAGCTCCCGTTACGGCATGATCCCTGTTGCGGCCGAAGGGATGAAACCATTCCGCGCATACGCAGGCGGAAGCGATGCAAGCCGTGCGCTTGCCGCCAAGACGCCAAGCATCGCGATCGTTATTTCAGGGCTTGGTGTCGGAGCCGCAAAAACCGCCGACGCCATCATGAAGCTTCCGGCGGCCGTCACGCTCGCATTTACACCTTATGGATCGGACCCGACCAAGCTGGTCGAACGCGCCCGCGCGCAGAAACACGAAGTTCTGTTGCAGGTGCCGATGGAGCCGTTCGACTATCCTGACAACGACCCCGGCCCGCAGACGCTGCTCACGACATTAGGCGCCGAGCAGAATATCGACCGGCTTGCGTGGCACATGAGCCGCTTTCAGGGCTACGTCGGAATTGCAAACTTCATGGGGTCGCGTTTTGTGACGACGGACGCAGCGCTTCAGCCGATTGTCAAGGATGCCGCAAAACGCGGCCTTGCATGGCTGGACGACGGGACCGCGCCGCGCAGCGTCGCCGGTGTGATCGCCGAGGGGCAGGCAATGCCGTTCGCCAAAGCAGACGTGGGCATCGACACCGTACCGACGCCGGCGGAAATCGACCGCGCCTTGGCCAGACTAGAAACGCTGGCGAAGGAGCGCGGCATGTCGGTGGGCGTCGCGTCGGCTTTGCCGATATCCGTCGAGCGCATCGGGAACTGGGCCAAGCAGCTTGAAAGCCGTGGTATCATGCTGGTGCCGTTGACAACGGCGATGCTGAAACCAAAATCGAGTTGAGAGCATGATCGGGGAAAGTGGGTACCGGTTTTCCGATAAGATCATGCTCACTTGAAAAGAGCGCTCAACGCTCAAACTGCACAAAAGGCTTTCAGACGATGGCGCGCTACGACGATCTGCCTTACCGGACTTGCGTCGGCATGATGCTGATTAATTCCGAAGGGCTCGTTTTCATCGGACGGCGCGCGGGCGGTCCTGAACATGTCGACGCCTTGCACGTCTGGCAGATGCCGCAGGGTGGCGTCGATGCCGGCGAGGACACATGGGCCGCCGCCAAGCGCGAGCTTTATGAAGAGACCAACGCGCAGTCGGTTGAGAAGCTCGCCGAAGTTCCCGAATGGCTCACCTACGACATTCCCCGCACGGTGGCGGGCCGCGCGTGGAAGGGGCGCTTCAAAGGACAGAAGCAGAAATGGTACGCGGTGCGCTTCACCGGCAAGGACAACGAGATCAATGTCGCCTCGCCTGCCGGACACAAGCCGGAATTCATCGCGTGGCGCTGGGAGCCGATGGAAAATCTTCCTGAACTGATCGTGCCGTTCAAGCGGCCCGTGTATGAGCGGGTCGTCAAGGAATTCGCGAAGTTCGCCAAGAAATAAGCGGCAACAAAAAAGTCCTGCAAATGCAGGGCTTTTTGAATTCTGAAACGGATGACCGTCAGTGCATCGCGGTCGAGTTCACGACCTGCTGCTGAATGGTCCTGTAGTGGTCGAGCCGTGCGATGGCCTGATCGAGCGCATCGCCCTCTTTTTCCTTCAGGCCATCTTCCATGTCGGTGATCTTGTCGGCGAAAGCTGCCTTGTCGAGTTCTGCAACCGACGTCGCGGTGTCGGCGAGAACGGTCAGTCCCTTCTCGGAGACTTCCGCAAGGCCGCCAAGCACGATGATCTTTTCGTCCTTGCCGCCGACCGTCACCGTGAGAATGCCCGGACGAATGACAGCCACTACAGGCGCATGACCAGCGAGCACGCCGAAGTCACCTTCAACGCCGGGGATATCGACCTGATCGACTTCGCCCGAATAGGCGAGCTTCTCAGGAGATATGAGATCGAAGTGGAAAGTCGCCATCGCGCTTAGGCCGCCTCTGCTGCGAGCTTCTTGCCCTTCTCGATGGCTTCTTCAATGGTGCCGACCATGTAGAATGCCGCTTCCGGCAGATGATCGTACTTGCCTTCGCAAAGACCCTTGAAGCCCTTGATGGTGTCGGCGAGGTCGACGAACTTGCCGGGCGAGCCGGTGAAGATTTCGGCGACGAAGAACGGCTGCGACAAAAAGCGCTCGATCTTGCGGGCGCGGGCGACGGCGATCTTGTCCTCTTCGGACAATTCATCCATGCCCAGAATGGCGATGATGTCCTGCAGCGCCTTGTAACGCTGCAGCACCTGCTGAACCTGACGAGCGGTCTGGTAGTGCTCCTCACCGACGACGAGCGGCGAGAGCATGCGCGAGGTGGAATCGAGCGGGTCCACCGCAGGATAAATTCCCTTTTCGGAAATCGCGCGGTTGAGCACGGTCGTCGCATCCAAATGGGCAAACGACGTTGCGGGCGCCGGATCGGTCAAGTCGTCGGCTGGAACGTAGATCGCCTGCACGGACGTGATCGAGCCTTTGTGCGTGGTGGTGATGCGTTCCTGCAGCGCGCCCATGTCGGTCGCGAGCGTCGGCTGATAACCCACCGCCGATGGAATACGACCAAGCAGCGCCGACACTTCGGAACCGGCCTGCGTGAAGCGGAAAATGTTGTCGACGAAGAACAGCACGTCCTGCCCCTGATCGCGGAAATGTTCGGCAACCGTCAGACCGGTGAGGCCGACGCGCGCACGTGCGCCCGGAGGCTCGTTCATCTGGCCGTACACGAGCGCGCATTTCGAGCCCTCGCCGCCGCCCTTCTTGTTGACGCCGGATTCGATGAACTCGTGATAGAGATCGTTACCTTCGCGGGTACGCTCGCCGACGCCTGCGAACACCGAGTATCCGCCGTGCGCCTTGGCGACGTTGTTGATAAGTTCCTGAATCAGCACGGTCTTGCCGACGCCTGCGCCGCCGAACAGGCCGATCTTGCCGCCCTTGGCATAGGGCGCCAGCAGATCGACAACCTTGATGCCGGTGACGAGAATTTCAGCTTCGGTGGACTGATCGGTATAGAGCGGCGCTTCCTGATGGATCGCGCGATTGCCTTCGGACTTGATCGGACCCTGTTCGTCAACCGGCTCGCCGATGACGTTCATGATGCGGCCGAGCGTGCCGGCACCGACCGGCACCATGATTGGCGCGCCGGTATCTTTCACTTCCTGACCGCGGACCAGACCTTCAGTCGTGTCCATCGCAATCGCGCGCACGGTGGATTCACCAAGATGCTGGGCGACTTCAAACACCAGGCGGTTGCCGTTGTTCGAGGTCTCGATGGCGTTGAGAATGGCCGGCAGATGGCCTTCGAACTGCACGTCGACGACGGCGCCGATGACCTGTGTGATGCGTCCGTTCTGATTGGCTGGTGATGCCATGGGATAGTCTCCTTGAAACTCTTTTAGTTGGCGCGTGATCTAATCCGAAAACCGGTGTCCACTTTTCGAGATCAAGCGCTCATATAGCGGTCAGCTTGACGGGCACATTGCCCTTCGTCGCTTTTGAATAGGGGCAAATGGTGTGAGCGTCTTCGATCAGCGCCTGCAGCTTGGCCTTGTCGGCACCCGGAAGTGCCACCTTCAATTCGGCGGCAAGCGAGAATGCGCCGTCATTGATATTGAGCGTGACTTCACAGGTGACTTTCGCGGCCTGCCCGTCGAGGCCATGGTTCTTGGCCAGAACGAGAATCGCCTGACCGAAGCAGGACGACCAGCCGAGCGCGAACAGCTGCTCGGGATTATGTCCGTCGCCCGCGCCGCCGAGATCCTTCGGCAACGCCATCGCAAGCGCGAGCGCGCCGCCGTCGAGAACCGCGCGGCCGTTGCGTCCGCCCGAAGTCGTAGCCTTGGTAACGTATGCCATTACGTCTCTCCTCAGATCGCTTCTGCGCCGGAGATGATTTCGATCAGTTCTTTCGTAATCATCGCCTGACGGGTGCGGTTGTAGATCAGAGTCTGCTTCTTAATCATGTCGCCCGCGTTGCGGGTTGCATTGTCCATCGCGCTCATCTGCGCGCCGTAGAACGACGCGTTGTTCTCGAGCAGCGCACGGAAAATCTGCACCGCGAGGTTGCGCGGCAAAAGTCCCGTGAGGATTTCGTCTTCCTCTGGCTCGTATTCATACGACGTTGCCGGACCGGTGTCGGCCGCCTTGGCCTCGACCACGAGCGGGATGATCTGCTGCGCGGTCGGCACCTGCGCGATCACCGACTTGAAGCGCGAATAGAACAGCGTGCAGACGTCGAATTCACCTACGTCAAACATCTTGACGATGGTCTTGGCGATACCGTCGGCGTCCTTGAACGTCAGCGTCTTCACTGCGCGCAGGTCCATGTGACCGACGATCTGCTTTTCGAACTGGCGGCGGAGTTGCTCGTAACCCTTGCGGCCGACGCAATAGATTTTGACCTCTTTGCCCTGGTTCATCAGCGACAATGCGCGCTCGCGGGCGAGACGCACGATCGAGGAGTTGAACGCACCCGACAGGCCGCGCTCGCCGGTACAAACCAGCAGCAGTTGGACCTGATCCTTGCCGGTGCCGGACAGCAGCATTGGGGCGGAGCCGGAGCCCGCAGCCGCGCCTGCGATATTGGCAATCACCGCGTCCATGCCCTCGGCGTAAGGACGCGCAGCTTCGGCAGCCATCTGCGCACGGCGCAGTTTCGAGGCCGCAACCATCTGCATGGCCTTGGTGATCTTTTGCGTCGCCTTCGTGGAGGCGATGCGGACGCGCATGTCCTTGAGGCTGGCCACCGTTTATCTCCCCCCGGCGCCGCTTAAGCGAACGTCTTGGCGTAAGTCTCGACCACGCTCTTGAGCTTGCCGGCGGTATCGTCCGACAAATCCTTCGCGTCGCGGATGGCGTTGAGAATATCGACGTGCTTGCCGCGCAGCAGCGACAGCAGGCCATCCTCGAACGCCCGAACCTTGGCGACCGGAATGGCGTCGAGATAGCCGTTCACGCCGGCGTAGATCGACACGACCTGCTCTTCCATCTTCAGCGGCGAGAACTGCGGCTGCTTGAGCAACTCAGTGAGGCGCGAACCGCGCGCGAGAAGGCGCTGGGTCGATGCGTCAAGGTCGGAACCGAACTGCGCGAACGCCGCCATTTCGCGGTACTGCGCAAGCTCGCCCTTGATCTTGCCGGCGACCTTCTTCATCGCCTTGGTCTGCGCGGCGGAGCCGACGCGCGACACCGACAGGCCGACGTTCACCGCAGGACGGATGCCCTGGAAGAACAGATCGGTTTCCAAAAAGATTTGGCCGTCGGTGATCGAAATCACGTTGGTCGGGATGTAGGCCGACACGTCGTTGGCCTGCGTCTCAATGATGGGAAGCGCGGTCAGCGAGCCATTGCCCTGTTCGTCGTTGAGCTTCGCAGCGCGCTCGAGCAAACGGGAGTGAAGATAGAACACGTCGCCCGGATAGGCTTCGCGGCCCGGCGGGCGGCGCAGCAGCAGCGACATCTGACGATAGGCGACGGCCTGCTTCGACAAATCGTCATAAACGATGACGGCGTGCATGCCATTGTCGCGGAAATATTCGCCCATGGTGCAGCCGGTGAACGGCGCGAGATACTGCATCGGCGCCGGATCCGAAGCGGTCGCGGCGACGACGACGGAATATTCCATCGCGCCCTGCTCTTCCAAAACCTTCACGAACTGCGCGACGGTCGAACGCTTCTGGCCGATCGCGACGTAGACGCAATATAGCTTCTGGCTTTCAGGAGCACCTTCAACGTTGAGCGACTTCTGATTGAGAATGGTGTCGAGTGCGATTGCGGTCTTGCCGGTCTGACGGTCACCGATGATCAACTCGCGCTGGCCGCGGCCAACCGGGATCAGTGCGTCGATGGCCTTGAGGCCGGTCGCCATTGGTTCGTTCACGGACTTGCGCGGAATGATGCCGGGCGCTTTCACGTCCACGCGCATGCGCTTGTCGGCCTTGATCGGGCCTTTGCCGTCGATCGGATTTCCAAGCGCGTCAACGACGCGGCCCAGAAGTCCCTTGCCGACCGGGGTATCCACGATGGCGCGGGTGCGCTTGACGGTCTGGCCTTCTTTAATTTCGCGGTCGGCGCCGAAAATAACGATGCCGACATTGTCGCTTTCGAGATTGAGCGCCATGCCGCGCGTGCCGTTCTCGAACTCGACCATTTCGCCGGCCTGAACATTGTCGAGGCCGTAGACGCGGGCGATGCCGTCACCGACGGAGAGAACCTGACCGACCTCGGTGACTTCGGCTTCCTGGCCGAAATTCTTGATCTGGTCCTTGAGAATTGCGGAAATTTCCGCGGCGCGGATGTCCATCAGCCTGCCTCTTTCATCGCGTGCTTGATCGAATTGAGTTTGGTGCGGAGCGAACTATCGACCATGCGGCTGCCGAGCTTGACGACAAGGCCGCCGATGATCGACGGATCGATCTTCACGTTGAGATCGACGTCCTTGCCGGACACTGCCTTGAGTGCGGCCTTGAGGGCGTCGAGATTCTTGTCGCTGAGTTTTTCCGCGACAGTGACTTCTGCGGTGGCTTCACCGCGAAACTTTGCGACCAGAGCGCGGAACGAGCGCGCAACATCGCTCACCGCGAACAGGCGGCGATTCTTAGTCAGAACTTTCAGGAAATTCGCGGCGATGCCGCCGATGCCGGCTTTGGTCAGCACGGCGGAGAGCGCCTTGGTCTGGATGTCGGAGGTGAAAACCGGGCTGCGCACGAGTCTCAGAAGATCGGGGCTGTCTGCCAGCATCGCCTCGAATTTATCGAGGTCCGCCTTGACGGCATCGATCGATTTTTGGTCGCGGGCGAGTTCAAACAGTGCCGTCGCATAACGGCCGGATACGCCAGATACGCCAGATACGGATGGGTCTTCAGCTGCCACGAAAAAACTCTTTTAGCTGCAGAACGCTCAAGGAAAAGACCATCGCTGAAAGCGACCCAAGCCCTTGGAATTCAAGCGGGACTTCGATTTTCGGCCGGATCAAGAGGCCCGGCGGCCTGAAATCGCGGGTTTGCTAACATAGCGCGCGTGCAGGTGCAACATGACGACGTGCGCGAAAATGCTTGGCCTGTAGCCGG
>JAYVYQ010000207.1:0-4497 GCA_043784125.1 Afipia sp.
CCTGGTTCAGAATTCCTGGTCTCGGCATCGTCATCGGGCTTGCGATGATGTGCAACCTGATTGCCGGGGCGCTCGGCGGCATTTTGATTCCCATCGTGCTGGAGCGCCTGAAAGCCGATCCCGCCGTCGCATCGGGAACGTTTGTCACCACTGTGACCGATGTGGTCGGCTTCTTTTCGTTTCTTGGAATCGCGACGCTGTGGTTCGGCTTGAAGTAGCTTTCAACCGCCTGCCACATTCGCGCGAATCGACCTTCTTCGTGCCACGGTGTCCGCACATTTCGCCACCTGCGCGCCCCAGAATCGCCCGTGCGGCGGGGTGAATGGTCCGCATTCGCGGCCGCTGGCGATTCTCGCGTCAGCCGCCTTTCACACACCGATCCTGACACGAATCCGCGGCCTTCGTCGCTAGTCACGATCCTTCTTCCCTGGAGCTATCGACTTGTTCAGACCACTTATCGCCGTGGCGGCGCTTTGCGCTTTGCCATCGATTGCCGACGCGCGCACCCGCGCCCCTGCGATCTCGCCTGAATGCAACGTGACCATGCCGTGCATCGGCGTTGGTGTCGGCGGCAAGGCACAAACCCGCAATCGCCGCGACGCCTATGCGGCGTACACGTCGCCGCTGGTGAAAAGCGAACCCGCATTCGCGCCACCTGAAATGTCGTCCGCCGGTCTCGTCGGACCGTTGCAGTCGAAACTCGCCTCGATCGAATCCGCGTGTCCCGGCACGCAGGCGATCTCGACGGTTCGCCACACCCGCATCGCCGGTACCCGCGTCATGTCGCTGCATGCGCAGGGCAAGGCCGTCGACGTGCGCGGGCCTTACGGCTGCATCTACGGGCAACTCAAGGACTGGTCCGGCGGCTACTCGACCGACGCCGGACGGATGTCGCACATCCACATTTCCTATGACGATGCCGGTGGACGCGAGATGGGCTTGCGATTCGCCCATGGCGGCGGGCGCCGTCATTCCTTCCGGAATTCCTACGCACGCATGCGCTAGGTTTGCAGGCACTAACCGTCCGGATGTCTTGGGTTTCTTGGATATCCGGGCGGCCGCCGATTTGTTAACCCATCATTAACCATGTTGCGCCGACGCTGGGTCACTCGCAGAGGGTGGCACATGCAACGGTTGCGGCTGAAAGCGGACGGACGGATCGTCGAATTGCGCGACGGACATGAAGCGCCGCTGGCGCCGAGTCTTTCGAGCGATCGGGCGAATGATGCCTTGCCGGCCGTTCGTGAGTTGCGGCGCCGCGCGAAACTGACTCAAGCGCAGTTTGCCGCAAGGCTCGGCGTTCCGCTTGAGACCATCCGCAACTGGGAGCAGGGCAAGCGCTCGCCGCGCGGTCCGGCGCGTGCGCTGCTGGCAGTCATTGCGCATTCTCCCGACACTGTGTTCGCGGCGCTCGCGCCGTCGCGCTGAACCACTCGATCAGCGTCAATTTTCAAACAGCATGCGCATGTGGGGCTTGCCCCATTCGCGCAAAAATGGACGAGCGACATTATTCCCGCGCGTCGCGCGAGTTGAGCTTTTAGGTCTGCCCCGCGCGTGCGCGAGGCCTGCCTCGTTCACGCCCTCAAAAAAGATGAGGGGCGTGGAGCGCCGAAAGGCGCAACGGGTTGTGTGTCGCTTTTCTCAATGCAGCCTGCGGCAGCCACATTGCAAAAAGCGCATCGCCTTTCGGCGCTCCATCACGGCTTTTCTGTTTGAGGGACCGCTCTTCCGGATGCGGGAGCCGAAGACTTTCGCCCTCGCTCATCCCGGCGGATTTCGCCGCCGTTCGCCCGCACCGCGTGCAGCCACCGAAGGCAGAGCCACATAGTTGGCCCGGTCGGTGACCCTCAACCTCCCGGACGCATGGCTGCGAACCATTCGCGCGGGCGCCGCATCCTGCTCCACTTCACGACGCCTCTAGAAGCGCCCCTCGTGAACAGGACGCGTGGAATATATTCCTAGGCCGGGAAATGTCAAGAGAGAAGGGACGACTCTCAGCTTGTCGTCCCCGCGAAGGCGGGGACCCATACTCCCTAGACTATCAGTTTTGCGAGACTGTTGGTTTGTCTCTTCGTGGCTTTCACGAAACTTAGTGGTTATGGGTCCCCGCCTTCGCGGGGACGACAAAGGATGATCGCGTTTCCAAAATCTAGTCGCTGCGCGTCGAGGCAGATTGCGGGCCGCCTGTCACCGCACTACGTTGCTTTAAAATCCGCACAACGCCGAGGTTCGCAATGCATGTCGTCGAGGCAAATGGAGCAACGATTCCCGCGATCGGACTCGGAACCTGGGAACTGCGCGGGCGCGCCTGCGCGCGCCTCGTCGAGCAGGCGTTGCGGCTCGGCTATCGCCATATCGACACCGCACAAATTTATGAGAATGAGCGTGAGGTCGGCGAGGGGCTGCGCGCATCGGGCATCAAGCGCGCCGACGTCTTTGTCACGACGAAAGTGTGGACCACGCATTTTGCGCCGAACGATCTGTTGCGTTCGACGAAGGAAAGTCTTGCGCGCCTTCGTCTGACCGATGTCGATCTCTTGCTGCTGCACTGGCCCAATCCGCAAGTTCCTCTGGAAGAAACACTGGGCGCGCTGGCGCAGGCCAAGGAACTCGGGCTCGCGCGCAATATCGGCGTCTCGAATTTTACGGTGGCGTTGCTCGAAGAAGCGGTCCCTAAGTGCCCGGTGCCGCTCGCCTGCAATCAGGTCGAGTACCATCCTTATCTCGACCAGACCAAAGTTCTGACCGCCTGCAAATCCTTCGGCCTTGCGTTGGTGGCCTATAGTCCGGTGGCGAAAGGGCGCGTCAAGAATGCCGAGGCGCTCAATCGCATCGGGGCGCGTTACGGCAAGAGCGCCGCGCAGGTGTGCTTGCGCTGGCTGATCCAGCAGAACGTCGTGGCCATTCCGCGCACGTCCAAGGTGGAGCGTTTGTCGGAGAACATCGACATTTTTGATTTCGGCCTGACCGACGCCGAAATGGATGAGGTCTTTGCGATGGGCACCAGTCAGGGACGCATCACCGACTTCGGCTTCGCGCCGAAATGGGATTGAACTTAGATTGATCTTGGATCGATCTTGGATTGATCTTGCGGCCCGGTTCGCGCATGCAGGGCGACCCATTATTGCTGTGAGCCGCACCTCTCCAATCCCATGTTCTTTATCCTCTCCAAGATTGCCGGATTTTTTGCGCTGCCATCCAACATCGTGGCGGCGCTATGCGTGCTGGGTATGACTTTGCTGTTGACGCGCTACCGCCGCGCCGGGTCGCGTCTTCTGCTGATGGGCGTCGCGGCCATGCTGCTGTTCGGTTATTCGCCGTTGGCCAATGTGTTGCTGCTGCCATTGTCGGAGCGGTTTCCGGCGTGGAATTCTGGCGGGCGGACGCCGGACGGAATTATCGTTCTCGGCGGCGCCATCGATTCCGATACGTCACTGGCGCGCGACTCGCTGGAAATGGATTCGTCGGCGGAGCGTATCGTGACGATGCTCCAGCTCGCCCGCACCTATCCAAACGCCCGTATCGTCTTTAGCGGTGGCAGCGGACATCTGATTCAGGAGTCGGCGTCAGAAGCACCGATTGCGGGCCATCTGCTGGAGCGCTTTGGCGTCGCGCGCGACCGCTTGGTGCTGGAAGGCGTCTCGCGCACCACTGCGGAGAACGCGATATTCACGCAGCGCCTTGTGCAGCCGAAACCGGGCGAATTATGGTTGCTGGTGACATCGGCGTTCCACATGCCGCGCTCGATCGGCGCATTCCGCAAAGCCGGTTTCGACGTGGAAGCCTATCCGGTGGATTGGCGCACGCGCGGCTGGGTCGATGCCATGACGTCGTTCGACAAGTTGAGCGCAGGGCTCGCCCGCAGCGACGTTGCCGCCCACGAATGGACGGGATTGGTGGCGTATTGGCTGGCGGGGCGAAGCAGCGAGCTGTTTCCCAAGCCGCGCTAGGCATGATCCCGAAAAGTGGAAACCGGTTTTCGGATCAGATCATGCCTGATTAAAAGTCACGATCAATCGTGCCGGGGCAGGCCGAGCCGATACACGCCGCGAAAGTCATTCGGGTCAGCAGGCTTGCCCTTGCGGTAAATCACAAGGCGGCCGCTTTGCGCGAGCGTGACGGCGGCCTTGCGGATCGGAATCAAGAGCGCATGCCAATCGCCGCCGGACGACATCGCGTGCGCGATTTCGGGCGGGCTGAGCGTTTTGGTGCCGGGGCGCGCGAGAATTTGCAGCATGGCGTCTTCAAGCGAAGGTTCGCTGGCCGGTGTCGAATCGGAATCCGTCATGCCCATGCCATGACGTATCAGCTATCGGTACGCGAGCGCGCAAACCTAGCGCGCCATCGACCGCCATGCGTCTGAGGCAAATGGCCGACGCCACATCACGATCACGATCGCGGTTGTGGTTGCAAACAAGATCCACGGACTGATGAACCAGCCGAGATAACCGAGCGCGAAGAAGAACGCGCGTTGTCCGCGGTTGAAGTGGCGTCCTG
>JAYVYQ010000208.1:0-10059 GCA_043784125.1 Afipia sp.
CGCCCGGCGATTCATCGCGGGCCGTCACACTCTATACGTCGTTCTTTTCTTTTGGCGTGGGATTGTCGTTTCTCGTCGCGCAGCTTGTGGCTGAGCGATGGGGCTGGCGCAGCGCATTTGTTGCGACATCGCTCGGTCCATTGGCGATGATCGTCATTTGCGTCTTGCTGAAGCCGGTGAAGCCGCACCCGCACAAAGGCCGCCTGCTGAATTTCGCGCCCGTGATCGCCAACAGGCCGGCGATGGGATTTGTGCTCGGTTACGGCGCGCATTGTTTCGAGCTTTACGGCATGCGGACATGGATCGTCGCGTTCTGGACCTTCGTTGCGATGACACATTCAGGCTCCGCCATATTGTCGCCAATTGCGGTCAGCGTGCTGTTCTCGGTGCTGGCGATGCCGGCGAGCGTGCTCGGCAATGAGATGGCGCTCAAGATCGGGCGTCATCGCGCCATTACGTCGATCATGATCGCCTCCGCCGTCGTCGGAGTTACCATCGGGATCATGGCCGATGCATCCGCATGGGTGCTGCTAGCGCTGCTGGCGATTTACGCGATGACTGTGCCGGCGGACTCCGGCGCGCTGACGTCGGGCATGACGATGGCGTCGAATCTGAAAAATCGCGGCGCCACGATGGCGTTGCACTCCACCGTCGGCTTTGCGGCGGCGGCGTTGGGATCATGGGGCGTCGGCGTGGCGCTCGATGCCGCGGGCGGACCGCAGAACGCATCCCCATGGACGGCGGCGTTTTGTCTGATGGCTGCCGGGATTTTACTCGGGCCTTTGGCCTTGGCATGGTCAAGATCGGCGGCTGCCGCGCGATAGCGCGCTAGTCCGCGCGCCAGTTATAAATCCAGTTCTGCCGTGCCAATAAATTCTGTCCGCCGGCAAGCCTGATGAACTGATCGCGAGCAATCGCTGCGGGTCCACGCAGATGATAAATCTGTCCGGTTGTTCGCGCCGTCCGCTGAACCTGCGCCACACGCGACGAACGCAGCTTGGCATAGCGTGCAAACGCCTCGGTGACATTATCTTTGCCGTCCTGCAGACATTTTGCGACGACGGCTGCATCCTCGATCGCCATGCCGGCACCTTGCGCCACGAACGGCAACATCGCATGCGATGCGTCGCCGAGAAGTGCGACGGTGCCTTTGCCCCACACCCCGCCGTCTTTCATCGCGAACAGCGCCCATTTGCGCCAGCCTTCGACCGCGGCGATCAGCATGCGCGGCGCAATCGGCCAGCGCGGCGGCAGGAAATGCTGTGCGATGTCGGCGGTGTCGCCGGGTTCACTCCAGCCCGGCCGGTTCCATTGCCCGGTCACGATGGCGACGACGTTGATGCGCTGGCCGTCCTTCATCGGATAGGCAACGATATGGGCGTTCGGTCCCATCCAGAGTTGCACGCGCTTGGCGTTGAACTCGCGCGGCAATTGCCGGGCATCGACCGTTCCGCGCCACGCGATGCGTCCGCTGAATTGCGGCTGCAGGTCGGGATACATCTGATGGCGCACGGTGGACCACACGCCGTCCGCGCCAATGAGGGCCAATGCGGGTTCCTGCTGACGCGCTGAACCTTTGCGCTGTACGACCGTAACGCCCTTGGCGTAGCTTGCGACATCCTCGTACTGGCAACCCAGCCGCAGATCGATATCGTGATGATTTGTGACGCGCGCCAGCAGAGCCGACTGCAGATCCGCGCGGCGGATAATCCAGTACGGCGCGCCGTATTTTGCGGCGGAGCCCGCGAGCGGGATCCGCGTGAGTTCCCGCCCGGTGCGAGACGTGTTCACCGAAATCGCATCGGGCGCGATCACGTAAGTCGCGAGGTCTTTCTCGAGGCCGAGATCAATTAGGACGCGGCTGGCATTCGGCGACAGTTGCAATCCGGCGCCCGCTTCTTCGAGTTTCTCGGCGCGCTCCATAATCACGGCACGAAAACCGCGCGCGGCGACCGCAAGAGCTGCGGTCAAGCCGCCGATGCCGGCGCCTGCGATGACGATATTCCGCGATGCTGCCACGACGCGCTGGTGTCCCCGAGCCGGAATTTGCCCCTGCGGCAACTTCCATAGCGCAGTTCAGATTTTAAAGGACACTTTAAAATATGACTTGGTGAATCGCGGAACCGTTAGGCCGCTTTGTCCTTCAGCACGCATTCGGGCGGCCGGGCTTCGCCGGCACCGAGATCGGCGGCGTACCGGAACAGCGTCGAGCAATAGGGACAGATGATCTCGTTATCGTTGCCGAGATCGAGGAACACGTGCGGATGATCGAACGGCGGGTTGGCCCCGACGCACATGAACTCACGGGAGCCGATTTCGATGACAGCGACGCCGGCATCGTTCTGAAAGTGAGGGACGACGTGATCGGCCATGACGGATTGCCTTAAATTCCAAATTCCAATGACATCGGACTCGCACGACGCGATCCTGATTCGATATTAGCGGGTTGCAACGAATTCATACAGTACGGCGTTCAATTCGAGGTCGAACAACCGCAGCCCAAGCTGAGGATTCGACACAAATCCGCCGCCTTGGGAAAGCCCTTCTTTTTGGGGATGTTGTGTCGCAAATGCGGCGCACCATCTCATCCGGAAGTCGCAGATATTCTGCATTCGGAATTTGTGTGGGTAGCGGACGACTATGAAAGCTGGATGGCAAATCGGTTTGGCCTTCGCGGGCGTGGCGGTTTCGGCTGCCGCCTTTGCGGTGCTGTGGCCGCACGCGCGTGACGCCGGGGCGTTATTGTTGGCGCAGGACGATCCGGTGGCGCTGTCCGACATGCAGATGAAATCCGCATTGCGGAATAACTCGTCCGTGATCGATCAGAATGTTGAGGCGGCGCTGTCGTCCAACGATGCCGATCTGGCCAAGAGTTTCACCGACCTTGCCAAAGATAAGGACACTCCGGTCGCGGCAGACGTTGCGACGAAAGTCGATGCGGCGGTGGCCGAGGAAAATTCGACGACGAATACTGCGGGTCGTTTTGCCAAAGGCCTCATCACGGGCGAGGCCGACGATGTCGCCAGCCTGTCCGGAACGGTGGCGGGCGACCTGTTCGTGTTCGGCGATATTCGCGACTTGATCCGCGAGGGCAAACACCTCGTCATGGGCGAGGACGCCGACCGGCTGGTGCTGGGTCTTGCAAGTATTGGCCTTGCGGTGACGGCGGCACTTATGTGTCGGTTGGCGGGGCTGTGCCGGTGCGCGCAGGCCTGACCGTGGTGAAGGATGCGCGCAAGGTCGGCAGGCTGGGCGCGGGTCTGACCGAATGGGCCGGGCGCTCCGCGCGCGGCGTGGTCGATGGACCGATGCTTCAGAAGGCGGTTGCCGACGCATCGATTGCGCGTCCAGGCCAGACCATCAGTGCGGTGAAGGCGGCGTTCAAGGCCGAGAAGGCCGGTGCGCTGGTGCGGCTTGCGAAGGACACGGGCCGCGTCGCGGAGAAAGCCGGCACCAAGGGCGCACTCGATGTGCTGCGCATCGCGGACGGTCCAGCCGATGTGGCGCGCGCCGCGAAGCTCGCGGAAAAGAAGGGCAGCCAGACCCGCGCGATCATCAAGGTGCTCGGGCGCGGCGCGCTGTTGCTGGCGGCGGGTGCGTTCAATCTGGCGTGGCGGGTGTTCGGTGCGTGTCTGGCGCTGCTCGGATTTCTCGCATCGATCAAGGCCATCACCGAGCGGCTGACATATTCATATATTCTACGATCGAGACTCAAGCGCGCGCGGCGCGATCTCGCGCTCGCGCAAAATTCAATGCTTACTGCATGAGGCGGCTGGAAACATCGTTCGCACGCGGCTAAACCTTCCCGAAATCTTTCCCCAACATGGACTGACCGATGCCGAGCTTCCATCACGGCTCCGTTGAAATTGCCTATCTGGACGAAGGCGAGGGCGACCCGATTTTTCTCATCCACGGATTTGCGTCGAGCAAGAACGTGAACTGGGTTTATCCGCTTTGGGTCTCGACCCTGACCAAGGCGGGCTATCGCGTCATCGCGCTCGACAATCGCGGTCACGGTGAATCCAGCAAGCTCTACGATCCGGAAGACTACAGCATCGGCATCATGGCGGGCGATGCGCGCGCGCTGATGGATCATCTCAAGATCGAACGCGCCGACATGATGGGATATTCGATGGGCGGGCGCATCACGGCGTTCCTCGCGCTCAACGATCCACAACGAATACGTTCTGCGATCCTCGGCGGCATCGGCATGACCATGATCGTCGGCGGTGGACCGGGGGAGAATGTCGCAAGCGCGCTCGAAGCAGCGTCGCTCGACGATGTCACCGATCCGATGGGACGAACGTTTCGGGCGTTTGCAGAGCAGACCCGCTCCGATCGCAGGGCGCTGGCAGCGTGCCTGCGCGGATCGCGTCGGTTAATGACGCGCGAGGAGGCCGCCGCCATTAAAGTGCCGACGTTAATTGCTGTTGGCACCACCGACGATGTCGCCGGTTCCGCGCAGAAATTAAGCGAAATCATACCGGGATCGCAGGTGCTCGACATTCCGAACCGCGATCACATGCGCGCGGTCGGCGACCGTGTCTATAAAGACGGCGTGCTGGAATTTCTGGCGAAACGGCCCTGATTCTGCAGAGAATATTTTACTACTCGAGGGAGAATAACTTTCTCCCGTAAACCGTGATCGGCATTGCGGCCTTCCTCATTTACATTATGTGGTAGGATCAACGACCAGATCAGCCGGACTCAAAGCCCATGGCCCAGCATCATCACGACCAGAAGCCTTCTCTCTCGACCGTCGATCCGGTCTGGACGCGTATTCGCGATGAGGCCGAGGAAATCGTCCGCCGCGAACCTGAATTGGCGACCTTCATCTATTCATCGGTGCTGCATCATGACCGTCTCGAAGACGCCGTCGTGCATCGCATCGCCGAGCGCCTCGATCATTCGGCGCTGTCGGGCGACCTGATCCGCCAGGCCTACAATGACGCGCTTCAGGCCGAGCCTGATCTGGGCAACGCCTTCCGCGCCGATCTCGTCGCGGTATACGACCGCGATCCGGCTGTGTCGCGCTTCATCGACGCGCTGCTCTACTTCAAGGGCTTCCACGCCATTCAGGCGCATCGCCTCGCGCATTGGCTGCACAATAACGGTCGCAAGGATTTCGCAAATTATATCCAGAGCCGCTCGTCGGCGGAATTTCAGGTGGACATCAATCCGGCCGCCAAAATCGGACGCGGCATTTTCCTCGATCACGCGACGGGTTTCGTCGTCGGCGAGACGGCGGTGATCGAAGACGATGTGTCGATCCTGCATGGTGTGACGCTTGGCGGCACCGGCAAGGAGAACGAGGACCGTCATCCTAAAATCCGCCGCGGCGTCATGCTGGGTGCCGGCGCGAAAATTCTCGGCAACATCGAAGTCGGCCATTGCGCACGCGTGGCATCGGGCTCGGTGGTGCTGAAAGACGTGCCGCATAACGTTACGGTGGCGGGCGTTCCGGCCAAGATCGTCGGCGAGGCCGGTTGCGCCGAGCCCTCGCGCACCATGGACCAGATGTTCATGGCGATCAGTTCCTGATCTGCAAGACTTTTTCTGCTCTGGATTTGCTGGAATTTGGTCTGGCGAAGCCGCGCAACTCCCACTAAAGCTGTCGCAGACCCAATCGATACTGGAGACGCCCCGTGGACGTGCAGGAAGTCAGAAAGCTCGACGCCTATCTCAAGCGTCTGTTCGGGAATCAGAAAATCCGCGTCGTGCCGCGTCCCAAGAAGGACGATTCCGCCGAGGTCTATATCGGCGAGGAATTCATCGGCGTGCTGTTCGTCGATGACGAAGACGATGACCGCTCGTTCCAGTTCCAGATGGCTATTCTGGAAGACGATCTGGTCGACGACGAGGCCTGACGTTTTTCAAAAATTTGCCGTCACGGCTTAATTGTGCGCCTTCCGCATCCGGCTCACCAGCGTATCCATCGCGCCTGCGACATCGCGCCATTGCGCGAGCCAGCTGCGCGGGAATCTGAACGTCACATCCGCGCCCTCGACGCGACGCTCGTTCAGGCACATGCCCGGCGTTGCGGCATCGCGCGTGCAGCGCGCGAGGATTTGCGGCGTTGAAGAATAGACCAGATCCTCGCTGGTGTAGGGCGTGTTGTCGCGGAACGGGCGCACGCTCAAGCCGTCGGTGACGCGCGCGGGGTTTGAATCCAGATAGCGCGGATAGATCGTGCGCACGCGCTCGTCCGGGGCCAGCGCGTTGTTATGCGCGGCGATGGACAGGAAGATGCGGTCGATCTGCGGCGCACTTTCCTCGACGGCATCGGCGGTGACATGCGGCCGTACCTCGGGTGCTGCGAGCGACGGATAGAGAAAGTTGAGGTCGACGCGCTCTTGCGGCCCGGTGCGCTTTTGCAGCTTCACGCGGATCGCCTTGGTCGGCACGTTGAACGGCACATTGCCGATAATCATAGGAAGGTGTGACGGGTCGGATGGTTTTTCGACGTCCCAAGTCGGCCACAGCAGGTAGGCGACGAAAAGTAACGCGGCGATGCCGATGCCTCCTGCGACCGCAAACGGCATCAGATGGCTGCGGTGCTTGGGCGTCGGGTGCGGACGGCGGCGCATATGCGCGTGCGGATGGGACGAGGCGGACAACATAGGCAGGCACGCTTTCTGCGGGCAAACGGTTGAATCGTCCGATTATGCCATGCAGCGGTTTATTTTTTGCCGGTTCCGGGCGTCTGGCTTGATGTCCGAGCCATGCGCATCGGTCGCATGCGCCTTCGCTGTTAACCTTTCTTTAAGGATGAAGTGGCGGGCGTGACGGTATTTTGCGAAGGCTCCCTGCATTGAATTTGTGTTGCGTGCTGGGAATTTGAGATGTCGCCGGAAGCGTTGAATTCGCTGTTTTCATTGTTGATCGGATTTTCTATCGCGGGCGCGCTGAGCAGCGGCTATCAGGCCTTCGTGCTGCGCCCCGCAGGGTTCGGCCTTCTGACAGGCGCGCCTCCAAAGGCATTTGCAGCAGTGCCGTTTCTGGTGTTCGCCGCACCCTTCATCATCATGCGCAACACGCTGCGCGGACGCCGCATCGAGAAGCGCCGCGCCGAATTCGTGATGTTGGCGACCATCATTGCGGGATTCTGGAGCATGATGTCCGGCACCTGTGTGCTCATGGCGCTGAAAGCTGCCGGCGTCGTCGCCTGAGATTTCGCATCATGCCGCCACTCGCCATCGCGTGTTCATTCGTGGCAATGTCTCCGGTCAGTGGAGAGCACTATGGCGATTTATGAACTTGACGGAAAATCCCCCGAACTTCCCGCCGACGGACAGTATTTCATCGCGGAGACCGCAACCGTCATCGGAAATGTCCGGCTGAAAGCCAATGCCAGCGTCTGGTTCGGCTCGGTGCTGCGCGGCGACAATGAGTTGATCGAAATCGGCGAGGGATCGAACGTGCAGGACAACTGCACCTTTCACACCGATCCGGGATTTCCGCTGACCATCGGCAAGAACTGCACAATCGGCCACAACGTCATTCTTCATGGCTGCACGATTGAAGACGGGGCGCTGATCGGCATGGGCGCGATCATCATGAATGGTGCGCGGATCGGCAAGGGCTGCGTTGTCGGTGCAGGATCGGTGATTACCGAAGGAAAAACTTTCGAGGATCGTGCGCTTGTGGTCGGCGCGCCTGCGCGTGCGATCCGTGCGTTGACCGAGGAGCAGGTCAAGGCGATGACTTACGGCGCGCCGCATTACGTTCACAACGGCAAGCGCTTCAAGGCAGGACTGAAGAAAATCGACTGAGGCGTATCCCTTACGCGGCGCTCAGGAATTCCACGCCGATCACCGGGCCTTCGCGCCACACCAATCGGCATGCGCGTGTCTTGCGCACATCGCCGGTGAAGGCGATGTCGAGTTTGCCGCTGATCGCACCCGCATCGTGCACGCGAATGCGCGCCCCGGTGAGCGAAATATCGAGCACCGTGCAATTCTTCTTGGCGAAACCGCCATCGAGCGTCATCCAGGCGTGATCCTGGACTTTATGCCGTGGCTTGCGGTTTTCACGTTTGAACATGTTCATGTCGAAGCTCCAATCTGATGAGCTTTATACAGCGCCAAACTTTCGGAAAATTTGAACTGAATGCATCGATCAAACGTGATCGATTCAGATGCGGTTAACCACATGCGCTGCGTCAGCACTCGTTTGCGCCCACGCTGAGGCGCTATTGGTTTCGCGATACCGCAGAACGCAAATACAGCGCCGTCCGGTCCAAGTCCTGCGCCGGGGAGTCCAAGAGAGACCTGCAACCTGGACCGGGCTCTATGTCGGCGCGCATGCCGGTTACGGCTGGGGCCGCATGACCGGGACCGATCCCACGGGTGCAACTCCCGACAGCACGGTCGATAACAAAGGCGGCGTCGCCGGCGGCCAAATCGGCTATCTCTATCAGATCGGCGCGCTGGTTCTCGGCGTCGAAGGCAGTTACGCGTGGGCCGGGATCAAGTCGAGTACCACGCTGGGCGCCGGCACGGCTACGATCAAGAATGACTACATCGCAACAGTCGCGGGCCGCGCCGGATATGCTTTCGATCGCGCGTTGCTTTACGGCGAGGGCGCTGTCGCGTTCACTCGCGACGCGGCAGATGCGACTGACGGCATCGGCGGCTCCTCGACTGGCCGCTTCAGCCGAACCGGCTATGTCGTCGGTGGTGGGCTTGAATACGCCTTCCTGCCTAACTGGTCGGCGCGCGCCGAATACAATTACCTCGGCTTCGGGTCGCAACTCGAGACGCCGACCTCAGCCGGCGGTCTGCTCGTGACGCCGATGAAGGTGCGCGACAACATTTCTACCGTTACGTTCGGTGTGAACTATCACCTGAACTGAAACGATCTACTCCAGTAAGACTCAAAAGCCGGTTCTCGCGAGCCGGCTTTTTCTTTTATGCTTTGTTGGACGAAATGAAAAAGTTGCGGCCAGTTCTGGGGGAGAACTGGCCGCGCACGATCCGGTCTGGGACGGGGAGGGGTGGGGATACGACCGGGTCGTGTAACTCCTGTGTCTGATTTCAGCGCGAGCTTGCGGTGGCGACCGCGGGACGAGAATCGCCCAGCGACACCCACACATTCGGATCGGACTGCGACTGACGCTTCACGAAGCGGTAGCCGGTCTCGGTCCACGCCACGACGTCTTCGTTCTGGTTGTCGAGAACGAACTCGCCCTTGTCGGATTTTACGGTCAGCACCGCGTGTCCTTCGCCCTTCTTGTCGCGAACGACTGTGATGAGCAGAGCCTCACGCGGCCAGCCGGCATCGATCAGCATCTTGCGCTTCAGCAGCACGTAATCTTCGCAGTCGCCGTAGCCGTCGGTCGGATACGACCATTTCTCGATGACACCCCAGTGTTCCTGGTCGGTCATCGGCTTGACACTCTCGTTGACCCAGCGATTGACGCGGAGCATGTCCTTCCATGCCGTCTGCGTCATGACGATGTCGCGGGCCTGCGTGGCCTTGCCCCGGCAGTCGGCCGGATTGTCGGCACAGAACTCGACCCAGCCGATCGGCGGACGCGCGGTGTCGCCAAGGCTTGCGTAGATGACCTTCTCGCCGGCCGCATTGGCGCCCGCCGTCGTTCCGATGAGGCTGACGGCAATCGCCAGACCCCGTACAAAATTCTCGCCCCGTCCCTTGATTGAAAACATTGTGGCCCCCGTTTTTTTGTTGGGGCCAGAATGCGCAGGAAGGATTTTCGGGGAGCCGAATTGCGGCGTATGGATTTGAAGCAAAGGCGAGTAAAATCAGATGCTTATTTGATGCTTAGTTGAGTCAAATCTGTCTCAAATTCGAGATAATCGAGTTTAATTCAAATTTTATCGGCCAGCGCGCAGGGCATTGGAATCGTTGCGAAAGCGCGATGCGCGCCGTCCCCACAACGCCGCCTTGAAGGCGCGCCAAAACGCATCAAGGCGACATCCGCTGTGGGATATCGCCGTGAAAGGTCTGGAAAATCAGGAGTTGGTAACCGCGGCGGTTTACCGCGCGCTTACGTTGTCTTCGACTGTCTCGGCAAGCTGCGCGTGGACGAACTCGACC
>JAYVYQ010000209.1:0-4939 GCA_043784125.1 Afipia sp.
CCGAGATTAGCAATTGTATCGACAACGATACCGACGAACCGGCCCGAACTGTCGAGTCCAAGCCGAACCTTAGAAAATAAATCCCGCGCGTGCGCATCAGATAAGAACGAACCCGTTCGATCATTGATCCACTTTATCGGACGACGAATCTTGTCGCAGGCAAACAGCATCATCGCATGTTCCTGCTGGACTTGATTTTTTCCACCGAACCCGCCGCCGACATCGCTTGCAAAACAGCGGAGCCGCTCCTTCGGCCAACCGAACAAATCGCAAAGCAATCCTTGATATCCGAATGGATTTTGGATCGAACCCGAAAGTGTTATGCGCGATGATTTCGTGTCAAAGCGGACGACGACACCGCGCGGCTCCATCGAGTTTGGCACGAGCCGATTATTAATAAGATCGAGCTCGACAACATGCGCCGCGTGGTCGAGCGCGTTGGCAGCCTTGTCTGGATCTCCTACCGACCAATTGAATGCAATGTTACCCGGCGCTTCGTTCGGCCAAATGATTGGAGCGCCCGACTTGACCGCGTCTCTGACGTCAGCAACCGCATCGAGAGGCTCGTAGTCGACCGTTATCAATTCGATCGCATCCTCGGCCTGACGCACCGACTCCGCAACGACCATTGCCACGCACTCACCTACATAACGAACGTTGTCAGTCGCGAGCCCTGGGCGAGAAGGATTGGCAATCTCCGTGCCATCTGTATTTCTGATTGACGGTCTAATGGGCAAACTAACGAGCCCCGCCTTCTTCCAGTCATTCCCGATATAAATTGCAACAACACCTGCTGCCGAACTTGCACTTTGAATATCTAACGCTCGGATTTTCGCGTGCGCATGCGTTGATCGCAAGAAAACGGCGTGAAGCATCCCCAACTCGGCGTCATCGTCCGCGTAATGACCCTTACCAGTTAGAAATCTCTTGTCCTCGACTCTGCGGAGTGACTGGCCGACGCCAAATTTGGCGAGCGGACTGCTACGGTCGCTGCTTTCCATGGAGAGCGGCTGATGACTGGTTTTCATTCTATGTCCTTCGGGCGGTTCATCCGTGTGAATCTCACTGACAAACTGCCTGCGGTCAATTCGCTGCTGCGCCGGGCATCGTCACCCAGCCGCTGCGAAGAAAATCGACAACCTGCGCGGGGGTATCCGCAACGCGAACGCCCGCTGCTTCCAGCGCGGCTCGTTTGGTGACGTAACCGCCCTTGCCCCCCGTGACGATGGCACCGGCGTGACCCATCTTCTTGTCGGGCGGCGAAGAACGTCCTGCGATGAAGGATACAATCGGCTTTTTTACGCCGCGCGCATATTCCGCCGCCTCTTCCTCCATACCGCCGCCGATCTCACCGACAAGGACAATCGATTTCGTACGTTCGTCCTTATCGAGCGCAACCAAAGCGTCGCGCGTCGTGGTTCCGATGATCGGATCGCCGCCAATTCCGATGAACGCCGATTGCCCGAATTTCGCGCGAGTCAGATTGAGGCAAATCAATGTACCAAGACTTCCGCTACGAGAGATTACGCCCACCTGTCCCGGCATGAATACATTGGTGTTATGTCCCGGCATAATTCCTATAAAACCTTCGCCCGGCGTCACGATTCCAGCAGTGTTGGGGCCAACTATCCGGCTATGCGATATTTTCTGCCGCGCGAAGACCTCAAGAACATCGTGACTCGGAATATGTTCCGTCAACGTAACGATGGTCCCGACGCCAGCATCGATCGCATCAATGATCGCATCTTTTGCCATAGCGGGAGGAATGAAAATCACCGAATAATCGATGGGGCCCTGCTTTGCGGCTTCCACGGCGCTCTTGAATATGGGCAACCCCAGATGAGTTTCGCCTGCACGTTTCGGATTTACGCCGCCGATAATGTTGGTGCCCATTTCCAACATACGCTCGGACCAAAACGAGCCTTGCTTGCCCGTGATTCCCTGCACGAGAACTTTCTGACCGCGACGGTAAATCATTGCGCTGCCTCAACGGCTGCTTTCACGGCATCTTCCATGAAATCGTAGGGCTCGATACCGAGTTCTTCCCGCACAAGCTTGACCGCTTCATCTTCGCCGGTGCCGTGAATCGAGAAGAATACCGGAATCTTCGGCTTCAATTTTTGCCAGGCTTTCACCACACCATCGGCCATGACATCGGTGCGTGCGAAGGCCCCGCAGAAGTTGATGACAAGACTTTTCACGCCAGGATTTGCAAGAACCAAGCCCAGAGCCACTTCCGACTTTGTGTAGGCCTCGCCGCCGATCTCAAGAAAATTTGCCGGCTTGCCGCCAAAATGGTCGATAACATCCATCGTCGTCATCGTCAGTCCGGCACCGTTCGCAAGCACGCCAACATTTCCATCGAGTTGAATAAATTTAAGACCGTTGGCTGCACCTTGTTCTTCGAGTGGCGTCATTTTTGCGGGCGCCGCAGCGTTTTCCAGCTCTGGCTGCCGAGCAGCGGAGGCATCGTCCAAAACAAATTTGCAATCGAGCGCGACGACGCGCCCGTCCTTCAAGAGCGCCAACGGATTGATCTCGACGAGTTCGGCGTCTGTCTTGGAAAATATGTCGTATAAAGTCGCAAGCACGCCGGCAACATCGTCGGACGATTCGCCCAGAGTTAGTCCGGTCAGCATTTTTTTCGCATCGGCGCGGTCGAAACCTTGACGAACATCGACAACGTGTTTTCGAATTGCATCCGGATGTTTTTCGGCGACCTCTTCAATGTCCATGCCGCCTTCACTCGAAAACAGTACGAGCGGGCTTCGGCTTGCTACATCGATAAGTACCGCCGCATAAAACTCCCGCGCGATGGGGCAAAGCTGCTCGACGAGAACCCGGCTTACCCGATATCCACCAATGCTCATCTGAAGAATTTCGGCCGCAGCCGCCGCTGCTTCCTCGGGGGTTTTTACGAGTTTGATGCCGCCGGACTTGCCGCGCTTTCCGGTAGGAACCTGCGCTTTAACCACTGACGGCCCGATTTCCCGCACGGCAGCCGCCGCCTGCTCGGCGGTTTCGCACACCTTTCCCTTTGGCGTCGGCACGCCAGCCGGAACGAGCACGTGCTGTTTTGCAGCGTATTCCTCGAGATTCATTGGCGAGCCTTATTTTCCGTAACGCGACCAGTGGGGGCCAAACAAAGCTTCTTCGCTCGGTCTGTCCTCGGGTATCGGCGTGACGAGATGCGTGATGTTGAGGAAATGCTTGTAATTCAGGTTCTCCGAGATGCTGTTTTTCTGCCACGATCCGCATCCCATGGTGAGCGTGAACTCCAACCCGCTGTCGAACCCGCCGCCATTGCCAAACGTGTGGGCGAAGTTGACCAACACGCGCACGACCGACAAATCCTCCGCCAGCTCCCGCGCGCGCTCCATTTTGGTCGTATGAAGACCCATTGAATGTCCCCGCCCTTGATAATCGAGAATCTTACGGACGGTATCCTTCGCCGCCGCGAAGTCCCTCGCGCGGTAGACAGTCAACACGAGCGCCAGTTTCTCACCTGACAGCGGATAGTCCCGACCGATGCCGGTTTCTTCGACCAGGAAGTAACGCGATTTTTCCGCTTCGGCCGGTACGCCGAAGGCATCGACAAGAACCTTCATGTCCTTCGCGATGAGATGACGGTTCAGCTTGCCGTTCTTCCAAAGCTCAGATTGCAGTTTCTGCTTGTGAGACGCATCGACCAGATAACCGCCTGCCAGTTTCAGCGCCTCCATCGCCTTGTCATAAACAGCATCGACAATCACGACGGCGTTTTCAGATGAGCAAGACGTAGCATTGTCGAACGTTTTCGATTCGCAAATCTTGCGAGCGGCGGAATCCAGATCGGCAGTTTCATCTATGATAACCGGCACGTTGCCGGCGCCGACGCCGATTGCGGGCGTTCCGCTTGAATACGCGCGACGCACATTGTCTTGCGATCCCGTCACGACAACGAAATCGACCGCCTCCATCAGCGCCTGCGTCGTATCCTTGGTCACCGGGTTTGGAAGTATCTGGATAAGATCCTTTGGCAAACCGATATGCCCGAGACTCTCACGCATGAATTTTACAGCCAATTCAGTCGTCCGATAGCCGAGAGGCGACGGCGCAATGATGACAGCGTTGCGGCCCTTGATCGCCATCATCGCCTTGTTGACCGGGGTGGCGCCAGGGTTGGTCGATGGAGTAATTGCGCCCACGACGCCGAGAGGTTTCGCAAACTTCACAATGCCGCGCTTGTCGTCGCGCTCGATCTCGCCGACCGATTTGGCACGCAGCAGATCACGCAGCGTGCCGAACGTCTTACGTTGCTTCTTAATGATCTTGTCCGGCACGTTGCCAAGGCCGGTATCTTGGACGGCAAGTTCAGCAAGCTCCCGGGCATGTTCTGGCTTGTAAAGCGACCATGCGACCGCCCGAACAGCTTCGTCCGTGCGTGCCTGGTCGGCTTCGGCGAAGATAGCTTGAGCCGCCCTCGCCTTTCGCATCAAATCCGCTGCGATCTGCTGAGCATCGGACGCTCTATTCTGAAGTTCGACTACACTCATCGTTCAGCCTCCATTTTTCGAATCTTGGTCAAGCTGCGCGTGGCTTGTAGCCGTCATCGGAACATCAACAAAACGCTCTCCCGGCCGACATCGCAACGCCAGAACCGCGCCAAGCAGCAGGACTGCTAACGAGCCGATAAACGGCACGTCCCAGCGTCCTGTTAGATCGATCGCATAGCCGAACACGACCGGAGATATAATGCCCGCCATGCCGAACCCGAAATTCATGAAGCCTGATGCCGATCCCGAATATTCCGGAGCAATGTCCATTGGGATGGCCCAAATCGGCGCAACGATCAGTTCAGCAAAGAAGAATGCGCCGCTGAGACAAAGCGCAATGGTGCTCAGGTCATGGACGAAAAGAATCGGCAACATGAAGCAGAACGAGCCGAGAAATCCAACGA
>JAYVYQ010000210.1:0-16302 GCA_043784125.1 Afipia sp.
TAAATCATACGGCGCACGCAAGATCGTCGATGATTTTTCCATTCGCGTGGCGCGCGGCGACCGCATCGGCATTGTCGGCCCTAACGGCGCGGGCAAGACCACGCTCATCAATATCCTCACCGGCGCGGAGCCGCCGGACAGCGGCACCATTCGTCTCGGCGCGAACATCGAGATGGCGACGCTCGATCAGCACCGCGAGAGCCTCGATCCGAAATCGACGCTGGCCGACGCGCTCACCGGCGGACGCGGCGACAGCATCATGGTCAACGGCAAGCCGAAGCATGTCATCAGCTACATGAAGGACTTTCTCTTTCAGCAGGAGCAGGCCCGCACGCCGCTTGAAGTTCTGTCCGGCGGCGAACGTGGGCGGCTGATGCTGGCACGCGCGCTGGCAAAACCTTCCAACGTGCTGGTGCTGGATGAGCCGACCAACGATCTCGATCTTGAAACGCTCGACGTGCTGGAAGAAATGCTCGGCGACTATGACGGCACCGTGATACTCATCAGCCATGATCGCGATTTCCTCGACCGCGTGGTGACATCGGTGATCGCGCCGGAAGGCAACGGCAAATGGATCGAATATGCCGGCGGCTATTCGGACATGCTCAAGCAACGCGGCGAGGATCTGAAAGAAAAAGCAATCAAGGCAAGCGCGAACGAGCAATCGAGCGCGGCAAAGACCGCGTCCGGCGCCTCAGCCACCTTCACCAAGCGCAAGTTGACGTTCAACGACAAGCACGCGCTGGAGACGCTGCCTCAAACCATGGCGAAACTTCAGAAAGAGATCGCCAAGCAGCAAAAGCGCATGGAAGACCCGGAATTATTCACCAAAGACCGCAAGACGTTCGACGCGGCATCGGCGGCTATCGCCAAGGCGCAGGCTGAACTGGACTCCGCGGAGGAACGTTGGCTGGCGCTGGAGATGTTGCGCGAGGAAATCGAGAGCGGCGTTTAAGCTATAAAGGGAACCAGCGCGCGCTACGCGCATTGTCCTATGTATTTTTCACGCATTATGCCTTAAGATGACGACGGAGACTTTGCCATGGCCGGTTCGCTTTCAGCATCAGAACTTGACGACCGCATCGCGATCCTGCGCGATAACATCCGCCAGCTGGTCGAACAGGCGGCAGCCGCTGCGGGCGGTGCGAACGAGGAGCGCGCATCCGACCGCATCGCGGAGCAATCTGCTGAATTGGAAAAGCTAACCAAGCAGCGCGACGAATTAGCCAAGAAAAAAGGTTAGCACCGGACGCGGTTAACTGCGCGCCAAATATTCCAGCGCGCCGTGCGCCGCAGTAGCCCCCGTCGCAAAACTCGCCTGCAATAAATAGCCGCCGGTCGGCGCTTCCCAATCCAGCATTTCGCCTGCGACGAATATCCCGGGGCGTTTACGTAGCATAAATTGCGCATCGATCTCGGCGAATGAAATTCCGCCCGCGGTGGAAATCGCCCGCGCGAGCGGCGCGATGCCGATCAGCTTGACCGGGACCGCGTTGATGAAGGCAGCGAGTTCGCCAGGGAGCATTACCGAGAGTTGGGTGCTGGAGTTTGCTGCGGCCTCCTGAAGCAATCCGATTCCGACAGGCGACAGATTTGCAGCCTTGCGCAGAAAATTTGTAAACGACTGCTTCCCGCGTGACGCGCCTAATCTCTGCGTTAGCTCGTCGCGCTTTGCGTCTGGCAGCAACGCAGCATGAAGTGTCGCCTCGCCAGATGCGAGAATAGCATCGCGCAGCGGTGCCGAGAGCGCATAGACCACGCCGCCCTCCAAGCCGTCGCGCGTCACCGTCGCCTCGCCACGCATGATGTGCTTGCCGAACGACAGCGCAATGCCCTTCAGCGGATGGCCCTCAAAACGATCGCGAAACACATCGGTCCACGCGACCGTGAACCCGCAATTGGCCGGGCGTAGCGGCGCAATCGAAATGCCTTTCGATGCGAGAGCGTCCACCCATTCGCCATCGGAGCCGAGCTTCGGCCAGCTTGCGCCGCCGAGTGCGATGATGGTTGCATCGGTTTTGAGGGCGCGTGCGCCGTCGCCGGTTTCGAATTGCAGATCGCCGTTCGCAGTCCATCCGGTCCAGCGATGACGAAGTGCGAACGTCACACCGAGTTCGCGGAGCCGCCTGAGCCACGCGCGCAGCAATGGCGAGGCCTTGAACGCTTTGGGAAATACGCGCCCGCTCGAGCCGATGAATGTCGGCTGGCCCAGTGCTTCACTCCACGCGCGCAATCTGTCCGGCGGGAACGCCTCAACGGCGGCATGCAGATGCGGCGTCGCGTCGCCATAGCGCGTCATGAATTTCTCGAGTGGTTCGCTATGGGTGAGATTGAGTCCGCCGCGCCCTGCGAGCAGAAATTTGCGGCCGACCGACGGCATGCTGTCATACACCGTGACGCGCGCGCCACCCGACGCCAAAATCTCAGCCGCCATCAGCCCCGCAGGACCTGCTCCGATGACGCCGACGTTCAACGCCTAGCCGCCCATCGGCGGCAGCTTGATCCCTGCGGCTTTCGCGGCCTGCTCGATATATTTGAAGGTCTGGAAGAACGCGCCGCCGAGATCGCGCGCGGTCGACATGTCGCCGATCTTTGCGAAGTTCGCAGCGATGGCGTCCGGCGTCCATTGCGCCTGCGGTAGATTCATGCCCTCGGTCTCGACAACCTTGATGACGGCGAACGACCCCGCGCCCGCGCCCATGATCGTGCGTGTCGGTGCGTCTTCGCTCAAGAGATACAACACCGCAGGCGTGATCGCTTCCGGCTTCATCAAAGCCAGTGCATCCGGCGGAATCAGGCCTTCGGTCATGCGCGTCGCAGCCGTCGGCGAGATCGTGTTGACCTTGATGTTGGTCTTGCGGCCTTCCTCTGCCAGCACGTTCATCAATCCCACGGTGCCCATTTTCGCCGCCGCGTAATTTGCCTGCCCGAAATTGCCGAACAGGCCCGATGATGAAGTCGTCACGACGATGCGGCCGTAATTGCGTTCACGCATCCCTTCCCACACCGCGCGACAGCAATTGAACGTGCCGGTCAGATGCACGGCGATGACCTTTGCGAAATCATCCGGCTCCATCTTGGCGAATGATTTGTCGCGCAGGATGCCGGCGTTGGCGACCATCAGATCGACACTGCCCCACTTCATCGTGGCGCGCGCGACCATTTCTCTCACTGCTGTGAAATCCGAAACATCCGCGCCGTCTACAATGGCTTCGCCACCGGCCTTGGTAATTTCATCGACCACGGCCTGCGCGGGGCTGGACGAGCCGCCGCTGCCGTCACGCGCAGCACCGAGATCGTTGACGACAACGCGCGCGCCGAGTTTTGCGAGACCAAGCGCATGCGCGCGGCCGAGACCCGCACCCGCGCCCGTCACGATCGCAACACGTCCGTCAAATCTGATTGCCATGATCGCGATCCTTTAACTCAGTTGAAAAAATGCATGCCGAGCCAGTCGGCGACCAGCGCGGGCTTTTCCTCGTCTTCGATTTCAAGCGTCGTCGCGGTTCGCGCCAATAATTCCTTCGGCGATTTCATTGTGACTTCGCTCAGCACAAAGCGGGCGCGCACGCGCTTGCCGGCGCGCACTGGTGTCAGAAATCTGATTTTGTCGAAACCGTAATTGATCGACATCGCCGCACCGTTCAACGTCGGCATGGTTGCATAAGCCATCGCGGGCAACACCGACAGCGACAGAAACCCGTGCGCGATGGTGCCGCCGAACGGCGTCTCGCGCTTGGCGCGTTCCGGATCGATGTGGATGAATTGATGATCGTTGGTGGCGTGCGCGAAGGCATTGATCTGCTTCTGATCGACCGTGTGCCATTCCGACAGTCCAAGCTCGGTTCCGACCAGCTTTATGAAGTCTTCGCGATCCATCGCAACGCTCACCGGAAGTCTCCCTGCAATCCCTCTTCAAGCACGTCTTTTGTTGGAGATGGATGCGCGGGTCAAGCCCCGCGCATGGCAAGAAGAGACTGCCGCTATCGCGCTCCGGCCCCATCGCTCTTCAATTCCGGAAAATCTTCCTCGCGGAATTCCTGGCCCCGCAGCGCGTCCTTGCGGTCGTTATCGTGTTCAAGGCGGCGCAACTGAACACGGCGAATCTTGCCCGAAATGGTTTTCGGCAACTCGCTCACCAGCTCGATGCGGCGGATGCGCTTGAAGGGTGCCAGCCGCGAATGAACATACTGGAAAATCGACAGTGCCGTGGCACGATTGATTTCGGTGCCGGGGACCAGTGAGATGTAGGCCTTCGGCAGCGCCAGGCGTATAGGGTCCGGCGTCGGCACCACCGCGGCTTCGGCGACCATTTCATGCTCAAGCAACACACTCTCCAACTCGAACGGGCTGATGCGATAGTCGGATGATTTGAACACGTCGTCCGAACGGCCGACGAAGGTGAGATATCCATCGTCGTCGAGGAACACCACATCGCCGGTCTGGTACACCTCGCCATCGGCACCTTGCGGTTTGCCGTCGTCGCCCTGATAGCCGAGCATCAAACCCGCAGGGCGGTCGGCGCCGAGCACAAGACGCACCTCGCCTTCCTTTGACGGCTTGCCGTCGGCATCGGCGACCTTGACGTTATATCCGGGCATCGGCCGGCCCATCGAACCGACTTTCACCTTCTGTCCCGGCGAATTGCCGGCGAGCGCCGTCGTCTCCGTCTGGCCGTAGCCATCGCGAATGGTGAGACCCCACGCGGCTTTCACCTGATCGATCACTTCGGGATTGAGCGGCTCGCCCGCGCCGCAGACTTCGCGCACCGATACTTTATAGTCCGCGAGCTTCTCCTGAATGAACAGCCGCCACACCGTCGGCGGCGCACAGAGCGTCGTCACGCCGCAGCGCGCGACGGTCGCGAGCAATCCCTTGGCGTCGAAGCGCGGCTGATTGCAGATGAAGATGGTCGCGCCGGCATTCCACGGCGAATAGAAGCAGCTCCACGCATGCTTGGCCCAACCGGGCGATGAAATGTTGAGATGAATGTCGCCGGGCTGCAATCCCAGCCAATACATCGTCGACAGCGATCCCACCGGATAGCTGCGATGGCTGTGCAGTACGAGTTTCGGTTTCGCCGTGGTGCCGGACGTAAAATAGAGCAGCATCGGATCGTGCGCGCCGGTCGGCCCGTCCGGCGTAAATGTGTCAGGATAATTCGCCGCGTCCTCGTAACGCCGCCAGCTTTTATGATCGGACGTTGCAGCAACAACGATCTTCGTGAAACCATCGCCGCCAGAATCTTGGCCGCCAAGCCCCTCGAACTTCGCGACCTGATCCTGTGTGGCGACGACGACCTTCGCCTTGCCGCGATCCAGCCGGTCGCGCAATTCATCGCCGGTCAGCAAAGTGGTTGCGGGGATCGTGATGACGCCGAGCTTCATCGCCGCCAGCATGGTTTCCCACAGCGGCACGACATTGCCGAGCAACAGCAGCAGATGATCGCCCCGCTTGAGGCCAAGATCGCGCAGAAAATTCGCGGTCTGGTTGGAGCGCCGCGACATCTGCGCGAACGACAATTTGGTTTCGGTGTTTGTGGCCGCATCGATGATCCACAGCGCGGTGCGATTTTTGCTCTCAGCATGTGTCGCAAGATCGGCATCGAACCAGTCGAGCGCCCAGTTGAATGGCACAGCATCCGGCCAGCGAAATTCCTTCACCGCCTTGTCGTAGTCGGTGCGGAGCTTGAGGAGAAACGCGCGCGCGTCCTGGAATGTCGTCATCGCATGAACTCGTTATTTATGCGTGAGATGGCGCAAATGATTGATGACACCGGAAAAATCCACGCCGCCGTGACCGGCCTTGTCGAACGCCTCGTAGATGCTCTCGGCATGTCCGCCGAGCGGCGTCACGGCGCCGGAGGCTTTCGCCGCTTCCTGCGACAATCGCAAATCCTTCAGCATCAGCGCGGCGGCAAAGCCGGGTTTATATTCGTTGTTGGCGGGCGATGTCGGCACCGGACCCGGCACCGGGCAATAGGTCGTTAGCGACCAGCACTGGCCCGACGATGTCGACGACACATCGAACAACGCTTTATGAGAGAGTCCAAGTTTCTCGGCGAGCACGAAGGCCTCGCCGACGCCGATCATCGAAATGCCGAGGATCATGTTGTTGCAGATTTTCGCCGCCTGCCCCGCGCCCGCCTCGCCGCAATGAACGATCTTCTTGCCCATCGCTTCGAGAATGGGCTTGGCCTTGGCGAAAGCATTCTCGCTGCCGCCCGCCATGAATGTCAACGTCGCGCCTTTCGCACCGCCGGTGCCGCCGGACACCGGCGCGTCGATCGACGGCAGATTATGCTCGGTCGCGTGGCCATGCGCGTATCGCGCGCTTTCGACATCGATGGTCGAGCAATCGATCATCAATGTGTTTTTGCCGACGACCGGCACGAGGTCCTTCCACACCGCAAGCACATGCTTGCCCGCAGGCAACATGGTGATGACGATCTCGGCGCCTTTCACCGCGTCAGTCGCGGACGCCGCAATGCTCACGCCATCGGCTTTCGCCGTGTCCTTCGAGGCCTGAACCAGATCGAAGCCCTGGACCTTGTGTCCGGCCTTGACGAGGTTGGCCGCCATGGGGCCGCCCATGTTTCCCAGACCGATGAATGCGATGTTTGCCATGTTGCTCTCCCGGAATACTTTCTCTTGACCTCAGTGATTGAATACCAGTTCGTTCGCGCCGATGTTCGCAAAATACGGCGCCATCATTTCAGGCGTGACATCTTCGATGCGCGGCGGCGACCATGTCGGATTGCGATCCTTGTCAATCACGGCGGCGCGCACGCCTTCGCGAAAGTCGTCGCTGGCAAAAACTTCGAGGGCCGCGCGATATTCGCGCGCGAGACATTCTTCAAGTGACGCAGAAGCCCGCGCCAATCGCAGCAGCTTCAGCGTCACCACCATTCCGCGGGGTGATTTCTCGTTGAGAATCTTTAGCGTCGCCTGCGCCTGTTCCGAACTGTTGGCTTTCAATGCGGCAATAATGTCCTGCATCCGGTCGTGCGCAAACCATTGGTCGATTTGCGGCTGCATCGCCGCCACTGGTCCTGCGTTGTCTCCGGTCGCAAGATTCACGATCATCTTTTCCACGATCGCATTGTCCGCACCGTGCTGAATTTCAGTCAGCGCTTGACGCAGCGCAAGCAATTTTGCCTGCGGTACCACCGCATCCGCAAATCCCGCATGCACGGCGTCCGGCCCGTTCATGACGCTTCCGGTCAAACCGAAATAGGTGCCGCTCTCGCCGGGCGCGCGTGCCAGCAGCCATGTGCCACCGACATCCGGGAAAAAGCCGAGACCTGCTTCCGGCATTGCGAGTTTGGTCTTGTCGGTGACGACGCGATGGCGGCTGTGCGCGGACAATCCGACGCCGCCGCCCATCACGATGCCATCCATGAAGGCAACATAAGGTTTCGGGAATTTGGCGATCCGCGCGTTCAGAATGTATTCCTCGCGCCAGAGAATTTTGCCGAGATCCCCTTTGGCGTGCGAACTTTCCCACAACGCGCGAATGTCGCCGCCCGCACACAGACCGCGCTCGCCCGCGCCTTCCAGAATAATGACGCTGACCGCGGGATCGGTCTCGAAAGCATCGAGCGCCTTGTCGATGTCGCGAAACATCTCCAGCGTGACGGCATTAATCGCCTTCGGCCGGTTCAGGCGAATGATGCCCGCGCCGCCTTCGCGCAGCGCGACGAGATCGCCCTCGATGAAGGGCGCGTTCACCGCGCGCCCTCAATCAATTTGCGCGCCACGATGACGCGCATGATTTCGTTGGTGCCTTCGAGAATCTGATGGACACGCAAATCGCGCACGATTTTCTCGATGCCGTATTCGGAGAGATAGCCGTAGCCGCCGTGCAATTGTAACGCCTGATTGGCGACGGCAAATCCCACGTCTGTTCCAAAGCGCTTGGCCATCGCGCACAACATCGTCGCGTCCGCATCCTTGCGATCAAGGGCTGCGGCGGCGCGCCAGATGAAAGTGCGCGCGGCTTCCAGCTCGGTCGCCATATCGGCGAGACGAAACTGCAGCGCCTGAAATTCGTCAAGACGTTTGCCGAAGGCTTTTCGCTCACGCATATACGTCAGCGACTTGTCGAGCGCGGATTGCGCGCCGCCGAGCGAACACGCCGCAATATTCAACCGTCCGCCGTCGAGACCCGCCATCGCGATCTTGAAGCCGATGCCTTCATCGCCGAGACGATTGGCGACTGGCACGCGCGTATTCTCGAACACGACGGCTCGCGTGGGCTGCGCGTTCCAGCCCATCTTGCGCTCATTGGCACCGAACGACACGCCCGGCGTGTCGCCTTCGATCACCAGTGTGGAAATGCCGCCGGGGCCTTTGTCGCCGGTGCGCACCATCACGACGTAAAGGTCGCCCTTGCCCGCGCCGGAGATGAATTGCTTCTGGCCGTTCAGCACATAATGATCGCCGTCGAGAACAGCGCGCGTCGAGAGCGCCGCTGCATCGGAACCGGACCCCGGCTCCGTTAGGCAATAGCTTGCGACCAGCTCCATTGAGCATAAACGCGGCAACCATTTTTTACGCTGCGCGTCCGATCCGAAGTGATCGATCATCCACGCCGACATGTTATGGATCGAGATGAAGGCCGATACTGTCGGGCATCCGCTCGCAAGCGCCTCGAAGATCAAAGCCGCATCGAAACGCGTCAGCGCCGATCCGCCGACATCGTCCTTGATATAGACGCCACCCATGCCGAGCGCCGCCGCCTCGCGCATCGTATCGACGGGGAAAAATTTCTCCTCGTCCCACTTCAGCGCGAACGGCGCGATCTTCTCCGCCGCGAATTCGCGCGCCATGTCGCGAACGGCGATTTGATCTTCGTTGAGTGCAAATTGCATCGGCTTGCGCCGTCAACTTGTCGGGATCGCGAAGTCCGCGCCTTCTTTCACGCCGGATGGCCAGCGCGCGGTGACGGTCTTGGTCTTGGTGTAGAACCGCACCGAATCCGGCCCGTATTGATTGAGATCGCCGAAGCCGGATTTTTTCCAGCCGCCGAAGGTGTAATACGCCACCGGCACCGGGATCGGCACGTTGATGCCGACCATGCCGACATTCACACGCGCTGCAAAATCACGCGCCGCGTCGCCATCGCGGGTGAAGATCGCAACGCCGTTGCCATAGTCATGGTCCGACGGCAGCGCCAGCGCTTCGTCGTAATCCTTGGCGCGCACCACCGACAGCACGGGTCCGAAAATCTCTTCCTTGTAGATTCTCATGTCCTTGGTGACGTTGTCGAACAGGCAGCCGCCCATATAGAAGCCGTTCTCGTAACCCTGCATCTTGAAGCCGCGTCCGTCGACGGCGAGTTTGGCGCCTTCCTTGATGCCGACCTCGACGTAATCCTTGACGCGCTCCAGCGCGGCCTTGGTCACAAGCGGGCCGAAATCGGCATTCGGATCGGTCGATGGACCGATCTTCAGGCTCTCGACGCGCGGAATGAGTTTTTCCATCAAACGATCTGCGGTCGTCTTGCCGACCGGCACCGCAACCGAGATCGCCATGCAGCGCTCGCCGGCAGCGCCGAAGCCCGCGCCGATCAGCGCGTCGACGGTCTGATCCATGTCGGCGTCGGGCATGATGATGGCGTGGTTTTTCGCGCCGCCGAAGCATTGTGCGCGCTTGCCCGTTTGCGCTGCGCGCTCGTAGATGTATTGCGCGATCGACGACGAGCCGACAAAGCCAATCGCGCGGATATCCGGATCGTCCAGAATGGCGTCCACCGCTTCCTTGTCACCGTTGACGCAGTTCAGAATGCCGGGCGGTAATCCTGCCTCATGCATCAGTGCCGCAAGTGCCATCGGCACGCCGGGATCGCGCTCCGACGGCTTAAGGATGAACGCGTTGCCGCAGGCGATTGCGGGCGCAAATTTCCACATCGGGATCATCGCGGGGAAATTGAACGGCGTGATGCCGGCGACGACGCCCAAGGGCTGGCGCATCGAATACAGATCGATGCCGGGGCCGGCGCCTTCGGTGTATTCGCCCTTCATCAACTGCGGAATGCCGAGAGCAAACTCGACGACTTCGACGCCACGCAGAATATCGCCGCGCGCGTCCGGAATGGTCTTGCCGTGCTCGCGCGTCAGCAATTCGGCCAGCGCTTCGTTGTCGCGCGCCACCAGTTCCAGAAATTTCATCAGCACGCGGACGCGGCGCTGCGGATTGGTCGCACCCCACTCGACCTGCGCGGCCTTGGCGTTTTCGACCGCCGCGCGCATTTCAGCTTTGGACGCAAGCGCGACCTTGGCCTGAATTTCGCCGGTCATGGGCTCGAACACATCCGCAAAACGGCCCGATGTGCCTTTCACTTCCTTGCCGCCGATGAAATGTCCGATGGAACGCATGCTTAGTCCTCCCGAGGTCTTTTGAAGTCTTTACAAGACGTATCGACCTGCATTTTATAAGATTCAACTGCGAGAAATTACAGGATAGATGTGCGTAAATGCCAGATCAAAGTGGCGACCCCGACTGGGATGATTTCCGCTTCATTCTGGCGATTGCGCGCGGTGGAACGGTCTCGGCGGCAGCCAAGCAGCTCGGTGTCGATCATACCACCGTTATCCGCCGCGTAGACCGGCTGGAACAGCGGCTCTCGGCCAAACTATTCGACCGGCGCAAGACCGGGTACGTCCTCACCGAATCCGGACATCGCGTGGCGGGCAGCGCCGAGGCGATTGAATCGACCATCGTTGCCAACCAGGAGGTGATCGGCGGTTCAAGAGCCCATCTCACCCGCACCGTTCGCATCGGCGCGCCGGACGGCTTCGGGAGTTATTTTCTGGCATCGCGGCTGGTCAAACTGGCCGACACCTACCCCGACCTCGATCTGCAGCTGGTCGCCACCGCGCGGCTGTTTAGCCTGTCGAAGCGCGAAGCCGATATCGCGATCACTCTGTCGATGCCAAAGGAGGGTCGAATTATCGGGCGTAAGCTGCTGGACTACACGCTGGGGCTCTATGCTGCTCCGTCCTATCTTGCGAAATTTCCAGCCATCGCCACCCGCGAGGATTTAACCGGCCATCGGTTCGTCGGCTACATCGAAGAACTTCTGTTCACGCCGGAACTCGATTATCTGCCGCTGGTGTCGCCAAAAATCTCGCCGAAATTCCGCAGCGCCAATCTGATTGCACAACTCAACGCGACCTTGGCCGGGTTTGGCATCGCGGTTCTGCCGCGATTCATGGCGCTGTCGCATCCGCAGCTTCAGGCCATCTTGCCGGACACGGTTTCGATCCGCCGCACATTCTGGCTGTTGATGCATGCTGACAGCAAGGATCTCGCCCGCATCCGCGCTGTCGCGGAATATATCTACGACCTTGTTGAGCAGGAACGTGCGCTATTTCAGGCGGGCTGACACGCAGCTGCGTGCCTTAGCGGCAGGGATTTTAGCGGTAGGTATTTTGCCACCCCGTTTCGGTGCAGCCTCTGCGGCGAGCGCTGCATGACGACCGGCAGCCAATATCTCGGACGAAAAATCGCCGTTGCCGGCCATGCGCGCCAGCACCAAAGCACCCAGCATGGTTGCGAGTGTGGCGATGGCGTCGCGCCGCGCTGCTTTCGATCCGGCTCCCGGCATTTGTTCCGCGATCATCTCGATCATGTCTTCGAGTTTGAGCGCCGCCGCCTTGCGCGTCTTCGGATTGGCGCGCAGCACTTCGGCGCCAAGTGCCGGTAGCGCGCAGCCGTTTCCGATGTCGTCGCGATGGCTCGGCGTCAGATAGCCGTTTACGACCGACGCAAGACGTTGCCCTTCCGGCGCCTGTTCGGCGCGCTTGCGCCAGCGTCGCGTGGTCTGATCCATCTCATGCGCGAAGGCTTCGCCGATCAGCGCATCGCGCGATTCGAAATGCGCGTAGAAGCCGCCATGCGTGAGATCAGCCTCTTTCATCAGGCCCGCGACGCCGATTCCCTCTGCGCCCTTCTCGCGCAGCAGTACGGACGCGTTCTTCACGATCCGCGCATGGGTCTCGGTCTTGTGCTCTTTGGAATAGCGCATTGCCGCCTCATCACATGTTTTCGGTCATATAATAGCAGACCGCGATGTTCGCAGTTGCACATTCGTGGCCAAAATAGCTGCCATGCGCCTCGATTGACGAAGCCCATGCGCTCGCGCACCATCTCGGCCCATTCATCCGGGAACGCCATGCAGACGATCAACGAGTATTGCGACATCGAGCGCGGCGAAGGCGGCATTGTGCGAATGTTCATCCGCAACGCCGGTCCGCTGAACATCTTGAACTCGGCCGTCAATCGCGGCCTGTGCGAGGCGTTCGCGACGCTTGCCAAGGAACACGACATTCGCGTGCTGGTGATGGCTGGCACCGGCATCAAGAGTTTCATCGGCGGTGCGGATATCAAGGAGATGGCGACGCTCGATCAGGCGTCCGCCGAGACCTTCATCAAGGGACTTCGCGATGTCTGCGAGTCGATAAGGCTGTTTCCTGTGCCCGTCATCGCGCGCATTCAAGGATGGTGCCTCGGTGGCGGTCTGGAAGTCGCGGCCGCCTGCGACCTGCGCATCGCGTCGGACGACGCGAAATTCGCGATGCCCGAAGTGAAGGTCGGAATCCCGTCGGTCATTCATGCCGCATTATTGCCGCGCCTGATCGGCTGGGGCCGCGCGCGCTGGCTGATTCTGACCGCAGCGACCATCGACGCGCCGACCGCGCTCGATTGGGGATTTGTCGAACAGGTCGTGCCGGTCGCCGATCTGGATTCAGCCATCGCGTCTGCGGCAACCGCCATTGCCGAATGCGCGCCGCAAGCCATGCGCAATCAAAAGGCGCTGTTGAGACAATGGGAAGAACTGCCGCTGTCGCAATCGGTCGATGTTAGCATCAAGGCATTCGGACAGGCTTACCTCACCGGAGAGCCCCAGCAGCACATGCAGGCTTTTCTCGACCGGCGAAGATAACTCATGCGTAGACTAAGAAAAACTCATGTGGTCTCCGGCATCCTGAATACCGTTTGAAACAGGACGGTGCTTGTCCGGCATTATTTCATGGCCTGCTGCCGGGATCGCAGATTGCAATCCTTGTCCGTTTTAATATGATACTTATCATGTAAATGGCCTCACAGCCTGCTCGCTCGTCACAGGAGATGTTTCATGTCCACGTCCGATCCCGTCGTCATCGTCTCCGCCGTCCGCACGCCGCTTGGCCGGTTCCTGGGCGACTTGTCGTCCTTCAGTGCCCATAACCTCGGCTCGCATGCCATCGGCGCAGCCCTTGAGCGCGCCAAGCTGTCGCCTGACAAGGTCGATGAAGTGTTCATGGGTTGCGTGCTTCCCGCCGGACAAGGTCAGGCTCCTGCGCGTCAGGCCGCGCGCGGCGCGAAATTGCCGGATGCCACCGGTGCAACCACTATCAACAAGGTTTGCGGCTCCGGCATGAAGGCCACGATGCTGGCCCACGATATCATCAATGCTGGCTCCGCCGAGATCGTCATTTCGGGCGGCATGGAGAGCATGAGCAACGCGCCATATTTGTTGCAGAAAGCCCGCGCCGGTTATCGCGTCGGACACGACCGCATCATCGATCACATGCTGATGGATGGCCTGGAGGACGCCTACGAGACTGGACGCTCGATGGGCGATTTCGGCGAAGCCGCTGCCGAAGCCTATCAGTTCTCGCGCAAGGATCAGGATGACTACGCCATCGAGACCCTGACGCGCGCACGCAACGCAGTTCAGAACGGATCGTTCAAAAAGGAAATCGCGCAGATTTCAGTGAAGGAAAAAGCCGGCGTGCGCGTCGTCGAGAACGACGAACATCCGATGAAGGTGGACCCTGCGAAAATTCCGAACCTCAAACCCGCGTTCCGACCGAATGGCACGATCACGCCGGCCGCCTCCTCTGCAAATGCCGATGGCGCTGCGGCTTTGGTTCTCACTCGCCGCTCCATTGCCGAACGCGAAGGCCTTCCAATTCTCGCCGAGATCAAAGGCCACTCGACGCACAGCCAGGCGCCGGACTGGTTCACAACCGCTCCCATTCCGGCGATCCGCAAGCTGCTTGAGAAAATCGGCTGGAGTGTTGGCGATGTCGATCTGTTCGAGATCAACGAGGCTTTCGCTGTGGTGCCGATGGCGGCGGCGCGCGATCTCAACATTCCGCGTGACAAACTCAACGTCAACGGCGGCGCCTGCGCGCTCGGCCATCCGATTGGAGCGACTGGCGCACGGCTGATCGTAACACTCCTGCATGCGATGGAAAAGAACAACGTCAAGCGTGGCATCGCCTCGCTGTGCATCGGCGGCGGCGAAGCAACCGCGATTGCGGTCGAACGCAAACTGCATTGAGTCGGATTCGCTGAAGTCTGCCTGTGGTGACAATTTGAACAACGCCAAACGGAACACCGCCATGCGACGAATCGTAGTCACCGGAATGGGCGCGATTTCGCCGCTCGGCTGCGGCGTTGGGGGCAATTGGTCGCGCCTGCTCGCCGGACAGTCAGGCATTCGCGCGTTGTCGGACAATGTCGTCGGCGATCTGCCGGCGAAAGCCTGCGGCGTCGTTCCTGATATTGTCGAAGACCCGGAGTTCGGCTTCGACCCGGATCGTGCCGCCCCTCGCAAAGACCAGAAGAAAATGGATCGCTTCATCCTGTTTGCCCTGATGGCGGCAGATGAAGCCATCGCGCAGGCCGGATGGAAACCTGACAACGCGCGCGATCAGGAACGCACCGCGACCATCATCGCCTCTGGCATCGGCGGATTTCCCGCCATTGCCGATGCAGTTCGTCTCGCGGACGAGCGCGGTGTGAGGCGGATGTCGCCGTTCACCGTGCCGTCGTTTCTCGTCAATCTCGCTGCCGGACAGGTCGCGATCCGTCACGCTTCAAGGGTCCGCTCGGCGCGCCGGTGACGGCATGTGCTGCGGGCGTGCAGGCGATTGGCGATGGCGCGCGGCTTATTCAGTCCGGCGAAGCGGATGTTACAATCTGCGGCGGCGCAGAAGCCTGTATCGATCGCGTCAGTCTCGGCGGCTTTGCCACTGCGCGCGCATTGTCGACAAATTTCAATGACCAACCCCAACGCGCCTCGCGTCCCTTCGACCGGGATCGCGACGGTTGTGTGATGGGCGAAGGTGCGGGCATTCTGGTGATCGAGACACTCGACCACGCGCTGGGCCGTGGCGCCACGCCGATTGCCGAACTGGTCGGATACGGCACGACGTCCGACGCCTATCACATGACAGCAGGACCCGAAGACGGCGACGGCGCGCGGCGCTCGATTGAAATCGCATTGCGTCAGGCGGCCATTTCGCCAATTGAAGTGCAGCACCTCAACGCGCACGCCACCTCGACTCCGGTCGGCGACAGCGGTGAGTTAGCCGCAATCAAAGCCGTGTTCGGCACCGACGGCAGCATCGCCGTTAGTTCGACGAAGTCGGCGACGGGACATCTGCTCGGTGCGGCCGGCGGACTTGAAGCGATCTTCGCTGTGCTGGCGCTGCGCGATCAGATCGCACCCGCAACGCTCAATCTCGATCATCCGGACGCGGCCGCAGCCGGGATCGACCTGGTGCGCGGTTCGGCGCGCCCGATGGCGATGGAATATGCGTTGTCGAATGGATTTGGTTTCGGCGGCGTCAACGCCAGCGTGTTGTTTCGCGCGTGGTAAAGTGAACTAGCTGGACACCATGTCCCGGACGCGCTGGGAAAATTTGTCGAGATCGAACGGCTTGGTCATCATGTCCATGCCGGCCTGCAGAAAGCCCTTAGCCGCCGCGGTGTTTTCAGCATAGCCGGTGATAAAGAGAATTTTCAGATCCGGCCGCAACGCGCGCGCCTGATCGGCGAGCTCGCGGCCGTTCATGCCGGGTAGCCCAACATCCGTCACCAGCAGATCGATATGTTCGCCGGCACGCAGGAAGTTCAGCGCTGCCACGCCATCGGCTGCTTCCAGCAGCCGATACCCTTGCTCCTGCAACAATTCGACGATGACGGCGCGAACGACGGGTTCGTCCTCAACGACGAGAATTCTTTCACCTGCGGATTTCAGTTCTGCGGCCATCTCCGTGATCGCACCGTCTGAAATGACTTCGCCTTCATAGCGCGGTAGATAGAGTTTGACTGTCGTTCCCAAGCCCGGCGAACTCTCGATGACCACATGACCGTTGGATTGCTTGGCAAAGCCGTAGATCATCGACAGGCCAAGCCCCGTTCCCTGCCCCAACGGCTTAGTGGTGAAGAACGGGTCGAACGCCCGCGTCAACACGTCAGGGCTCATGCCACTTCCGGTATCGGCCACAGAAATGCAGATGTA
>JAYVYQ010000211.1:0-18227 GCA_043784125.1 Afipia sp.
GCCACGACCGACATTACCGAGCACATTCTCCTCAGGCACTTCGCAATCCTCGAATACCAGTTCAGCGGTATCCGACCCGCGCATGCCCATCTTGTCGAGTTTCTGCGCGGTCGAAAAACCCTTCATGCCTTTTTCGATCACGAAGGCCGTGATGCCACGCGGGCCAGCCGCAGGATCGGTCTTGGCATAAACCACAAGGGTCTCCGCGACAGGACCGTTGGTGATCCACATTTTGGAACCATTGATGACGTAGCGATCACCCTTCTTGTCGGCGCGCGTCGTCATGGACACAACATCGGAGCCTGCACCGGGCTCAGACATCGCAAGCGCGCCGACATGCTCGCCGGAAATCAGCTTTGGCAGATATTTCTTCTTCTGCGCGTCGCTGGCATTGCGGCGGATCTGGTTGATGCAGAGATTCGAGTGCGCGCCATAAGAAAGTCCGACCGAGGCGGACGCGCGCGAGATTTCTTCCATCGCGATGCAATGCTCGAGATAGCCGAGACCTGAGCCGCCATATTCCTCTTCGACGGTGATGCCGTGCAACCCGAGCGCACCGAGTTTCGGCCAGAGATCGCGCGGGAACTGGTTACTCTTGTCGATCTCGGCGGCGCGCGGCGCGATCTCGTGCTGCGAGAAATCGCGCACCGTTTCGCGGATGGCGTCGGCAGTTTCGCCGAGGTCGAAATTAAACACGCTATGCGTATTGGGAATCATTGAGCTCTCTCCCGAAACGGCTCTTCAGGCTGGCCGCTGCTGTTTCAGCCGCGACCATGCCACGGGCCGGTTGCTGGGAGAAGGCCACAAAGCGCGGCGCCGAAATGTCTTTTGGCTGACATTTCGCACGCCAATTTCAAGCGCTTGATTACGCCAGCGCGCGCGAGGCGTCCCGCACCTTGCGGGTGGAGTCATCGACCGATTTGGTCGCTTCCGCAATATCATTCATGTTGGCGTTGATGTCAGTGACGCCCTTCGCGGCCACCTGCATGTTCTCCGAGATGCTTTGGGTCACCGAGGCCTGTTCCTCGACCGACGCCGCAATCGCCGCCGAAATCTCGTTGACGCGCGAAATGGTCTGCGTGATCGCCTCGATGACGTTGACGGCGCTTGCGGTCGTTCCCTGCACCTCCGCGATCTGCGCACTGATCTCGTCGGTGGCTTTCGCCGTCTGGGTCGCAAGACTCTTCACTTCGGATGCGACGACCGCAAAGCCTCTGCCCGCCTCGCCTGCGCGCGCTGCCTCAATGGTGGCATTGAGCGCCAGCAGATTGGTCTGGTCCGCGATATTGTTGATGAGCTTGACCACGTCGCCGATCTTCTGCGCGGCAACCGCAAGTCCCGACACGATTGCGTTGGTCTCGTTGGCTTGCTGGACGGCCTGCATCGAAATGTTCAAGGCATCCGCCGCCTGTCGGCTGATCTCGCCGACGGACGCTGCCAGTTTTTCCGCGCCTGAGGCCACCGCCTGCATGTTAGAGGACGTTTGCGTCGAAGCACTCGCCGCCGACGTGACGCGCTCGGAGGTTGCTGCCACGGCGTCAGTGATCTGTCCAAGATCGCTGTCGATTGACTTCTGGATTTCGCCGCGGCGAATCCGGTCCTCGACCTGCGCGGTGGTGTCAGTCGCGAATTTCACGACCTTGTTGAGCTTGCCGTCCGCGCCTGCGATGGGATTATACGACGCCTGAATCCAGACCGCGCGACCGCCTTTGGCGACGCGCTTGTATTCGGCGGCCTGATACTCGCCGCGAGGGAGCGAGTCCCAGAATTCACGATAGGCAATGCTCTCGCGATAATCCGGATCCACAAACAGGCCATGATGCTTGCCCTCGATTTCGTCGAGCCGATAACCCAGCGTCTTGAGGAAATTGTCGTTGGCGGTGATGACGGTGCCATCGAGATTGAACTCGATTACGGCCTGCGATTTCTGAATCGCGTTGATCTGGCCTTCGTAATCCGCGTTGCGAAGCTTCTGCTCGGTGATGTCGGAGGCAAACTTGACGACCTTGAACGGTTTGCCATGGCCGTCGAGCAGCGGATTGTACGACGCCTGAATCCAGACTGACCGTCCGCCTTTGGCGACGCGCCCGAATTCACCGGCCTGATACTCACCGCGCCGAAGCGCTTCCCAAAAATCCTTGTATTCGGCAGACTCGCGGAATTCCAGGTCCACGAACATGCTGTGGTGCTTGCCCTGGATTTCATCGAGCCGATAACCCAGCGCGCCCAGAAAATTCTGGTTGGCGGTGATGATTGTGCCGTCGAGATTGAACTCAATTACCGCCTGCGACTTGCTTAACGCGTCCAGTTTGGCGGTAAGCTCCTGAGATGGCTTGAAAAACTGCATATCCTATGCCCCTTTGAATCCGTCGCGGACAAGACTGAGGGCCGAGTGGTTAAGCAACTTCTACGCGAACATTTTTGTAGCTGTTCCTCCTGATGGAACTATGATCTGGATACCGCTGCGACAAAAACGACGTTTGAAACATGTCGCGGGTTTTGATTTTGAACTCGCCTTGCTCTTGTCGTTGCAACGCGATGTAATTCATCTGGAAATCAGCCACCAAAAAAAATGCGCCGCAGGAGACTTCAATGCACGGCACCATGAGCAAGGCAAAAGACGAACGCCTGCGCGCCGCGCGCGAAAAGGCGTATTCGATGCCGCTCGCCGACTTTCATCCCGGTGCGCCGAAACTTTTTGCCGACGATACGCTGTGGCCTTATTTCGAGCGGCTGCGCGCCGAAGAGCCGGTGCATTTCTGCACGACCTGCCCGGTCGGTGATTACTGGTCGGTGACGAAATACAACGACATCATGCATGTCGACACCAACCCCGCGATCTTCTCCTCCGACGTCAAGCTCGGCGGCATCTCGCTGCGCGACGTCACCGACGATTATAGCTGGCCCAGTTTCATCGCGATGGACGAGCCGAAGCATGGTCCGCAGCGCAAGACCGTGCAGCCGATGTTCACGCCGACGCCGCTCGATAAAATGGCTGTTCTCATTCGCGAGCGCTCGGCGGAAATTCTCGACAATCTGCCGCGCAACGAGACCTTCAACTGGGTCGAGCGCGTGTCCGTTGAGTTGACGACACAGATGCTGGCCACTCTGTTCGATTTTCCATGGGAAGATCGGCGCAAGCTGACCCGCTGGTCCGATCTGGCGACCGCGCTGCCGAAAAGCGGCATCTATGAGAGCGAAGAAGCGCGGCTCAAAGAACTCGGCGAGTGCGCCGATTATTTCATCGGATTGTGGAACGAGCGCGTCAACGCGCCGCCGAAAGGCGATCTCATCTCCATGATGGCGCATAGCGACGCCACGCGGCATATGACCCGCGATGAACTGTTGGGCAATCTCATTCTCCTGATTGTCGGCGGCAATGACACCACGCGTAACTCGATGACAGGCTCAGTGCTGGCGCTGAACGAAAACCCGGATCAATACGACAAGCTGCGCGCCAATCACGGGCTGATCGAGAGCATGGTGCCGGAAGTGATCCGCTGGCAAACGCCGCTGGCCCATATGCGCCGCACCGCACTTCAAGACACCGAACTCGGTGGCAAGATGATAAAAAAAGGCGACCGCGTCGTGATGTGGTACGTCTCCGGCAACCGCGACAGTGAAGTGATCGAGGATGCGGACAATTTTATCATCGACCGCGCGCGTCCCCGCACGCACATGTCGTTCGGCTTCGGCATTCATCGTTGCGTCGGCATGCGGTTGGCCGACTTGCAGCTGAAAATCATCTGGGAAGAAATCCTGAAACGCTTCGACAACATCGAGGTTGTCGGCGAGCCCAAGCGCGTGTATTCGAGCTTTGTGAAGGGTTACGAGACCCTGCCGGTTCGCATCAACGTGTAGGATCAACAAAATTGAATACGGACATCGTTGCGGAGCGGGATGAGTTCACCGAGATCCGAGACTCCGTCGCGAAGCTTTGCGCGCAATTTCCCGGCGAGTATTGGCGCAAGCTCGACCGCGAGATGGCGTACCCAAAAGAGTTCGTCAAAGCGCTGATCGACGCCGGCTATCTATCCGTGCTGATCCCCGAACAATATGGCGGCTCCGGACTGAAGCTGTCGGCCGCTGCCGCGATCATGGAGGAGATACAACTCTCCGGCTGCAACGGCGGCGCATGCCACGCGCAGATGTATACGATGGGCGTGCTGCTACGACACGGCAGCGACGCGCAGCGGGAAAAATGGCTGCCGCGCATCGCCAGCGGTGAACTTCGCCTGCAGGCGTTCGGCGTCACCGAGCCGACCAGCGGCACCGATACATCGTCGCTCAAGACATTCGCGAAGAAAGACGGCAACAGCGGTTACGTCGTCAATGGCCAGAAAATCTGGACCAGCCGCGCGGAATATTCCGACTTGATGATCTTGCTCGCGCGCACCACGCCGAAAGATCAGGCAGCGAAGCGCACCGACGGCCTCTCGGTGTTTCTTGTCGACATGCTGGAAGCCAAGAAAGTCGGCGGCCTGACGATTCGTCCGATCCGCACCATGATGAACCACGCCACCACGGAAGTGTTCTTCAACAATCTCAAAGTGCCAGCCGACAATCTGATCGGCGAAGAAGGCAAGGGCTTTCGCTACATTCTGTCGGGCATGAACGCGGAACGTATTCTCATCGCGTCCGAGTGCATCGGCGACGCGAAGTGGTTTATCAACAAGGCAAGCGCTTACGCGAAGGAGCGTTCGGTGTTCGGCCGTCCCATTGGACAGAATCAAGGCATCCAGTTTCCGATCGCGAAAGCCTACGCAAACATGCGCGCTGCCGAATTGATGGTGAAAGAAGCCACACGACGTTACGAAGCCGGCACGGATTGTGGCGCGGAAGCCAACATGGCGAAGATGCTCGCCGCCGACGCGTCGTTCGAGGCGGCGAACGCCTGCATCCAGACTCATGGCGGATTTGGTTTCGCGGAGGAATACGACATCGAGCGCAAGTTCCGCGAAACGCGGCTCTATTCGGTTGCGCCGATCTCAACCAACCTTATCCTGTCGCATCTCGCCGAGCATGTGCTCGGCATGCCGCGCTCCTACTGAGACGAAACATGTTGCCGCTTGAAGGACTGATCGTCGTCGCCGTGGAACAGGCGGTTGCAGCACCGTTCTGCACGTCGCGCCTAGCCGACGCAGGCGCCAACGTCATCAAGATCGAACGTCCCGAAGGCGATTTCGCGCGCGCCTATGACGCCGCAGCCAAAGGCCAGAGCAGTTATTTCGTCTGGCTCAACCGCGGCAAGAAATCCGTCGTCATCGATCTTGCGACCGACGTTGGCAAAAAATCGCTCGAGACCTTGATCGCGAGCGCCGATGTGCTGGTGCAGAATCTCAAGCCCGGCTCGATGGACAAACTCGGATTCTCGCGTGAGCGATTGCTCAAGGATTATCCTAAGCTGATTTCCTGCACCATCAGCGGCTATGGAGACGACGGCCCTTATGCGCAGCGCAAGGCCTATGATCTTCTGATCCAGGCGGAGTCAGGACTTTGCTCGATTACGGGCGGCCCGGAAGCGCCGTCTCGCGTCGGCATGTCCATCGTCGATGTCGCAACAGGTGCTGCCGCGCACGCCGCCATTCTGGAGGCGCTGATCGCGCGCGGACGTAGCGGCAAAGGCTGCGACATTCGCATCTCGATGTTCGACGTGATGGCGGATTGGCTGACCGTGCCGTTGCTGAATTTCGAGAATGGCAATCCGCCCAAGCGCATGGGTCTCGCGCATCCGTCCGTCGCGCCCTACGGCGTGTTTGTGTCGAAAGACAATCATGAAATCCTGATTTCGATCCAGAGCGAGCGAGAATGGAAAATCTTCTGCGCCAAGGTAATCGATCAGCCTAATTTGCCGAACGATGAGCGCTTCGGCACCATGGTCGCGCGCGTGAAGAACCGCAAACTCACCGACGATACAGTCGCCGCTGCCTTCGCCACCCTGACGCGCGACGAATTGCTCGCGCGTCTCGCCGCTGCCGACATTGCGTTCGCCGAAGTGAATACGATGGATGGGCTTTCGACACATCCGCATCTGCGGCGCATTGAGGTGAATTCGCCCAATGGCATTGTCAGCTATCCGGCACCCGCCGCGATGGTCGTCGGCGAAAGCCGGACCTATGGCGCCATTCCCTCCATTAGCACGCATAGCGTCGAGGATGCCTTGAAGGCGGACAAGAAGCCATGACATCTATCGGCAGCGAAAAACTCGATATCGACCATCTGCGCACATGGATCGGACGAACACAGGAAGCCTCCGACATCGTCACTGCGCAACTCGTCAAAGCGTTGCGCGCGACTTTATTTCTCGACATTGGCTCTCCAAAGCAAGGCGATGCGGCACCGCTCACAACGCATTGGTGTCTAGCGCAACCGGTCGCGCCGATGAACGAGCTTGGACCTGACGGCCATCCTGCGCGCGGCGGATTTCTTCCGCCGGTGCCGTTGACTCGCCGGATGTGGGCCGGCGGCGAATTGCAATTCCTCGATACGCTGCGCGTCGGCGACGAGGTGATACGTTCGTCGCGCATCTCGGACGTGACGATGAAGACCGGCAGCACCGGCATTCTGTGCTTCGTTGCCGTGGACCACACCATCACGACGCCGCGCGGTGTCGCGATCAAGGAACGGCAGGATCTGGTCTATCGCGATGTCGCCCCCGGCGGCGAACAGAAGGCGCAAACAGCATCTGCGCCAACGCCGAAAGCGCAGCATCGCGAAACGCACATGGCCGATCCGGTTCTGCTGTTTCGCTATTCGGCGCTGACCTTCAATGGACACCGCATCCACTACGACCGCGACTATGTGACCAAGGTGGAAGGCTATCCGGGGCTCGTGTTTCACGGCCCGCTGCAGGCGGCATTGCTGGTGGAATTTTCCGCGCACCTGAACGGTGGCAACGCGCCGAACGTATTCTCCTATCGCGGCGTGCAGCCGCTGTTCGACAATGGCGAGTTCAGCGTCAATGCCAATGACAGTGCTTCCGAACTATGGACAGCAAACTCTGCGGGCACGCCGACCATGAAAGCGACGGCGAAGTGGTAGATTACTTCCCGCCGAACGTCTCGCGCATCCCAGCCTGAATCTTTGCCATGCCGCCGATCCAGCGGTCGTAATCGGCGGTCTTGCGCCGCATGTAGTCGATCACTTGCGGATGCGGCAAAATCAAGAACGTTTCGCGGTCGATGCCGTCCAGCGCGGATTCTGCGACTTCCATCGGCGACAAATTTCCATCGCGCGACTGCGGCCCGTTCGGCAATCCACGCAGCATGTTGGTGTCGACGCCCTGCGGACACAGGATCGAGACGCGGATGTTCTGCGCCTTGTGCGAGATCGCCAGATTTTCCGCAAACCCAACGGCGGCGTGCTTGGTGGTCGAGTAAGCTGCGCTGCCGACCTGAGAGAGCAATCCCGCCGCCGAAATCGTGTTGAGAAAATATCCGCCGCCGCGTGTCTTCATGCGCGGCACCAGATGACGCGCGGCATAGACATGCGCCATTACGTGAATGGCCCAGCTGCGCGCCCACGGCTCGTCGGATGTGCCGCCGGCGTTTTCCGACATCGGATCGAAGCCGCCGCCGATACCGGCGTTCGAACAAAATAATTCAATCGGGCCGAACTGCTTTTCGGTCTCATCAATGACGCGGAGAATGTCCTGCTCGCGTCCGACATCGCAGGCGAACGCCGCGCCGCCAATCGAATCCGCAACCGCCTTCGCGCGATCGCCATCGAGATCGGCGACGATGACTTTGGACGCGCCTTCGCGATGGAACACCTCGCACAGCGCCTGGCCGATGCCATTCGCGCCGCCGGTGACGACAACGACCTTGCCTGAAACTTTCATGGAGATTGTCTAGGTCGAAACGGCTTTGAGGGCAATCAGCCCGAGACCAAAACCAGATCGAGCACGGCTGTGTAATGCACGCCCGCTGCAATCAGCACGAACGAATGCCAGATCGCATTCTGGAAACGCAGCCGCTCCCATGCGTGAAAGATGACGCCGAGCGAATAGATCAGCCCGCCTGCAGCGACCAGCCACAACGTCGAGGCCGGCAGCGACGACACCAGACTGTCGTAAGCCATGACGCCGCTCCATCCCATTGCGAGATAGAGACCAACCGCAAGCCGGTCGAACCGTCCGGGCAGAAATACCTTGATTGAGATGCCGATGGCCGCGACCGACCAAACACCGATCAGGATCGCATTCGCAACAAAGCGGTCGTGCATCTGCACCAGAAATGGCGTGTAGGTCGCGGCGATCAGAATGTAGATCGCCGAGTGATCGAAGCGGCGAAGAAACCATTTCACGGGCGATACCGGCCACAAATTGTAGGTCGCCGAGAGGCCGAACATGGCCAGCAGGCCAGCAGCATAGACCGAGACCGAAATGATGTCGGCTTTGGTCGCATAGAGGCTTGCAAGAATGATAAGTGCTGTCGCAGCAATCAACCCGAAGGCGATGCCGATGATATGCACGACGCCGTCCGCGATCAGCTCGGCGCGGTCGTAATCCCAGCGGATCACCCCACCCCCGATGCTGCGGGGGTCCGAACTGAACTGCTTCAACTTGAAAATTGTCATTCGGTTCTACCCGCTTGCGCTCGCCTCGTGACAAATTGAGCGATAAAAACTAACTCCACAAGCGTCAACGAACCCTGAAGGTCACGCAATTCAAGATTCATGTCGAAGCTGAAACTTGATTTCGGACACCATAATCTCCAGCTTCATCAAAGTGTCGCATTGCCGCCCGCCCACCCATTTCCTCTGTCCGATAAAGTCTTGATCGAATTATGGCACCTCCTTTTTCGGACATCGTCGAGGACGCGCGCGTCTCCCTGCGTTCGCTGATCGAATATGGCGAAAACCTCTTTAACCCCACGGTGCGGCTAGGCGTCACAGGCCTGTCACGCGCCGGCAAGACGGTGTTCATCACCGCATTGGTGCATGGCCTGCTGCGCGGCGGACGCTTTCCGGTGTTCGAGTCGCTGGCGACCGGGCGTATCGCGCGGGCATATCTGGCCCCGCAACCCGACGACGCCGTTCCCCGCTTTGCCTATGAGAGCCACGTTCGCACGCTGATCGATGAGCGGCGCTGGCCGAACTCGACCGTGGACATCAGCGAACTTCGCCTCATCATCGAATATCAGAAAGAAAATACGGCCACGCGCACACTGACGCTCGATCTGGTGGATTATCCCGGCGAATGGCTGCTCGATCTGCCGCTGCTCAATAAGTCGTATGAGGAATGGTCGGCGGAAAGCCTTGAATTGTCGCGTCAGGGACCGCGCGAAAAGCTCGCAAAAAAATGGCATGCACATCTGGCGACACTCGATCCGACCGCGCCCGAAGACGAACAGGCGACACTGAAAGCCGCGCAACTCTTCACCGACTATTTGCGAGCCTGCCGCGACGAGCGTTTCGCCATGAGCCTGTTGCCGCCGGGGCGGTTCCTGATGCCGGGCAATCTTGCGGGGTCGCCCGCGCTGACATTTGCGCCCCTCGATGTGTCGCTGGATGGCTCCGCGCCGGATGGCTCGTTGTGGGCGATGATGGAGAGGCGTTACGAGGCCTACAAGGATGTGGTGGTGCGGCCTTTCTTCCGCGATCATTTCTCGCGGCTCGACCGGCAGATTGTTCTCGTCGATGCACTCGCGGCCTTCAACGCCGGACCCGACGCATTGAACGACCTTGAAGGCGCGCTGTCCGGCATTCTCAATTGCTTCAACGTCGGCCGTCGCACGCTTTTGAGTTCGCTGTTTCGCCCGCGCATCGACCGCATTCTGTTTGCAGCGACCAAAGCCGACCATCTGCATCGCTCCAGCCATGATCGGTTGGAAGCCATCCTGAATCGCATGATCGAACTCGCCGCGGCAAAAGCGGAATTTGCGGGCGCCGCCGTCGATGTTGTGGCGCTGGCCGCCGTGCGCGCGACACGCGAGGCACTGGTGCAGCAAGGCCGCGATAAATTGCCGTCGATCCTCGGCACGCCTGAGAAAGGCGAAACATCCGGCGGCGAAACCTTCGATGGCGAGATCGAAGTCGCGACCTTTCCCGGCGATCTGCCGACCGATCTCGATGCCATGTTCAGCGCGGACGGGTTTCGCGGCTTGAGCGCAACCAGCGCCGAGAAAGCGGACTATCGCTTCATGAAATTCAGGCCGCCATTGCTTGCGCGCGATGCCGGCGAGGAGGCGGCACTGCCGCATATTCGCCTCGACCGCGCGCTTCAGTTTCTGATCGGAGACAAGTTGAAATGACCGAGCGTCCCCATCACCGCAAACCGGCAGCTTTCAAGCTCAACGACCCGCGCGTGCGCGTCATGGATGCGGATGACGAGATCGCAAAGCCATCGCGCAACAAGATTCAAGTGATACCGGAGTCTGACTCTGCGCTGCTTCCCGTCGCCGTCGAAGAACCCGTCATTCCGGCGCGGCGCGGCTTCGGCTGGGCGACATTGTTATGGGTTGCACTCGGCGGGCTGGTGCTGCTCGGCCTGGGACTCGGCATTTCAAATCTCGTCACCGATCTGTTCAACCGCAGCCAGAGCCTCGGCTACATCGGACTGGTGTTTGCGTCCGCCGCCGTGCTGGCACTCCTCGTCATTATCCTGCGCGAGGTCTTGAGCCTAACGCGACTGGAAGCCATCGAGAAACTGCACGAACGCGCCAACACCGTTCTCATCAGCGACGACCGCAAGGAGAGCGACGCCATCGTGCGCGATCTTCTGAAAATCGCGCATGACAATCCGCGGCTCGCCCACGCGCGTGCGATGCTGCAGGATCACTCGGACGACATTATTGACGGCGCCGACATGGTGCGTCTCGCCGAGCGCGAATTGATGGCCCCGCTCGATCAGGAAGCGCGGCGGCTGATTTCGAGCGCCGCGCAGCGCGTCTCACTGGTGACGGCGATCAGCCCCGGCGCGGTGATCGACATGTTGTTTGTCTTTGCCGCCGCGTTGCGGCTGGTCCGTCAATTGGCGCGGCTTTACGGCGGAAGACCCGGCACGCTTCGTCTTATCAGGCTGATGCGTCACGTGATCGCGCATCTTGCGGTGACTGGCGGCATGGCGGCGAGCGACAGCCTCATTCAGCAGATGCTCGGTCACGGAATTGCGGCAAAGCTATCGGCGCGTCTCGGCGAAGGCCTGCTCAATGGTCTGCTGACAGCGCGGCTTGGACTGGCTGCCATCGATGTGACACGTCCGCTGCCGTTCGCCGCACTGCCGCGCCCTGCACTCTCCGATTTGGCGAAGGATTTGATGCGGCATCTGGGAGACAATGGCGCGAAGTGATCGCCGCTAGTTCAGCGATGGCCAGTTGTAAAAAAACGTGTCACGCGGCGGCGACAGATCGGGAGTCCAGTTCCTGATCGTCTTGAAGATGAATTTGTCCATCACCACGCCGCGCCATGTCCGATTGCTGCCGCCGGCAGTCTGTACGATGGCAGGCGTTCGTGTCGCGATGACACTGCCCTCGTCCGGCGCGGTGCCGACAAAGAGTCCGTCACCGGAGCGAATAGCTGCGTTTGCCTTGGCATTGTCGAAGCCGAGAAACCGACTGCGCTCGATCACCTCAACGACGGGAATGCTGTCTTTAAGATGCCAGCGCAACATCGCGTAGACGCGATAGTTGACGGTGGCGATCCAGGTCGCGTTGGACTGTTCGGCCGCAGCCTTGGCTGCCAGCGCCACTTCACGATACCCTTCTTCTTTCGCGATGGGATCTTTTGCGCCGAAGCCCGCAACATTGCTGAGTGCGTAATAATAAAATGCGCCGGCGTTCAGGACCCCGCCCACAATGACCGCCGCGACCGCCCATCCCTGCGCGGTCCGCAACAGCCAATTGGTCTGCGGCGCTTTCCGGACCTGCGCGAGATTGACCGCGGTCGCCGCAAACGCAAACGGCCAGATCAGCATCGGCCATGTGTCGCCGACGCGCAGCGACAACGAACGCCACAGAAAGAATGCAAACGGCACGAGCGCGCAAGTCGCAAGCAGAATGAATGCTGGGTTTCCCTGACGATAGCCGCGCCAAGCCAGCATGATCGATCCGGTGAGAGCGACAGGAAAAAGAACTGGCCCGACGAGCCCGGCCTGCAGCCCGAGAAAATCGACAACAGTTTGCGCCGAGACTCCATGATCCGCGCCGACACGAACGAACTGAAACCGAAATCCCGCCCAGTCGTGCAGCCAGTTCCAGTAGAGCACCGGAGAGAAGATCACAGCCGCGATCAGCAATGCGGCCCACGGATAAAAACTTCGCGGCCAGCGCGTGCGCCATTCCGGCACCAGCGCGAATGCGAAAATGGCGGGCACCAGCAGCACGACCGTGAATTTCGACAGCAGCGCAAGCCCGCCGAAACCGCCCGCGGCCAGCCACCATCTGGCGTCATCGGATTGTGCTAGACGAACCAGCGCCCACACCATACCCAGCGCAAAAGGAATCATCGCCGCATCCGGCAGCACCCGCGATCCGAACAGTCCAAATTCGAGCGCGGCCTGCGGCATCAGGATTGCGAGGACGACGACACAACGATCGCGCGTCTGCCGCCAGACAATGTCGGCGATCAGCCCTTGTGCGATCCACATCGCGAGCAGGCCGCCGAACCTCGCGCCGAAATTGGTGTCGCCGAAGATCGCCGTGCCGAAGCGCACGAACCACGCAATCATCGGCGGATGATCGAGGAACGACAGCACATTTTCCTTCGACCAGGTCCAGTAATAGGCCTCGTCGGTGCGCAGATCGGCGACGGCCGCATACACGATCTGGAGCGTCACAAGCACAGCGAGCGTGGCCACCGCAGCAACCGTGGCGCGGTCCATGGCAGGAACTGGATGCCGGGAGCCGCCGATGTGATCGGTTTTCGTCATTTGCCCAAAATTGCCACACGCAATTCATCCTGCGTTCGACGGCTTTTCTCCGACCCGACCCATGAAGTCAAACTGTCATGGGCCATCGACATCGCATTTGCGCATGGCGCGCGGCCACGCGCTGCGGTAAATTCTGCAAGTTCTGAAGCAAAGATGCCTTTCGACGAACACCGTTTCAATTTTTAGATTTACGGGACGATAGAAGTCATGGCCGAACCATCCACAGCGGCAGTTTTCCACCGCTTCAGACGCAGCATCGGACTTCGGCAAATTCGGCTTTTGACCGGGCTCATTCTGTTCTCATACCTGATCAGTCATTTCACCAACCATGCGCTCGGCAACATCTCCCTCTCGGCGATGGAAGAGGGCATGGTCTATCACCTCGCGTTTTGGCGAAGCTGGCCGGTCGCGATCGTCTTCTACGCAGCCGTGCTCACGCATATGAGCCTCGGCCTGTGGGCCTTGTATGCGCGGCGGCAATTCCGCTGGGTCACGACAGAAATGACTCAGTTGGTGTTTGGCTTGAGTATTCCGCTTCTGGTGATCGGTCATCTTGTCGGCCTCCGCCTTGCGGCGTCACTGTTCGGCCACGAGAAGCTCTATGCGCAGGCGTTCTTCGCCTACTGGGTGAACCGGCCTTACGTCATGTGGATGCTCTATGCGGTGCTGATCGTGTCATGGGTGCATGGCTGCATCGGATTGTTTTTCTGGCTGCGAACCAAATTGTGGTTCAAGAAAGTCGCGCCGCTGCTTCTGGCATTTGCGATCTTCATGCCGACGGTCGCAATGCTCGGCCTGTATCAGGGCGGACGCGCCGTGGTTCGCGCCAGTGCGGCGCCCGAATGGCGTGCCGATAATCTTACTCGCGACAAAGTCGGCACCCGTGCGGATCAAATTATTCTTGACGATATCGTCCAATACTCCCTGCTTGGTTATCTTGGGTTGATCGTGCTTGTGTTCGCCGCACGCGCTGCGCGGGCCGTGCTTGAGCGGCGCGGCGGGACGGTCAAATTATCCTATGGCGACGGACGAACGGTCCAGATTCCGAGGGGTCTCAGCGTTCTCGAAGCCAGTACGCGCTTCGATATTCCTCATTCCAGCGTCTGCGGCGGACGCGCGCGATGTTCCACCTGCCGTATTCGCGTGATCGGAGATTGTGTCGCTTTACCGCAGCCATCGAGCCGCGAGTCATTCGTGCTGGAGCGTGTGGGTTGCGGCAACGATCCGTCTATACGTCTCGCCTGCCAGTTGCGGCCTAAGGCCGACATCGCTTTCTTCCAGATATTTCCTGCACGCGTGGGCACCTCGGCACTGTCGCAAGCGATGCAGACTCATGCGGGCAAGGAGCGATACCTCGTCAGCATGTTCGTGGATCTGCGCGGATCGACCAAGCTCGCCGAAAGACTGCTGCCGTTCGATACGGTCTTTATCATCAACCGCTTTCTGACAGCGGTCTCGCAGGCCGTCGTCGAATGCGGCGGGCGGCCCAACCAGTTTGTCGGCGATGGCCAGTTGGCGCTGTTCGGCCTTCAGACCGACCCGAAGACCGCTTGCCGTCAGGCGATCATGGCGGCGGGCCGAATTTCCGTCCATGTCGATGAGCTGAACAAGTTTCTCGGCAAGGACATTCCGGAGCCGTTGCGGTTCGGTGTCGGCCTCCACGGCGGCGAAGTGATTATTGGTGACATTGGCTCGCACGACCACACGGTGTTCACCGCGCTCGGCGACGCGGTTAACGTCACGGCCCGGCTGCAGGACATGACCAAGACTCTGGCCTGCGAAGTCGTGCTGTCCGACGAAGTACGAAAGACGGCGGGATTATCGGACGACACATGGCCTCCGGTCGAAGTTGCCATTCGCGGGCGCGTCGAGCCGATGATCGTTCACGCTGTCGAGAATGCCGAAACGCTGATCCCGTTGGTCGGCGACTTCGCAGTTGCAGCAGCGTAGAAATCGCGGCGTTCCATTCCATTTTGCCGCAAAGTTGCCAATTTCGATTCCAGTTTGACTGCCGTTTATCTCTATCCAGTTTCCCGCAGACCGCGTAACTTGCTGCCCCGTTGGATGCGCCATCCACGGCGTCCCCGACCGTTTGAAAATTGAAATGACCCTCTGGAGACGACGTAATGGCTAAAGGCACTGTGAAATGGTTCAACCCGACGAAGGGTTACGGTTTTATCCAGCCGAGCAATGGCGGCAAGGATGTGTTCGTCCATATTTCGGCGGTCGAGAAGGCAGGCCTGACTTCGCTCAATGAGGGACAGACGGTCGAATACGAAGAGGTCGCCAATCGCGGCAAGACCTCTGCTGAGAATCTCAAGGTCTAAGACTGGCTTGTGGCGCGGGCGGCCCAACGAGACGCCGCCCGCACCGACATCTTCCCGGCAGCTTCAAGCCCGTGCGCAAATGCATTGCTGCAATTCACCCTCCCATCCATTGTTAAAATGATAGTCGTCATATAATGAACCGCCTTGGCAGCGAGGTTGTTCAGTTCAAGGCGCAGGCGGCGGCACGGCCACCATGCCGGGACGCCCCGCATCGGCGGTGTCCGCCCAGATTTTCGTGCTCGCAGCACTCGCCTCGGTCGGCACCTTCGCGACCAGCATCCTTCTGCCCTCACTGCCCTCCATGGCAAAAACCCTGAACGTCTCCACGGCCGCGGTGGCATCGACGATCAGCGTGTATCTCGCCGGGTTCGCGCTGGGACAGTTGCTCGTCGGCCCGGTGTCGGATCGCTATGGCCGATGGAAGCCTGTCGTCGCAGGTCTGCTGATTTTCATCGCCGGCAGCATCTGGTGCGAATTGTCCAACGACCTGCCGACGCTCCTCGTCGGGCGCGGAATTCAGGCGCTGGGCGCATGCACGGCCTCGGTGCTGTCGCGCGCCATCGCCCGCGATCTTCTGAGCGGCGAAGAACTGACGCGCGCCCTCGCCTTCATCACCATCGCGATGGCGGCGGCACCGGGCTTCTCGCCGCTGCTCGGCGGCCTGCTGGATGCGACCTTCGGCTGGCGCTCGGAATTCGTTGCGGTCGCGCTGTTCGGCTTGCTCATTCTTGCGTTCTTCGCCCGTCTCGTCGGCGAGACGCATAATTTCGACGTCAAGACATCGATGCAGCCTTTGGCCATCGCGCGGACGTATTGGGATCTTGTGACTGACATCCGCTTCCTCGCACCGGCGGGGACGTTAGGGCTATTCACCGGCAGCCTGTTTGCGATGTTCTCCGTGACGCCGCGTATCCTGATCGACGGGCTCGGCTATTCGCCGCTGCAACTCGGATTGTTTTTTGCAGGTACTGTATTCGCTGTTTTCGGCGCGGGGATAGTGACGCCACGCATTGCCAGAAAAATCGGGCATGGCCGCGCCACCATGCTCGGCCTCGCCATCGGGACGACCGGCGCGGTGGCGCTGCTCGGCGCGAGTCTGTTTCCACACTCGACGCTGAGCTATCTGCTGCCGGTGATCGTGTTTCTTCTTGGGTTCGAAATGGTCAATCCGCTCGCAACTGCGACCGCGCTGCAGCCTTTCGGCGACAGAGCGGGTTCGGCGTCGGCCCTGTTGGGATTTGCCTTGATGGGCGGCGCATCGCTCGGCGTCGCGGCCGCCGCTGCCATCGCCAACGCAACGCTCGCCATCGGCATCGTGCAGGCGGTGATGACGGTCCTCGGCGGAATTCTCTATCTGGCAGGATACAGGATCACGAGCGTGCGCTGAGCGATCAGCAGGACGCTTCCCAGCCTTGCGGGAACGGGATCATTGGCCAAGCCTTTGCGGAAGACTTCGAGCCGGAGCAATCCGACGCCTTGTCGCCCGGCTCCAATACGCCGCCGCAATAAGGGCAGCTATTGTCGTTTGCCGCGCGCGCAAAATCGCCCGACGTATCGGTGATTTCCATCGCGAAGAAATTGATCGCCTGCGGGCGCTTGGTCAGTCGATATCCGGACATGCTGCTTCCTCTTCTTCAGAGGTTGCATCATGCCGGAGAGATCATGCTGGACCGTTCAGCGGAACCCTAAAATTTGAGCGTTAGATTGCAGGTTTCGTTGGGCCGCCAAGGAACCGCGAAGGTAAACGCTTTGTTTAACGCTCGACGATCAGACCGCGGCTGGTGACGACCACCCAGCGGCCATCCTGCTGGCGGATCGCATCGACGCGGCCGAGACCCGGCAACGGATCGCCCGGATAGACCTCGTAGAGACCGAGCCGTCCCTCCACGCGCGCAGCGCCCTCGCCCACATCGCGCAGCACCCAGCCGTCCACGATCGGAAGGCGGGGAATCGCTGAGGTCGATGCTGGAGGCGTGATCGAGCCGGTGGTTTCAGGCGCACGGAGCTTGTCGGTCGCGTCGGACAGCTTGGTCAGCTTCGCGGATTGCGCAACAGCCGCAGCCTTCACCGAAGCGATCTCGGCGTTGACCTTGGCGATGGCGCTGTCCATCGCCGCGTGGCTTTGATCGGCGGCGGCAAGTACAGCAATGGTGTCGTTTTTCGCCGTGAAATGGCCAATGCCGAACGTCGCGGCAGAACCGCCTGCGGCGCCCACGGCTGCAGCAATGGTCACAATAGCGGCCAGCGACAGCGAACGGCGGCTGGAGGTTTCAGGCTTGGCAGCAGACTCAGGAGCTTTTTCCGAAGCCGGACCGCTCTTGAGCGCCGGGTCGTCCCACGAACTGTGCGGCGTCAGGCGCTGCAAAAGGATTTCCTTGGGGGCATTTGGAGCCTTCTTCGGCGCAGCATCGCCGGCGGAATTCGGAACCAGCGAGGCTTCCGAGTGATCCTCGATTTTCTTGATCTGGCCGTCGGAATTCTGGTCGCTCATGAGTCGTCCCCCAAATTGGTTCATGGTTTGGTAACCATAAATTCTTGAGGAATCGTTACCTTGGGCGCAGCATGGACCTGCCATGCGGAACAGAACGCTCAAGCGGGCTTTGACTGAGATGCGTCAGCAATATCCAGCCCCCCGTTCGCCGTTCCGGATTTGGGTCGGCACCCATCTGTTCAGGACCTGGACCGCGCTGGTCACGCTCACCGGATTCGGCTGGGCATTCTTTTACAAACCCGAATGGATTACGTGGTGGCTGCGCACCACGATGGGCGGCATCGAAAAGGGTGCGGCGTTCATGCCTTATCCTTACGGGGACCAGTTCGAGGTCGCATTGCGCGGCATCGGCGGATCGTTCTGGGTGCAGATCACGCTCGCGATCATCATCGTGCGTGTCTTTGCGTGGCTGATCGGCCAGATGTTCAAGCGCAGACAACCGCGCGACATGGACATCGACGCGATCTATCGCGAGTCCGTCCGCCGCAATGAGCCACCGCCGCGCTTCTGAAATCCAAAAAGAGAAAGGCGCCTCGCGATT
>JAYVYQ010000212.1:0-10227 GCA_043784125.1 Afipia sp.
ACATACGTCCCGACCATTAGACCGCCGCAAGCGGTTTTTCTCCCTTATGTTGTTGCAGTTAGGCCCTCGCAGTCGCTGCGAAGTCGTGTAAGGTTTCGCGACTGACGGACCGGAAAAAATTCCGGCCGACGACAATGATGATTTCGCGCAAGGCAGATCGCCGGCGTTGAGGGGGAACGATGGCGACAGAAGTGAATGCTGCGGACTCGGTTTCCGCCGAAGCTTTGCGCAAGGCCGAAGAGTTTGTTCAGCAGGAAGAGGGCGCGGGAAACAAGCTCAAGGGCCTGACCGCAACAATTGTCACCGGCATCGCCGTGGTGATGACGCTGTTTCACCTTTATGCCGCCTACGACATCGTTCCGACCCAACAGCTCAGATACATCCACGTGGCTTTCGTGCTGCTGCTGAGTTTTCTGCTGTTTCCGCTCGCCAGCCGGTTCAGAAATCGCATCCAGTGGTTCGACGTCATTCCGGCACTCGCCGGCATTGCAATCATCATCTACGCGCTTGTGGGCGGCGACGATTTTCTCGATCGCGCGTCGGTGCCGGATCGCTGGGACGTGATCCTCGGCGGTATCTTCATCGTGCTGGTGCTGGAAGCAGCACGTCGCACCACCGGGCCGATCATGCCGATCGTCGCGGTGCTGTTTCTGCTCTACGCTTATTTCGGACCCTATCTGCCGCCGCCATGGACGCATCGCGGTTTCGACATCGCGCGGCTCGTCGGGCATCTTTTCATTACGCTCGAAGGCATTTTCGGCGTTGCGGTCGATGTGTCGGCGACGTTGATTATCATGTTCACGATCTACGGCGCGGTGTTGCAACATTCCGGCGCCGGAAAATTCTTCATCGACTTCTCGCTGGCCGTCATGGGCGGCAAACCATCCAGCGCAGGCCGCGCGGTTGTGGCGTCATCGTTTCTGCTCGGCGGCCCGTCGGGATCCGGCGTCGCCACCACGGTGATGATCGGCACCGTTGCGTGGCCGATGCTGAAGAAAGCGGGCTTTGAGAAAAATGCGGCCGGCGGATTGCTGGCGGCCGGCGGATTGGGCGCGATCATTTCGCCGCCCGTGCTGGGTGCTGCGGCGTTCCTGATCGCGGAGTTTTTGAAGATCAGCTATCTGGAAGTGATCTGGATGGCGACGATCCCGACCTGTCTCTATTACCTCTCGCTGCTGTTCATGGTCGAACTCGATGCGATGCGCTTCGGCGCGCAGGAAGTGATCTTCAAGCAGGAGTTGACAATCTGGGGAATGACCAAGCGTTACGGCTTTCATTTCGTCTCGTTGGTCGCCGTCGTCGTGTTCATGATTGTCGGCTATTCGCCGATGCTTGCGGTGTTCTATTCGACCGTGCTCGCCTTCGGCATGAGCGCACTCGCTCCTGAGACCGCACTTGGCCCACGAAAATTGCTGATCGCATTGCTGGTGATCGGAATCGGCGCCGGGATATTCAGCTTTGTGCCGGGTGTCTCGGCATCCAAGCCGTTTGAATTGTTCTCGTCTTATTTCCCGCTGATGATGCTGAGCTTGATCGGCACGTTATCGCTGATCGGACTGACGGCCGCCGGACAGCGCGCGATTCCATCGACGACAAAACTCACGGCCGCAATGGCGGATGGTTCGATCGGCGTGTTGAGTGCAGCCACGACCTGCGCCGCAGCAGGCATCATCGTCGGCGTTGTGACGCTGACGGGTCTCGGTTTGAAGTTTTCCTCCATCGTGATCGATTTCGCCGGAGGTAGCCTGCTGCTGACCGCGATCTACACTTCGCTGGTGGTATGGATTATCGGCCTCGCGGTGCCGGTGACGGCGTCCTACATCATCTGCGCGGTGATCGCGGCGCCCGCACTCATCAAGCTCGGCGTGCCGGATTACGCCGCGCACATGTTCATCTTCTACTACGCGGTGCTCTCGGAAGTTTCTCCGCCGACGGCGTTGTCTCCTTTTGCCGCTGCGGCCATTACCGGCGGCGACCCGTACAAGACAACCATGCAGGCATGGAAATATACCCTGCCGGCATTCCTTGTGCCGTTCGTGTTCGTCTGCGATCCGCTCGGCATCGGTCTTTTGCTGAAGATCCCGAAGGGCGGATCGATTTACGACATCATCTGGATCACGGCGATCACGGGCGCGGGGTTAGGCGCGCTGTCTGTCGCTGCACAAAACTGGGCACTTCGTCGCACCACTCCCGTCGAACGTAGTCTATTTTTGCTGACCGGTCTCTTGCTAGTGTTCCCGAGCTTGCTGGAGGCAATGATGGAAAGCATCACCGGATTGGACATCCCGCATCCTGCGCCATTTGGATTGGCTCTCGGTGCATTGTTGTTGTTCTGGCAATGGCGCGGTCGCGCGCCGGTTGCCGCTTCCGGATAAGTTCGACGATAAATAGCAGACACAAAAAAATTAGGAGAGGGAACGACGATGAAATTCAAACTCGCACTCGCAGTTGCGGCGACGGTTCTGACAATCGGGTCAGCCAACGCCCAGCAACGCACGATCGCTATCGGCACCGGTGGCACGGGTGGCGTCTACTATCCGCTGGGTGGTGCGATTGCCAACGTGTTGTCGAAAAACATGAAGGACATGCAGGCCACCGCGCAGGTGACGGGCGGTTCGGTCGACAATCTCAAGCTGATCGGCTCAGGTCAGAGCGAAGTCGGCTTCTCGATGGCCGATGCCGCGGTCGATGCCCTGAAAGGCGAAGACAAGTTCAAGGGCAATCAGGTTCCTCTCAAAACCCTGATGGTGCTTTATCCGAACATCATGCATGTCGTCAGCATCGAGGGCGCGGGCGTTGAAAAGATGGCCGACCTGAAAGGCCGTCGCGTCTCGACCGGCGCGCCTGGCAGCGCCACCGAAGTGATGGCGTTTCGCGTGATCGAGGCCGCCGGTCTCGACAAGGACAAGGACATGAAGCGTGAGCGTCTGTCGGTTGCCGAATCCGTCAACGCGCTGAAGGATCGCAAGATCGATGCATTCTTCTGGGTCGGCGGTTTGCCGACCGCAGGCGTGACCGACTTGGCCGCAACACCGGGTGTGAAGATCAAGATGATCGATCACTCCGATCTGGTCGCGTCGATGAACGCCAAATACCACAATCTGTATTCAACGAGCGTCATCAAGGCAGGCACCTATCCGGGCCAGGACAAGGACAATGCGGTGTCGGCGGTCTGGAATATTCTTGTCACCAACGACAAGATGTCGGATGCCGACGCGTACAACATCGTGAAGCTCATCGTCGACAAGAAGGACGATCTGGTCGCGGTTCACAAGGATGCTGCGAGTTTCTCGGTCGAAAACCAGATCAGGTCCAACTCGCCGGTTCCTTGGCAGCCGGGTGCCGAGAAGTTCTTCAAGGAGCGCGGCGCAAAGATGTAAGGCCTGCGTGAGCGTCGGCACGGATCGCGCGTTCACAGTTCACAACAACGGAAGCCGCACTCAGCGATTGAGTGCGGCTTTTTTGTATGTCGGAGCGATGATCTTTTGGCAGGTTCGTTATTCTGCCGGCCGCGACGCGTTGGCGTCATGCAGCACATCGGACACGACGGGCTGCTTTGCCGAGATCGGCAGCGGCAATGCTTCACGCCGCAATCCGATCAGTTCGGCGGCACGCACGCCCGACGTGCTCCAGAACGTGAATGCGTTGATGCGTGAGTTTTCCAAAATCGCGATGCCGACGGCGGAGAGGAACGGCAGACTCTCCAGCACCAGCACGGCTGCGAAAATGTTGATCTCGTGCACTTCCTTGGTGTTGAAAATCACCAGCACCACGGCACCCGCAATCAGCAACACGCCGATCACGGCTTCCCAGAACGCCTGAAACTCCACCGACATGCGCGACAGGCCGCCCTTCGAAGTGCGGGCAAACGGCAGATGATCGGTAATCAGGCCGTTGGCGACGGCACGCGACACCGTCCACTGCACCGACATTGCGGTAATCATGGCGCCAAGCATCTGGCCCATCTTGACCGGCACGCGCAGCCGGTAGAGCGCCACGAAATGAACCAGCGACACGATAAAGGAGGCGATGATCGGCAGCGTCAGGATTTTATCCGGGATAGCGATGTCGGCAAACGACACGATCGGCACCCAGATCAGATTCAAAATCGCGACCACGACGCCGAGGCTTTCGGCACCGAGCCAATTCAGCCAGCCCAGCGAAAATTCACGTTTCTGGTCCTGCGACAATCTGCTGGCACCGGGGAGAAAGCGCCGCCAATGTTTCTTGACGATCTGGAAGCCACCATAAGCCCAGCGGTGGCGCTGCTTCTTGAACGCCTCATAGGTGTCGGGGAGAAGTCCGAAGCCGTAGCGCGTGTTGGTGTAATGGGTCGTCCAGCCCTTTTCGATAATTGCAAGGCCGAGATCAGTGTCTTCGCAGATCGTATCGCCCGCCCATCCGCCCGCCATATCCATCGCCGCGCGACGAATGAGACACATCGTGCCGTGGACGATGATGGCATTGGCCTCATTGCGTTGAACCATGCCGATGTCGAAGAAGCCGGCATATTCGCCGTTCATCGCATAGTGCATCACTGAACGGTCGCCGTCGCGATGATCCTGCGGCGCTTGCACGAGGCCGACAACGGGATCGAGAAACGCAGGAACCAGATCTTTCAGCCAGTTCGGCGTGACAACGTAATCGGCGTCGATGATGCCGATGATCTCGGCGTCGACCGCCGTGCGCGCCATCGCGATCTTCAACGCGCCGGCTTTGAAGCCTTCGACCTTTTCGGCGTTGATGAAAATGAATCGCTCGCCGAGCGCGCGGCAATGATCCTGGATCGGCTGCCAGAACGTCGGGTCGGGCGTGTTGTTGATAATCACCACGCATTCAAAGTTCGGGTAGTCGAGGCGCGCCACCGCATCGAGCGTCTGCTTGAGCATCTCGGGCGGCTCGAAATAGGCCGGGACGTGGATCGAGACTTTCGGGAACGGTCCGTCGGCAGGTGCGGGCAGGGCCGCAGATATGAGACGGCGCGGCGCTCGTCCGAACGCAATGGTGGCGATCTCCTCGATGCGCGCCATGGCGATGAGAACCAGCGGCACCAGCAGGATCAGGCCAAGCGTCAACGCAAACGCCGAGCCGAAGACAAAGTAGTGGGTGTTCCAGTACGCAAAGACGGTCGCCACCCACGCGCCAACCCCGCTGGCGGCGGTAGCTAACACCGACGCCTGCACCACCGTGGCGTTGGGAAGCCGGATAATCGGCAGCGAGAGCAGGATACCGAACAGCACCGCAATGGTCGCGATCTTCCAATAATCGCGGTCGACGATGGGTCCGGTCCATGCGAATTTCGGTTCGCGTGAAGCATTCAAAATCCCCCAGTAAGGTCCAACACCACCTTCAAAAAACTTCCAGGGCTGGTCGATCGCTTCGACGATATTGTAATCCATTCCCGCAGCGTCGGCGCGGGAGACGAAATTGCGCAGCACCGAGGCCTGCTCGAAGGGGCCGGGGATCGCATTCTTGAGGTTGTAGCCGGCGCTCGGCCAGCCGAATTCGGCAATGACGACGCGTTTGCCGGGGAAAGCCTCGCGCAGCAGGTTGTAGAGATACATCGCCTGATCGACGGCTTGCTTGTCGGTGAAGTTTTCCCAATATGGCAGCACGTGCGCGGCGATGAAATCCACGTTTGATGCAAGTTGCGGATAGTCACGCCAGATATTCCAGATTTCACCTGTTGTAACAGGTACATTCGCTTGTTTTTTAACACTTTGGATTAACTCAATCAGGTCGTCGACCTTCTGCTCACCGCGGTAGATGGTTTCATTGCCGACAACGATTCCGATGACGTTACTGTTGTGGCGGGCAAGGTCCAGCGCGGAGGCGATTTCGCGCGTGTTGCGTTCGGTATTCTTGTCGATCCAGGCGCCGACTGTGACCTTGAGGCCGAACTCGTTGGCAATCGGCGGCACCAGTTCCACGCCCCCCGTGGAGGAGTAGAGACGGATGGCCCGCGTCATGGTGGCCAGCTTCTTCAGGTCGGCGCGAATTTTCTCGACATTGGGAATGTTGTCGACGTCGGGATGGCCGGTTCCTTCAAACGGAGCGTAGGAAACGCTGGGCAGCATGCCGGTGAAATCGGGGGCCTGCTGCTTGTCGCGAAATAGGCCCCAGAGCGCGGCGTGAAGGGCTGTGACAAAGAACAGAACGGAGACGACGGCGCGCATCGCTAAAGACCAAACGGGGCCGACATTGCAGGGTCTCGAACCTGTCCCCAAGGTTCGTCCGTGGCAGAGGCAGACGTGGATAGATCGAACATGTCGATGCCGTGCAGGATAACACCTCTTATGCCCGGATGGCGTTTTAAGGGCGCCGCGATATCAAACAAAAACGACCCGGCCCGGTTCCGCGACGACTATTTTGCGGCTGGTGCCGGCGGGGCCGGGACCGGCGCCGGAAGCACCGGAACGGTCACGCCTTGCGGCTGCGCGTTCGGATTGATCCAGCAGGCGTGAACGCGACCGTTCAGCGTCTCCGCTACCTTCGGATCGATCAATCCACCAAAGCGCACAAGGCATCTGAATGTCGCCTGAACGTGGCCGCCGGGGCAGCCGAAACGGTCGTAGAGGTCGAGATGGCGGAAGGCTGTGTCGAGATCGTCGCGCCACATCAGGCTGACCACGCGGCGGCCAAGCCAGACACATTCGGGATTTCCAGCTGGGCCATTGATGGTCTTGGCGGCTTCCACGAACTCGTCGGTCTTGCGCTGGCCGTCCTTGGCGATGTCGGCGGCATTGGGCTTTGGCGATTGTTCCTGCGCCCGCGAATCGCCGCTTTGGGCGATTGCCGATCCAGCACCGATCACAAAAGCAAGGCACACAATGGCAAATCCACGAAGCAACACAACCCTCACCATACCTGCAACACGACCCATAAAGTCCTCGATATTAGCACCGATGCGCGCCGATCCGTTGCAACTTCCAAGGCACCAAGCGCATCATTTGAAACGCTTTGGCCGCTCCGGCACGACGTCAATTGCCTGTTCAATTGCCCTGCCAATGCGGCGGAAGATTGCCTCAGCCCGACCCCGATTCACATGACGGAGATTTGCATTTTTGTCCAGCACGGGGAGAATTTGATGCCGTTTAGGTAAAGGGGTGCGGCGAGAAGAGCGGGGGCGGCAGGTCCCTGGCTCTTGGCATCGCCGGGTACACGGGCTAATCGACGGGGCTTCCTGGAGACCGGACCGATTTCCCTACGAACGCCGCTGGCCCTTCTTGCATTGTCACTGGTTGCGATTGCCGCGGTGTGGTGGTGGCTCGCGACGCCTGTGAATTTGGCGCGCGCGCCGATTGATCCCGCTGCCAAACTCGAATGCGTTTCCTATGCGCCGTTTCGCGGAGCGCAGAATCCGCTCGAGCCGGGACTCATGATTGCGCCCGAACAAATGGCGCAGGACTTGGCGCAGCTTGCCAAGGTGACCGGCTGCATCCGGACCTATTCGGTCGGCAACGGACTGGACCGCGTTCCCGAACTTGCCCAGAAGGCAGGTTTGAAGGTGATGCTCGGTGTGTGGATCGGCACCAACAAACTCGACAACCGAATCCAGATGGAACGCGGCATCGAACTGACCAAACAGTTTCCCGGTGTCGTGACCGCGTTCATTGTCGGCAACGAGGTTCTGCTTCGCGGCGAGATGACGTCGTCCGATCTGGTGGCGAATATCCGCGCCGTGAAGGCGAAGGTCACGGTGCCGGTGACTTACGCCGACGTCTGGGAATTCTGGCTGAAGAACCGCGACGTATACGATTCAGTGGATTTCGTCACGATCCATATTCTTCCCTATTGGGAGGATTTTCCGATCCGCGCCAGCTACGCGGCGAGCCATGTGGACTCGATCCGCAAGCGCATGGCGGTTGCGTTTCCGAACAAGGAAATCCTGATCGGCGAAACCGGCTGGCCGAGTTCAGGCCGGATGCGCGAGGGCGCGTTACCGTCACGCGCCAATCAGGCGCGCGTGGTCTCGGAAATTCTCGAACTGGCGCGGGTCCAGAAATTCCGCGTCAATCTGATCGAGGCCTATGACCAGCCGTGGAAGCGCAATTTTGAAGGCACGGTCGGCGGACATTGGGGCCTGTTCGATGCGGATACACGCGCGCTGAAATATCCGGCGGGCGTGCCCATCACGAATTTTCCTCTGGCGATCATTTATGCGGCCGCAGGAATGATTCTTGCGATGCTCGTCTTCGGCGTGTCGTTCCTGACGCTGCGTCGCCGTCCCTGGTCGCCACGGCTGAGTTCTTGGCTGGTGGTCGCGATCAGCGCAACCACAGCGGGTTCGCTGCTCGGCGTGACGTTCGAGAAGATGATGGTGGAGAGCCTCGGCGTCGGCGGCTGGATCAGCGGCATTGTGCTGCTGGTGTGCGCGATTGCGGCGCCGCTGATTGTCTCCAACACCGTAATGTACGGACGCAGTCTTCCGACATTTCTGGAACTGATCGGGCCGGGCGACTATCGCACGTCGTCGCGCATGCAGAGGATGCTCGGGGTCGTGCTCCTTGCGACCACGATCCTCGCAACAGCAACCGCCTTGGGATTTGTGTTCGATCCGCGCTACCGTGATTTCCAGTTCGCCGCGTTGTCGATGGCGGTCATTCCGTTCCTGCTTTTGACGGCGATCAACCGCTCGCCGGATGGTTCGCGCGCGATTGCGGAGTCGGTGTTTGCCGGCGCGCTGGCGATCTCGGCGATCTACACGATCTTCAATGAAGGGCTGGCGAACTGGCAGTCGCTGTGGACCTGCGGGATCTATCTGCTCTTGGCGCTTACGCTGTCGCGGGCGCGGGTCGTGCAAATCCCAAAATAAGCAGACCGAGTGCGACGCCGGACAACCCGATGTTGTAGAGCACGATGCCGAAACAGGTGGCCACCAGACCGACCGTCAGCGTCACGATCGACGGGCGGATCAGATGCAGTACCGCCACGATCATCGCTACGATTCCGAACACGTAGCTTTTGAAAAGATACGTCATGAGAATGCGGGTCTTGCACAGCATGGTCTGCAGGCCGGCTTCGCATTCAAGCCGTACCTGCGTAAATTCGATCGCCATGTAACGCAGATAGAGCGCGTACCCGATCGTGAGGAAGCCCACGATCAAAATCCACTGCACCTGAAGCGCCGTCAGCCTGAATGGTTCTTTTTTCATCGACCGGGAATATGGTTCGGATCGGCGCAAGACTCAAGCGAGACTCAACCCGCACGGCCCGTTGTTCGCCGATTATCTGAAGCCGAAAAGCGAAGAAAAGCCGGTTGACGGCGGCGGTGCCGTTTGACTCTGCGATCGTTTTTTCTGCGCCGGCTTCGCGTCGGGCTTCTTCTCGTCCTGCATGGCCAGACGCTGCCCGTCATAGACGGAAGGAAGGCACGCGCGCTTGTCCGCAATCAAGACGGCGCAGATTTTTGCGGCGGCTGCGGCGTCGTTCAACGGTCCCGCCACCAATCGCAATTTCGTGCCGAGACCGTCATTGCCTTCTCGGAGCACGACGATGGGTTGCAGCGCGCCGAACAGCGCGCTGTTGGTTTTGTTCACCGTGCGCCAGATCGCGCGAAGCCCTTCGACGGAGTTGGCACCGCCGAGTTCAACGCCGAATACGGTTTGCTGAACCGGCTTGTCGGCGACGGTGTCGGGTGAGGCCGGAGCATTGGCCGTCAATGCGCCGGTGACGGTGGTTTCGGTTTTCGCAGGCGCGGCGGCGGCTTTCTGCTCGACCGGCGGGAGGCTTGGAATCGACGCAACGGGCGCGATCTTCGGCGGCGGCGTGGGCGCGGACGACACTTGCGATTTCACATCGGGTTGCACAGCCGCTGTGGTCTCCGGCGCAGGCATCGTCGCGGCCTGTGGCGCGACAGGAATTACCGGAAGGACCGCAACCGCTTTTTGTTTTGCGATCGAGCCTGTCACCGATTCCAGATTTTCTTCCAGCACCGTGACGCGCGCATAAAGCCGGTCGCGATCTGCGTTCAATGTGTCGACGGCGGCGGCGAGCTGGCGCGCCTTGTTCTGGCTGTCATTGGCGATCCATTGCACCTGTTGGGCTTGCGTTTCCGCTGCCGCCAATTGATTGCGACGGACCGCAACCGGAGACTGGGTGGCGAGAATTCCGATAATGACCGCGCCGACCGTGCCGACGCCCCACGAACCCAGACGCCACATCGCGCGGCGGTCCAGTCCCTCCTCCTCGGCAAGGAAGTTGGCGATCCAGCTGCCGGGTTCGTCG
>JAYVYQ010000213.1:0-13022 GCA_043784125.1 Afipia sp.
CGGTTTGTCGCCGGATGCGGGTGTTGCGGCCGTGTTGTCGGCTGCGGCAGGAGCGGCGGGTGCGGTTGTCGCAACCGGCTTCTTCGCCGATCCCGGCGCTTTCGGCGGCTGCGCCATCTTCTTCGAGCTTTCGTCGGTGACGATGATGTCGCCCTGCGAGATCGCATCGCGCTCGTCGATATTCTTCAGCGCGTCCGACCAGGTCTGACCTGCGGCGCGGCAACTGCACGATTTGTCGAAGGCCTGCCGGTATTTGAATGCGTTGGGCGACTGCGTGTAAGGCTGCCCGCTGATCGAGACCGCCGAGTTCATGTCCTCGCCGGGATTGCGATAGGTATAAAGCGTTGTCTCCGCATTGGGACACAACGCCTTGCAGGTGCGCTCGTCGTCGCCGAAGCGGCTCGGAACGGTCGCGAAGGACACGGGAAAATAAAACCCGTCGCAGGTTCGCGCGCAGACGGTGCGGAACGTGCCGCCAGCTGCGCCGTAGTCGCCGGTCGGATTGCTGTTGCCGCCGAACAGATTTTGCAGAAAATTTCCGCCGCCTGCGTCGCGCGCCGCATTGGCGTATTGCGGGCCGCAATTGTTTTGCGCGAGCGCCAGCAGCACCGAGCGGCGCTGGCCGTCGCGATCTGAGCCGCCGATATTGCCGCCGCGCAGCGTGCCCAAGCTCGAATTGATCTGATCGAGGTTCTGCCGCATCTGCTGGATGCGCGTATTGATCGGTCCGCACTTCTCCGAATTGCCGCCGCCGAACAGCGAGAAAAATCCCGAACTGTCGCAGCCCTGGCTCCTGGCCTGCTGCTGGACGCGGTCCAACTCGGATTGCTGGCGGCTTTGCGCATCCTCGTAGCGGCGGATCTGGTCGGCCTTGCCGCTGTCGCCGCCCGCACCTGTATCGATGGAGGCAAGCTGCCCGACGAGCCGCTGGCAGATCGAACTGCTCGCGCCACCTGATTGGGGTTGCTGCTGCTGCGAGAAGGGCGGTGGACCCTGCGCGACCGCGCATTCGATCGACGCTGCACTCAGAAGTGCTGCGCCGGCGATAATCCAACGTCGATGAAGCAATTTCGGCAAGACTCTCACAACCCGGCAACACGACCGCATTGCGGCCACGGACGCTTCACTTAACTGCTTCCGGCGGCGAGGTCACGCCCAAACCGGGGCGGGGATATGGCAATGAACTGCGAAAGGTGGCGCTGTCAGCGTTGGCAGGTAATTGCGACGTATTCGCCACAGCCGCCGGGGCCGCAGTTTGCGCCGCCCGATTTCGGCACCGCGCCTGTGACCTCGTCGGGGTCGACCCGGCGAAACGAGGTGGCCTGCGCGAATTCACGGGACTGGCAATAGGCCCGCGCGGCAGAGGCTCCACATTTGTCGCCGCCGGCGAGGCACTTATCGACTCCGTAGCCGTCCGACTGATTGGCGATGATGAAGACGCGGCTGTCGGCCAAAGCGGACGAGGCGCTAAGAAGAACGGCACAGACGGACAACGCGGACAGGATTCGCATGATGCACCGGGGCTCACATGGAAGATGAGATCTCCGATACGCCTGAACTGTTAAAAATGATTAACCAGCCGCCGCCGCCCAGCCCCGTGTTGGCTTAAGAACGCCGCCAAAACGCAGCTTTACAGCCTTGACGCCGCAGCCCCGGCTGGATCATTGTGCCGCGCATGAACGGTTCTCTCGCTCATATCGGCATTTGCCGCGAGATTATTCGCTAGCGATTCGCTGGCTGGAGCCGTCTTTTCTCAATCGAGATCATGGGACGACCCGGCCGCAAGGCAAGGGATTGAAGTGTCCATGGAGCTGAAGCTCTACGATACGCTGACGAAGGAGAAGCGCGTTTTCACGCCGCTCGATCCTGCGAACGTGCGCATGTATGTGTGCGGGCCGACGGTCTATGACTTCGCGCATATCGGCAACGCGCGCCCTGTCATTGTGTTCGACGTGCTGTTTCGTCTGCTGCGCCACATCTATGGCGACAAGCATGTGACGTACGTGCGCAACATCACCGATGTCGACGACAAGATCAACGAGCGCGCGGCGCGCGATTTCCCCGGCATGGCGCTGAACGACGCCATTCGGAAAGTCACCGAAAAAACCGCGAACCAGTTTCATGCCGATGTCGCCGCACTCGGTTGTCTAGTGCCGACGCATGAACCGCGCGCCACCGATTTCGTGTTGCCACGCGCCGACGGCAAGCCCGACATGACGACGCTCATCAAGACGCTGATCGCGCGCGGTCATGCGTATGAGGCTGGCGGCGAGGTGCTGTTCGATACATCGTCGATGCCGGACTATGGCGCGCTGTCGGGCCGCAAGCTCGAAGAACAGAGGGCCGGCGCGCGCATTGCCGTCGACGCGCACAAGAAAAATCCCGCCGACTTCGTGCTGTGGAAGCAATCGTCAGACGACGAACCCGGCTGGGACTCACCGTGGGGCAGGGGCCGCCCCGGCTGGCACATCGAATGTTCAGCGATGAGTGCCGCTTACTTGGGCGACGTGTTCGACATTCACGGCGGCGGGCTCGATCTGATCTTCCCGCATCACGAAAACGAAATCGCGCAATCGCGTTGCGCACACGGCACGCCCACGATGGCGAATTACTGGATGCATAACGGCTTCCTGCAGGTCGAAGGCGAGAAGATGAGCAAGTCGCTTGGCAATTTCGTGACGATCAATGAATTGCTGGTGCGCTGGCGCGGCCGTTCATGGCCGGGGGACGCGTTGCGGTTTGCGATGATGCAGACGCATTATCGATCACCGGTGGATTGGTCGCTGGCGGCGTGTGATGCTGCATTCAATACGCTCAAGGATTTTTTCGCCGTCGCGGGTACGCCAAATTCAGATCAGCCGCCCGCATCCATTATTGAGGCGCTCGGCGACGATTTGAACACACCGAAAGCGATTGCCGAATTGCATGCGCTGCGCAAGCAGATCGGCAGCGCGGGCGACGATGCTTCGGTGGCGCTGGGCAATGCACTTTCGTTTCTTGGGCTGGACGCCGCGCGCGTCGCGGCATGGATTGCGACGGCTGACGCCAGCGTTATATCCGGTGCCGGGAAGGTCGATGAGTTGATCGCCGCACGGCTCGCCGCCCGCGCGCGAAAAGATTTCGCCGAGTCCGACCGGATTCGCGACGAACTCGCGGCGCGCGGCATTTCGTTGAAGGACGGCAAGGACGCCGACGGCAAACCTGTGACCACATGGGAGATCGCGCGATGAATTCCATGTTTGTCATTGCCGGGCTTGACCCGGCAATCCATCCTTCTTCGCAGGATTTTTTCCAGATGGATGCGCGGGTCAAGCCCGCGCATGACATCGCGTGTGGAGTGCGCTCAGCCACCCTCTACCGCAAAGGGAGAGGGAAGGAAGGTGCCACATGACCAAACCCGACACACCGTTTCCGAAACACGCAATCTACTACATCGCCATTAAGTGGCTGCTCATCGTTGCCGCCATCGCGCTGGCGCTGAAACTCATCGGTAAGTGGTGATGGGACAGGCGCTCCCCAAAGTTGGACTTCGACCGTTTCTGCCCGCGGACACCTCCGTGCTGGCGTCGATCTTCGTCGCGTCCATCGATGTGCTGACCGAGGAGGATTATTCGCAAGCGCAGCGCGAGGCCTGGGCCAGCGCTGCCGAGGACGAAGACAAATTCGGCAAGCGCCTTGCGGGACAACTCACATTGGTCGCGACGATTGCAAGCTCGCCGGTCGGCTTCGTGTCGCTGAAGGGTGTTCATCATCTCGATCTGCTGTATGTGCATCCATCCGCCGTGCGGCAGGGCGTCGCCACGTCGCTGTGCGATGCCATCGAGAAACTCGCCGCCGCGCGCGGTGCGAAAGCGCTCATCGCCGAGGTCAGCGACACGGCGGAGAGATTCTTCGCCAAGCGCGGCTATGAAGGCCAGCAGCGCAACACGATTTCGGTCGGCGACGAATGGCTCGCCAACACCACGATGAAAAAGACGTTCGGGGTCGACGTGTCGCCGGTCGGAACACCGGAGAGATTATCGTGAGTAAAGAGCGTCTCTATCTGTTCGACACCACACTGCGCGACGGCGCGCAGACCAATGGCGTAGACTTCACTCTGCATGACAAGCAGATCATCGCCGCCATGCTCGACGATCTCGGCATCGATTATGTCGAGGGCGGCTATCCGGGCGCCAATCCCGCCGACACGGAATTTTTCGCAACCAAACCGAATTTCGATCATGCGAAGTTCACCGCGTTCGGCATGACGCGCCGTCCGGGGCGCTCCATTTCAAACGATCCGGGCGTTGCTGATTTGCTGGCCGCGAAAGCCGACGCGATCTGTTTCGTTGCGAAATCATCCGAATATCAGGTGCGCGTCGCGCTTGAGACAACGAATGAGGAAAATCTCGCCTCGATCCGCGACAGCGTGGGTGCTGCGAAAAAGGCCGGCCGCGAAGTGATGCTCGACTGCGAGCATTTCTTCGATGGCTATAAGGAAAATCCGACATTCGCTTTGGCCTGTGCGAAAGCGGCGCATGAGTCCGGCGCGCGCTGGGTGGTGCTGTGCGACACGAATGGCGGCACCATGCCGAACGAAATCGAGTCCATCGTCACAGAGGTCGCGAAACATATTCCCGGCGATCATCTGGGCATCCACACCCATAATGACACCGAGCAGGCGGTGGCGAATTCGCTCGCCGCCGTGCGCGCGGGTGTGCGGCAGATTCAGGGAACGCTGAACGGTCTGGGCGAGCGTTGCGGCAACGCCAATCTGTGTTCGTTGATCCCGACGCTGAAACTCAAGAAAGAGTTCGCCGACAAGTTCGACATCGGCGTGTCGGACGAAAAACTCGGCACGCTGGTTCATGCGTCGCGCGCGCTTGATGACATCTTGAATCGTGCGCCGGATCGGCATGCGCCCTATGTCGGCGAAAGTGCCTTCGTCACCAAGACAGGCATCCACGCCTCCGCCGTGATGAAAGACCCGCAGACCTACGAGCATATCGCGCCCGAAGCTGTCGGCAATCACCGCAAGGTTCTGGTGTCCGATCAGGCGGGCCGCTCGAACGTCATGGCTGAGCTTGAGCGCGCGAAAATTCCGTTCGACAAGAACGATCCGAAACTCGCGCGCTTGGTCGAAGAAATGAAAGAGAAGGAAGCGGCGGGCTACGCCTATGAATCCGCCAACGCCTCGTTCGATCTGCTGGCGCGCCGCGTGCTCGGCAAGGTGCCGGATTATTTCCGCGTCGTGCAGTTCGACGTCAATGTCGAGCAGCGCACCAATGCCGTCGGCCAGCGCGTGAGCGTGGCGATGGCGGTGGTGAAGGTCGATGTCGCGGGTGAAATATTGATTTCAGCGGCAGACGGGAACGGCCCGGTCAACGCGCTCGACGTGGCCTTGCGAAAAGATCTCGGCAAGTATCAGAAATATATCGAAGGGTTGAGGCTGGTCGATTACCGCGTGCGTATCCTCAATGGCGGCACGGAAGCTGTGACGCGCGTGCTGATCGAGAGCGAGGACGAGGAGGGTGAACGCTGGACCACGGTCGGCGTGTCGCCCAATATCATCGACGCATCGTTTCAGGCGCTGATGGATTCGGTGGTGTATAAACTCGTGAAGTCGAACGCGCCGACGCATGATCCCGAAAAGTGGGCACCGGTTTTCGGATAAGATCATGCGCACAGATGGGAGAAGCAAATGATCGATCACATCTCCGTCGGTGTCTCCGATCTCGAACGCTCCGCAAAATTCTACGAGGCCGCGTTCGCGCCGCTCGGCCTGACCAAGCTGATCTTGCGGCCCGGCACCGTCGGCTTCGGCAAGGCCTATCCGGAATTCTGGATCAATCTGCGCGCGGGCATGACACCGGTGCCGCCCGAAAGCGGCACGCACATCTGCTTACGTGCAAAGACCACAGGAGAGATCGAGGCGTTCTATCGCGCCGCGTTGAAAGCGGGCGGCAAGGATGATGGCGCGCCGGGCCAGCGTCCGCATTTCCATGTAAAATACTACGTCGCGTTCGTCACCGACCCGGACGGCAATCGCGTCGAGGTGGTGACGTTTTTGAAGGACGATGTCTGACGCGCGCTACAGCTTACTCGCGACGCCGGCTTCCATCAGCTTGGTCGCCTCCGGAAAATCTGCCGCCGCCTTCTCAAGCCTCGGCAGAATATCCTCGACGCGATCCGCAGTGAGAATATCGACCGACAGATTGGCGCGGATGAAAGCCGTGTCCTTCATATGGGCCAGCAGCGCCAGCAGCGGATTCCAGAAGCCGTCGATGTTCGCCATCAGGATCGGCTTGGTGTGACGGCCAAGCTGCGCCCATGTCATCTGCTCGACCAGTTCTTCCAGCGTGCCGATGCCGCCGGGAAACGCGACGAACGCATCGGAGCGCTCGAACATCAGTTGCTTGCGTGTGTGCATGTCCGGCGTGACAATCAGTTCCTGCGCGCGCTTGAGCGCATTTTCCCGCGCGGTGAGAAAATCCGGAATGATGCCTGTGACCTTGCCGCCGGCATCGAGCGCGCCGGTCGCAACCGCACCCATCAGGCCGATCGAGCCGCCGCCGTAAACGAGGCCCACATCGCTCTGCGCAAGCGTCTTGCCGAACGCGGTCGCCGCCTTGATGAAATTGGGGTTGGTGCCGGGGCCGGAGCCGCAATAAACGCAGACGGTTTTTATCTTTTTGGTAGTTTTGTTCATCAGGGGCATGTGGCATCGCATTGCGTCATCGTCAAGATGGGCAACGCCACCTGACGCGCGGCGCGAATGAAACATCCCGCAACAAGGCCAAACCGCAGAAAAGAATCATCGCGCGGGGGTGCGACGGGCGGTCAAACGATCTATATGAAGACAATGATGCGCCGCCATAAATATCACGGACAATTGCTGCCACCCGCGACTCATTCCGGGCCGGCTATCGAGGCAGCCGTCTTCTGATGTCCGCGCATTTTTCCTCCCATCCCGTACCGCCCGCAGCCAATGCCGGACCGGAGCCAGCCGATGCCGCCGCCGAAAAAGCGACGCTGCTCGGCACGCTGGTTCACCTGTGGCCGTTTATCTGGCCGGGTGACCGCGCGGACCTGAAAATGCGCGTCGTCTGGTCGATGGTGCTTTTGCTCATCGCCAAGATCGCGACGCTGACGGTGCCGTTCACGTTCAAATGGGCGATCGATGCGCTGACGGGCGCGGATACTGCGCCGATCCAATCATCGAACTGGTCGCTGTGGCTGCTCGCGTCGCCGCTGATGCTGACGTTGAGTTACGGCGGCATCCGCATCGTCATGATGGTGCTCACTCAACTTCGTGATGGCCTGTTCGCCAAGGTGGCAATGCATGCCGTGCGCAAACTTGCCTATCTCACCTTCGTTCATATGCACGAACTGTCGCTGCGCTTTCATCTGGAGCGCAAGACCGGCGGACTGACGCGTGTGCTGGAGCGCGGGCGCACCGGCATCGAAGTGATCGTGCGCATGGTGATCCTGCAACTCGCGCCGACGATTGTGGAGACGGCGTTACTCGTTGGCGTGTTGTTGTGGCAATTCGACTGGCGCTATGTCGCGGTCGTCATGGCAACCGTCACGCTCTATATGGTCTACACATATTACGCGACCGAATGGCGGATCGAGATTCGCCGCCGCATGAACGATTCCGACACCGAGGCCAACACCAAGGCCATCGACTCGCTGCTCAATTACGAGACGGTGAAATATTTCAGCGCCGAGACGCGCGAGGCGCAGCGCTACGACAAATCGATGGAGCGTTTCGAGCGCGCCAGCGTCAAGACCTATACCTCGCTCGCCGTTCTCAATACCGGGCAAGCGATCATTTTCACGTTCGGCCTGACAGCGACGATGATGATGTGCGCCATCGGCGTGCGCAACGGCACCAACACCGTCGGCGATTTCGTCATGATTAACGCCATGATGATCCAGCTTTACGTGCCGCTGAATTTCATGGGCATGGTCTATCGCGAAATCAAGCAGGCCGTAATCGACATCGAGAAGATGTTCGGCGTGCTGTCGAAGAACCCGGAAGTGAAGGACACGCCGAACGCGAAGCCGCTCGTCGTCAGCAACGGCATCGTGCGTTTCGAGGATGTGAAATTCTCCTACGATCCTGAGCGATCGATCCTCAAAGGTCTCTCGTTTGAAGTGCCTGCGGGAAAAACCGTCGCCATCGTCGGCCCGTCGGGCGCGGGCAAGTCGACCATTTCGCGCCTGCTGTTTCGGCTTTACGATGTGAGCGGCGGCGCGATCACCATCGACGGCCAGAACATTCGCGATGTGACGCAGGCGTCACTGCGCGCATCCATCGGCATGGTGCCGCAGGACACCGTGCTGTTCAACGACACCATCCGCTACAACATCCGTTACGGTCGCTGGGATGCAAGCGACGCCGAAGTCGAGGAGGCCGCGTCGATGGCGCAGATCGACGGCTTCATCAAGGCCTCTCCAAAGGGTTACGAGACCGAAGTCGGTGAGCGCGGTCTGAAATTATCCGGCGGCGAAAAACAGCGCGTCGCGATTGCCCGCACGATTCTGAAAGGGCCGCCCATTCTCGTGCTCGACGAGGCAACATCGGCGCTCGATAGCCACACCGAGCATGAAATTCAGGAAGAGCTGGAAAAAGTCTCGCGCAACCGCACCTCGCTGGTAATCGCGCATCGGCTCTCGACCATTGTGGGCGCGGATGAAATCATCGTGCTGGATCAGGGTCGCATCGTCGAGCGCGGCACGCATGCTCAGCTTCTGGTCGCGGGCGGCCTTTACGCCAGCATGTGGAACAGGCAACGTGAGGCGCAGGAAGCGCGCGAGAAACTGGCGATGATGGCCGACGAGAACATCGCGCCGAACCGCGCGCCGCCGCCGGTCGATGACGCTGCGGTTGTGGATGTCGCACCGGACAAGGACGCGCTGGTCCCGCCGGAAGCTGCGGAGTGATTGCAATTTTTATCCTCTCGTGAGAGAGGAAACATCAACTCAATGAAGTGAATTCAACCCATGTCCATCGTCAAATCCATCCGCGATCAGGTCCCGCCAATTCACCCGGAGGGCTATCCCTTCATCGGCGCGTTCGCGTTCGCAAGCCTGATCCTGTTCTGGATCTGGACGCCGCTGGGCTGGATCGGCTGCGCGCTCACGCTGTGGTGCGCGTTGTTTTTCCGCGATCCGGTGCGCGTGACGCCCGTTCGTGAGGGTGTGGTGGTGTCGCCCGCCGATGGCCGCGTGTCGCTGGTGATGCAGGCGGTGCCGCCGGCCGAACTCGGCCTCGGCGACAAGCCGCTGCCGCGCATTTCGATCTTCATGAGCGTGTTCAATTGTCACGTGAATCGCAGCCCGGTCGCCGGACGCATCGACCGCATCGCCTATCGGCCCGGCAAGTTTCTCAACGCCGATCTCGACAAGGCCAGCGAAGACAATGAGCGCAACTCGCTGGTGATCTCGACGCCGTCCGGCAAAATCGGCGTGATCCAGATCGCCGGATTGGTCGCGCGGCGTATCGTCTCATTCGTAAAAGAGGGACAGGTTTTGGGGGCAGGCGAGCGCTTCGGACTCATTCGCTTCGGCTCGCGTCTCGACGTCTATCTGCCGGAAGGTGCCAAGTCGCTGGTGTCCGAAGGCCAGACGGCGGTCGCCGGAGAGACCGTTTTGGCCGATTTCAAGCTGGGTGACGGCGGCCGAACCTACAACGTCGATTGAGCTTTAGCGGGTTAACCAACCTCCGCTTCGGATTTCGCCACAATGGCAGAGCAGGGTGCGGGCTGCTATAAGGCCCCATGCCGATGTTCGCGAACAAGACTCCGCCCGATCTGCGCCGCTACCGGTTTCGCCGAATCCCAGTGCGATTGCTGGTGCCGAACGTCATCACGTTGCTGGCGCTGTGCGCAGGGTTGACCGCGATCCGCATGGCTATCGAAGGCCGCATCGAACTGGCACTGGGCGCGATCGTGTTCGCAGCATTCCTCGACGGCATCGACGGCCGCGTTGCGCGCATGATCAAGGGCCAGTCGCGCTTCGGCGCCGAACTGGACAGCCTTGCGGACTTCGTCAATTTCGGCGTGGCGCCCGCGCTCATTCTGTATTTCTGGCAGTTGCACGATCTCAACAATGTCGGCTGGATCGCGGTGATGATTTTTGCGATCAGCGGCTCGCTTCGTCTCGCGCGTTTCAACGCCACGATGGACGATCCCGACAAGCCGGCGTTCGCGGCCAATTTCTTCACCGGCGTGCCGGCTCCCGCGGGTGCGATATGTGTGCTGCTGCCGATGTATCTGGTGCTGGTTGGATTGCCGCAACTGCCCGCAGCCCTGACGGCGCTTTACACGCTCGCCATCGGTTTTCTGATGGTGTCGCGGCTGCCGGTGTTCTCCGGCAAGACCGTCGGCTCGAAAGTCGCGCGCGAGATGGTGCTGCCATTGGTCGTGCTGGTGGTGCTGTTCATCGCGTTGCTTATCAGCTACCCGTGGCACCTGCTGAGTGTCTGCGCGGTTCTCTATCTTGCGTGCCTTCCGCTCGGCTGGATGTCGTATCGCAAGCATGAGAGCAAAATGCATGCGGCGATGTCTGCCGCGACGGGCGGCGCGGACGATGCAAATTTCAATGTCGCGCCGAGTGAGACCGAAGCCGAGCGGCCGACGCGGCTGAATTGATTTTTCGGTCGCCTAGCGCGCGAACGATCCGTCGGCACAGCGATCATGGTTAGCGAATTGCTAACGCGCTGGCCCCGACACGCCGCCGCATTTCCGCCATTCGATTCCAAGTCCGTCACTTTTTGGCCATTGCGCACGGATTGTGTGCCGCGCTGAAACTTCTCGGTCCAATTCGCTAACCTTTACCGGACCTTAATGGCTCCAACGCTAGGGTTCCGGTACGCCGTTCAGAATGGCCGGCGTTGTGGCGTTGCGTTGGGGTTTTCGATGGATATCACCACCAGTATCGGCCTGATCGCCGGCACGATCGTTATCGCGCTGATGATTTTCATGGGCGGCGATTTGCACATGTTCATTTCCGAACATGCGCTGATTATCATCTTCGGCGGATCCATTTCGGCGACACTCATCCGCTTTCCGCTGATCTCAATGGTGCACGGTCTGCCGCTCGGTGCGAAGTTCGCATTCACCATGAGCCGCTCGACCGCGCGCGGTCTCGTCGACGAACTCGCCCGCCTTGCGGAAATCGCCCGTAAGACGGGGCCGGTCGGCCTGGAAAAAGCGGAGACCGATGACGCATTTCTGGCCAAGGGTATTCGTTACGTCGCCGACGGCTACGACATGGAATTCATCCGCGACAATCTTGAGCGCGACCGCGACAACTTCCTGATGCACCTCGACGAGGGCAGCAAGATCTACCGCGCCATCGGCGACTGCGCGCCCGCATTCGGCATGATCGGCACGCTGATCGGCATGGTGCAGATGTTCGCCAACATGACCGACCCGTCCAAGCTCGGTCCGTTCATGGCCACCGCTTTGCTGGCAACGCTTTACGGCGCGCTGGTCGCAAACCTGTTCTGTCTGCCGATTGCCGACAAGCTGCACGGTAAACTGCTCGATGAGGAAACCAACCGCACCATCATCATCGACGGCATTCTGATGATCCGCGATGCCAAAAGCCCAACATTGGTGCGCGAAATGTTGCTTGCTTACTTGCCTGAGAAACATCGCCATGAGGAAGGTGAGCCGGTGCCGGCGTAATCCGCGCCGCATTCCGGGATAACGCAGCATGGCTAAGAAAAAACGCGGCGACGCACATGGTGGCGGTCACGGCTGGTTCGTGACCTTCGCCGATTTGATGGGCTTGATGATGAGCTTCTTCGTGATGCTCGTCGCTTTCTCGACGCAGGATCAGCAGAAGCTCAAGATCGTTGCGGGTTCGATGCGCGAGGCGTTCGGCGTGCAGACTGAGGCGCGTTATTCCGGCGTGATCGAATCCGATGGATTGCCGACGCGGCCGAAGCTGAAGAACACCGCGCATATTCCGCCGGAAGAAGCCTCCAATACGCCGACGCCCGATCAGGACGAGAACAGCAAGATCACCGGCGCCAAGCTCAAGACCGACCGCGAATTCGCGCTGGCATCTGCGTCGCTGCGTCAGGCGCTGCAGGACATGCCGGAGATCACCGAGATTTCCAAGCACATCATGTTCGAGGAAACCAAGCAGGGTCTCAATCTCGAGATCGTCGATCAGGACGGCCGCTCGATGTTTGCCGAGGGTGCCAGGCAACCGCTGGAGCGGACGCGGCGGCTGATTCAGCGCCTTGCCGGCCCGCTCAGATCGACCCCGCTGCGGGTCGCCATCGTCGGACACACCTCGGCAGGGTTCGTTCCGAGCCGGACCAATTACGACGCTTTCGACCTCTCCGCCGATCGCGCCAATGCTGTCCGCCAGATCCTGGAGCAGGAAGGTCTACCGACCTCACACATCTTTTCCGTATCCGGCAAGGCCGACAGCCAGCCACTGTTTCCCGACGATCCTACGCTTGCGGCAAACCGGCGTGTGACCATTACGCTGATGCGGGAAGACCCGCCGCTGCCGCCAAACCTGAAGCCGTAGCATCCCTACCATAATACCTTAAATCTCGCATGGGTTCCATGGTGAAAGCCGTGTCGCCGCAGGTGCTATTCAGGTGCCGGTGATATAAGAAGCGCGTCCCAAGCGATCTCCGCTTTGCGGTGGCCGATTCATTTGTCAGGGCGTTGACCTTCCAACATGGCTGCCAGCGAGACCACCACCGACGCGCCACATGAGGCGACGGCTCATACCGGCTTTTGGGCGCTTACGCTCGGAAGCGTGGGCGTGGTGTTCGGCGATATCGGAACCTCGCCCCTCTACGCATTTCGAGAAGCGGTCCACAACGCCACCCATGGCGGCCCGCTGACGCGCGACATCGTGCTCGGCGTTCTCTCGCTGATCCTGTGGGCGCTGATCGTGGTCGTCACCATCAAATACGTACTGCTGCTGTTGCGCGCCGATAACAACGGAGAGGGCGGAACGCTCTCGCTGATGGCGCTCGGGCAACGCGCGCTCGGCCGCCGAAG
>JAYVYQ010000214.1:0-5840 GCA_043784125.1 Afipia sp.
AACCATGTGAGCGGCCCGAGCGATTCATTCGCCAGCAAGCGTCCGCGCAAATCCGGCATCGCGGATTTCAGATCGCTGCTGATGTCGGGAAAGCTCAAGCCTTCAGCGCCTTCAATTCGCCGGGCAACGCATAGGCCCATTGGGTGATGTTGCCCGCGCCGAGCAACACGACAAAATCGTCCGGCTTGGCGATGTCGCGCACCACGCCCGCCAGCGCCGCCGAATTCTCCAGCGGAACCACTTCGCGGTGGCCGTGCGAGCGCAAACCCAACACGAAGGCGTCGCGGTCAACGCCGGGAATTGGCGCTTCGCCCGCCGCATAGACATCGGCGACGATCACGGTGTCGGCGTCGTTGAAGCAGGTACAGAATTCCTCGAACAGCGATTGCAACCGCGTGAAGCGATGCGGCTGCACTACCGCGATCACTTTGCCCTTGGTGGAGTCGCGCGCGGCGCGCAGCACGGCGGCGATTTCGACCGGGTGATGGCCGTAATCGTCGATGATGCTGACGCCGTTCCATTCGCCGGTTTTGGTAAAGCGCCGCCGCACGCCGCCGAAACTTGCCAACGCCTTGCGGATCACGTCATCCGAAATCCCGATTTCGTGCGCGACCGCAATGGCCGCCGTCGCATTGAGCGCGTTGTGACGCCCCGGCATCGGCAACATCAGGTCCGTGATCTCATGCGCGACATCGGTGGTGCGATTGCGAAACTCCACTTTGAATTTAGATCCACCCGTAAATGGCACCAGATCGGCGAGCCGCGCATCGGCCTGTGGATTTTCTCCGTAAGTGATGATGCGGCGATCCTCGATCTTTCCGACCAGCGCCTGCACTACGGGATGATCGGTGCACATCACGGCGAAACCATAGAAGGGAACGCTTTCGACAAAATTGCGGAACGCGTCCTGTACGGCCTCAAACGTCTTGAAGTGATCGAGATGTTCGGGGTCGACATTGGTGACGATGGCGACATCGGCAGGCAATTTCAGAAACGTGCCGTCGCTCTCGTCAGCTTCGACCACCATCCAGTCGCCCGCACCGAGCCGAGCATTGGTGCCGTAGGCGTTGATGATGCCGCCATTGATCACGGTGGGATCGAGATTGCCGGCATCAAGCAACGTCGCCACCATCGAGGTCGTGGTCGTCTTGCCGTGCGTGCCGGCAATCGCGATGCAGCTTTTCAGTCGCATGAGTTCGGCGAGCATTTCGGCGCGCCGCACGACGGGGATACGCAAGCCGCGCGCGGCAATCAATTCCGAGTTGTCGCGCTTGATCGCGGTGGACACGACAAGCACATCGACGCCATCGACATTCTCGGCCTTGTGACCGACGACGATCTTGATGCCTTTGTCGCGCAGGCGCGAGACATTCGCGCTTTCCGACACGTCGGAGCCCTGCACGGTGTAGCCGAGATTACACAGCACCTCGGCGATGCCGCTCATGCCGATGCCGCCGATCCCGACAAAATGGATAGGTCCGATTTCGCGCGGCAGTCTCATAAAAAATCTCTCTCAATCATCGTCATGCCCGGCCATAGCCGTTCGAAGAACGGCGTCGCTTCCGCTCGCCTATGTGCCGGGCATCCACGACTTTCTTCAAACAGACGTGGATGGCCGGGACAAGCCCGGCCATGACGAATATGGCCATATTGATTGTCTCGAATTAGGCAATTCCGGCCACCTTGATAACCAGATCGGCCAGCCGCTCGGCGGCATCGAGCTTGCCCACTGACCTTGCGCCCTGCGCCATATCGGCAAGGCGCGCAGGTTCCGCGGCGAGCGCGGAAATTTTCGCCGCCAGCCGGACCGGCGTGAACTCGGCCTGCGTGATCCGGATCGCGCCGCCGACTCTCTCGAGCACGCCCGCATTTGCGAATTGATCCTGATCGATGGCGCTGGGCAGCGGCACCAAAATCGAGGGCCGTCCGATCGCCGCCAATTCGGCGACCGTACCGGCACCCGACCGCGACACAATGAGATGGCTTGCGGCGAGCCGCGCAGGCAGATCGCCGAAGAAAGGTGCGAGTTCGGCATTCACCTTGAGCCTGTCGTAAACCGCACGCACGCGCCCCATGTCCTCGTCGCGCACCTGCTGCACGAGATGGAGTCTGTTCCAGAGTGAAGGTTCAAGCCGCTCGATCGCGCCCGGCACGATGTCCGACATGACGCGCGCGCCTTGGCTTCCGCCGACGACGAGAATCCGCAGCGGGCCTGTTGTATCGGGCGCGTTGTAGGGCACAGCGGCAGCGGCAAGAATCGCAGGCCGCATCGGCGTGCCGGTGAGCGTTGTTTTATTTGCAAGCGCAGGCTCGTGATCCAGCACGCCGGGCAACGACGTTGCAATTGCGTTGACACGGCGCGACAGAAGTCTGTTGGCGCGGCCCATCACGGCGTTGGCATCGTGAATGATGGTCGGAATACCCAGCAGTTTCGCGGCGATCAGCGGCGGCAAAGTCGGATAGCCGCCGAAACCAACGACCGCGCGCGGTTTCAATCGCCGCAACAATGCAAGCGCCATCACGCCACCCGCAGCCAGCATCGTGCCGGTTCGCGCCAGCGCCCACGGCGTGCGTCCACGCACCGTTTCGCTCGGCACCACGTCGAACATGTCTCCGAAAAACAAACCGCCATATTGGACAGCGCGGGAATCCGTCACCAGCCGCACGCGCGCGCCGCGTTTCATCAGCGCGACGCCGAGCGCCTCGGCGGGAAACAGATGCCCGCCCGTTCCGCCCGCCGCCAGCACGATGAGGGGCGCGTCAGTTTTCGCGTATTCTTTTCGCAAAAACGGTCCCCCCTTTTGCGGAATACGCGTTCATGATTTTAAGCGTAACCATGCGCTGCGTTGGCGACGCCAATCGATTCCATCTCGACGCGCGGGCGTTGTCGCGTCAACGCCAGCAACATGCCGACGCCGTAAGCCAGTGAGATCATCGACGAGCCGCCGTAGGAAATGAACGGCAGCGTCATGCCCTTCGCAGGCATCAGGTGCAAATTCACCGCCATGTTGATGGAGGCCTGAATGCCGAACATGATCGCAAGACCGGCAGCCGCAAAGCGCGCGAACAGATCCTCGCTCGCATAGGCCCGCGACAGCGCGCGGATCACGATGAAAGCGAACAATGCCAATAAGGCGAGGCACAGAATAATCCCGAACTCTTCGGCGGCGACCGCAAACACGAAATCGGTGTGGCTGTCCGGCAATATACGTTTCACCGTGCCCTCGCCCGGACCTTGCCCGAACCAGCCGCCCTTCATGAAAGATTCCAGCGCGGTATCGACCTGGAATGTATCTCCAGACGAGGGGTCCATGAATCGTTTGATGCGTCCGGCGACGTGCGGCACCATCATGTAGGCGCCGAACAATCCGACCCCCGAGGCGCCCATCAGGCCGAACACCCAGATCATCCGCATGCCGGCGATGAAGAACAATGTGCCCCACACCATCAGCACCAGCATGGTCTGTCCGAAGTCCGGCTCCAGCACCAGCAGCGTCACGAGCGTCATCAGCAGCGCCATCGTCATCGATGTCGCCGGCATTTCAGGACGGCGCGCGGATTCCGCGAACAGCCACGCCACCACCACGACAAATGCAGGCTTGGCGCATTCCGACGCCTGAATGTTGACGCCGAGCAGCGTGATCCAGCGCTTCGCGCCTTTGACTTCGGGTCCGACCAGCAATGTCGCGACGATCAGGATGACACTGATAGCGAACACGATCAGCGCAGAACGGCGAATCTGCCGTGGCGACAGAAACGAGACCGCGATCATCACCACGATGGACGGAAGAAGAAAAATCACATGCCGGTTGAAGAAGTGAAACGGATCGAGATGCAGCCGAGTGGCAACCGGCGGGCTTGCGGCGAGCGACAGGATGACGCCGCCCAGCATCAGCGTCATGATCGCGGCAAGCAGCAGACGATCGACCGTCCACCACCATTCGCTGAGTGGCGTGCGTTGTTCGCGAGAAATCATAACGACGCCTCCTTGGCGGGCGTGACGGACCCGAGAGCCATGACGAGATCGCGGAAACGCTCGCCGCGTTTTTCAAAATTCGGAAACTGATCGAACGACGCGCAGGCCGGAGACAACAGAATCACCGGCTCACTCAGCCCCGACGCCGCCGCATCCCGCGCAGCATGGGGCACGGCGGTTTCCAAATCCTTGCTAATCTCGTGCGGAACCGCGCGCAGCGTGGCGGCAAACTCCTGCGCCGCCTCGCCTATCAGATAAGCCTTGCGAATTCGCGGAAAGAATTCGCGTAAGGACTCGATGCCGCCGGTCTTGGGTTTGCCGCCCGCGATCCAGTAAATATCGCCAAACGACGACAGCGCATGGGCTGCAGCGTCCGCATTGGTGCCCTTGGAGTCGTTAATAAAGAGAGCAGCACCCTTGCGGCCGATCTGCTCCATGCGGTGCGCCAAACCCGGAAAACTTCGCAAGCCGTCCTGCAGAGCCTTGCCGCTGACGCCGAGCGCCAATGCGGCAGCGGACGCACACGCCGCATTCTGCGCATTATGAAGGCCGCGCAACGAGCCGATATTGTCAATCTTCGCGATTTCCACGCGCGCACCGCCCGACGCGCGAACAATGGTATCGCCTTCGAAAAAAACGCCCTGCGCCAGCGGTCGCGTCACCGAGACGCGAATGACATGCTTGCCGTGCTGCTCGGCGCGATCCGCTGCCGCCTCGCTCCATGAATCGTCGACTCCAATGATTGCCGTGCCGCCTCGCTGGACATTGGCCACAAGCTTTTCCTTCACGGCGGCATAATTCTCAAGCGTGCCGTGACGGTCGATGTGATCTTCGGTGACGTTCAGAAGGATGCCGACGCTGGGATCGAGCGACGGCGTCAGATCGATTTGATACGACGACATCTCGATCACATGGACGCGGCCGAGCTGCGGCGGCTCCAGCGACAGGATCGCGGTGCCGATATTGCCGCCCATCTGTGTGTCGTAACCCGCCGCGCGCATCAGATGCGCCACCAGCGCCGTCGTCGTCGATTTTCCATTGGTGCCGGTGATGGCGACAAATGGCGCGCTCGGCGCGTGGCGGCGGCGCTCGCGACAGAACAATTCGATGTCGCCGATGACTTCGACGCCGGCATCCTTCGCGGCCTGCACGGTCCAGTGCGGCGCCGGATGCGTGAACGGTACGCCGGGTGTCAAAACCAAAGCTGCGAAATTTGACCACGACACGCTGCGCAAGTTCGCAGTGATAAAACCGGCCTTCGCAGCCTCGGCAAGCTTGTCCGCGCGGTCGTCACTGGCGATCACTTCCGCGCCGCCGGCCCTCAAGGCATGACAACTCGCAAGCCCCGATCCGCCAAGACCGAACACCGCGACGGTCTTGCCCGCGAATGACGTGACGGGAATCACAAACTCACCTCAGCTTCAGCGTCGACAGGCCGGCGAGCGCCAGCATCACGGACACGATCCAGAACCGGATCACGATCTGCGGTTCGGTCCATCCCATCTGCTCGAAGTGATGATGGATCGGCGCCATCTTGAAGATGCGCTTGCCGGTCAGCTTGAATGACGCGACCTGAACGATCACCGACACGGCCTCGAGCACGAAAAGTCCGCCGATGACCGCGAGCACGATCTCATGCTTGGTTGCAACCGCGATGGTGCCGAGCATGCCGCCCAGCGCGAGCGAACCGGTGTCGCCCATGAAGATCGACGCCGGCGGCGCGTTGAACCAGAGAAATCCCAGGCCTGCGCCCAGCACCGCGCCACACAGCACGGCGAGTTCGCCGGTGCCGGCGACATAACGGATCTGAAGATATTCCGCGAACACAGCGTTGCCCGCTAGATACGCAATCATGCCGAAGCTG
>JAYVYQ010000215.1:0-14123 GCA_043784125.1 Afipia sp.
GCTTCATGACTTGTCACTGTTCTTGGTTTTGAGAATCATCGAAGGCGATCCGGGCGCATCGTCGGCTGACGTGCTTTGCCATGATCGAATTCGAACTGCCACGCTGTTGATCGCGGGCGCTCGACTGTCATTCCTACGTAACAATGTTGCACGACAAATTTCCCGCAAAACTTACTGCGGGACAGACAGCAGTAGTTGCGAATGATTGTCAACAATTAATGCGAATGATTTGCAACAAGATGGATGATGCGAGAAAACAGCCGAATTAGCTGGGTTTTTTGGGCTGGTTGGCCAGCCGCACCAAATCGAAGCGATCCACGTCCTCCAGCAGCTCGCAGAAAGCCTTTGCGCCGAATTCGATCAGGGCTTGCCCTTTTTCGGCGGTCGCAAGCGTTGCGTCACCGACGGCACCCTGCGGATTGAGATCCTGCGCGGCCCAGGCGAAGGGCGCGGGGCGGCCTGCGGATAGCCAGCGGAATTCCTGCGTCATCGTGCGACCGGCCGAGGCGAAATCGGCGATCCGATCCTTGCGGACTTGCGTGGGAAATGCCGCCAGCATGATCGAGGTTTCGACCGCGCCGCCATGAATGCCGTGACGCACTTCGTCATCCGGAAATAATCCAGCAGGTATGCCGAAACGGCTCCAGCTTGTGGTGACGGCAAGCATCTGGTGCTTCGCCCGCAGATCCTGCGCGATCAAAGCCATCGCGGCGCTGTTGCCGCCGTGGCTGGTCACGATCACCAGCTTGCGAATACCCGCCTTTGCGATGCTGTCACCAAGCCCCATCCACGATTTGAGCGCCGCATCGGTCGATAGCGTTTGCGTTCCGGGGAAGGCGGTGTGTTCGGTCGAAATGCCGACCTGCTCGATGGGAAGAAAAGTTGCCAGAATATCTTTCGGCAAAGTTTCGCGAACGCGCGCGAGATAGGCCTGCGCAATCAGCGTGTCGGTTGCCAGCGGCAGATGGGGGCCATGCTGCTCGGTCGCGGCGAGCGGCAGCACGGCGATCCAGTTCGCGACGGCGTTTTTATCCGTCTCCGGCCAGCGAATCGCGCTCCAGTCGCGGGGAGGTACGGCTGTTGTCATGCATCCACGTTTTGCGAGAGAGATTTCATTGCGCCGGTTTGCAGGGTAGCTTCGCGCGGATGCAAGCTCAAGGTCATCGACGGAGTCCGGTCATGCTGCCAAGTCTTCTGTTAAGGCTTCTGCCGCGCGCGATTGTCGCCGGATTTGTCGCATGGACACTGTTGGCATCCCCCGCATCGGCGCAGAAACCGGCCGATCTCGACAAGGTTTCGTTCGGCACCAATTGGGTCGCCGAAGCCGAGCACGGTGGATTTTTTCAGGCGGTGGCCGATGGCACCTACCAAAGCTACGGCCTCGACGTCACGATCGTTCCGGGCGGCCCCAACGTCAACAATCGCATCCAGCTCATTGCGGGCAAGATCGACTTCTTCATGAGCGCGAATACGTTGCAATCGTTCGATGCGGTCGCCAACAATGTGCCCGTCGTCGCGGTGGCGGCGATGTTTCAGAAAGACCCGCAGGTCTTTCTTGCGCATCCGGAATCCAAGGTCGAAAAACTAGACGATCTCAAGCCGCTGACGTTGTTTGTGTCGAAGGAAGGCATGCCGACCTATTTCCAGTGGCTGAAATCCGAATACGGCTTCAGCGAAGATAAAGTGAAGCCCTACACGTTCAACGCCCAGCCGTTTCTCGCCGACAAGAAAAGCGCGATGCAGGGCTATGTCACCTCCGAACCTTTTGCCGTCGAGCAACAGGCGAAGTTCAAGCCGACGGTGATTCTGCTTGCCGATTATGGGTTCAACACCTATTCGACGCTGATCGAAACACGGGTGGCCTTCGCGGACAAGAAGCCAGACGTTGTGCAGCGCTTTGTCGATGCATCCATCATCGGCTGGTACAATTATCTCTACGGCGACAGCACGCCGGGCAATGCGTTGATCCGGAAACTCAACCCGGAAATGAGCGACGAGCTTCTTGGCTATTCGATCGACAAGATGAAACAATACGGCATTGTCGATTCCGGCGATGCGTTGAAGGATGGTATCGGCGCGATGAGCGACGCGCGAATGGCGGATTTCTTCGGCAAGATGGTTCGGGCGGGTGTCACCTCACGCGACATCGATTACCGCAAGTCGTACACCTTGCGCTTTATCAATAAGGGCGTCGGCATCGACCGGCGGCCCAAAAACTTGCCAAACAACTGATGGCGCTGCCGTGACTGAACCTCCCGTTCTCGAAGCAAGTGCGAACGACATGTCGCTGGCCGCCGGCGTGGCGGTGCAATTGCGCAATGTCACCAAGGTGTATGACAACGGCGTTGTGGCACTCGGACCCCTCGATATATCTGTGTGCGCGGGCGACTTTGTCTCATTACTCGGTCCATCCGGTTGCGGAAAATCGACGGCGCTGAAACTCATTGCAGGCTTGAGCACGCCGACCACCGGCAGCGTGCGTGTCGCATCGCGCGGAGATCGCGACCGCTCACGGCATGAAGTCGACTTCGTATTTCAGGAACCGACGCTGATGCCGTGGACCACCGTGCGCCGCAACGTTCAACTCCCGCTCGATCTGGCGCATGTGGCTCGGCATAACGCGGACGCACGCGTGAACGAAGCGCTGGCGCAAGTCGGTCTGAGCGAATTCGCAAGCGTCTATCCGCATGAACTGTCGGGCGGCATGAAGATGCGGGTGTCGCTGGCGCGTGCGCTGGTGACCGATCCGGATATTCTTCTGATGGATGAGCCGTTCGCGGCACTCGACGAAATCACGCGTTTCAAACTCAACAACGATCTGCTCACGCTCTGGCGCAAGCTTCACAAGACAATTGTGTTCGTCACCCATTCGGTTTTTGAATCGGTCTATCTGTCGCAACGCATCCTTGTGATGACATCGCGGCCCGGTCGCATTGGCGACGAATTTCAAATCGATGGGCCTGCGTCACGCGGCGAAGATTTTCGCACTTCGGCCGAATACGCCGCCTATTGCCGCGACGTCTCAGCCTCGCTCGCGAAGGCAAGCGAGACGAGGGCGGCCCGATGACGCCGCGCGACCGATCGTTGGGCGTTCTGCAATATATACTTCCGCTGCTGACGCTGGCCGGCGGCGTCGCAATCTGGGAAGCGGTCGTGCAGATTAGGAATATCCCCGCCTATGTGCTGCCCGCGCCGAGCCTTGTTTTCGCGACGCTGGTTCATGACTGGCCGATCCTGTTCGAATCGCTGCTCACCACATTGCTCACGACATTTGAGGGCTTTGTCGCAGCAGCCGTCGGCGGCATCGCGATGGCGCTGTTGTTCAGCCGCTCGAAATGGCTGGAATATTCCTTCTTTCCTTATGCGGTGATCCTTCAGGTCACGCCCGTGATCGCAATTGCCCCGCTGCTGCTGATCTATCTGCCGCAGCATTTCGCCGTTGTCGTGTGCGCGTGGATCGTGGCGTTCTTCCCGGTGCTGTCCAATACGACGCTGGGATTGAACTCGGTGGATCGCAATCTTGTCGGTCTGTTCGATCTGTACGGCGCTTCGCGCGCGCAGACATTGCGCTATCTGAAATTGCCGTCGGCGCTACCTCATATTCTGGGCGGTTTGCGGATCGCGGGCGGCCTGTCGCTGATTGGCGCGGTGGTTGCGGAAATCGCGGCGGGATCGGCGGGTGCGGGTTCCGGGCTGGCCTACAGAATTGCGGAATCCGGCTATCGGCTGAACATTCCGCGCATGTTTGCGGCCTTGTTGCTGCTGTCCGCCGCAGGAATTGTGATCTATATGGCCCTCTCGCTGATGTCATATCTTGTGCTACGACGCTGGCACGAAAGTGCGCTTGGAAAGGACAATTAATGGCTGGCAATGCTTCCGCGGATAAAGTCGATGTGCTGATTTACGGACCCTCGAAGCCGGTCATCGACGGCGGCTTTCCTGCCAATTTCGTCCTCCATAAGTTCGAGAACCAGCACGATCTGGGCCGGCTGGCGGCTGACGTCGCGGGCCACATCCGTGGCATCGCGGTCACGGGCCTCGTTCAGGCCGACGCCGCGATACTCACGCGCTTCCCCAAGCTGGAAATCGTCTCGAGCTTCGGCGTCGGCTACGACCACGTCGATTCCAAATATGCCAGCGAGCACAAGATTGTCGTCTGCAACACGCCCGACGTGCTGACCGAAGAGGTCGCCGATACGGCGCTGGGCCTTCTGATTGCGACGGCGCGCGAATTCATTCAGGCCGATAAGTATCTGCGCGCCGGAAAATGGGCAGCGCAGGCATTTCCGTTGAGCGCAGGATCGTTGCGCGGCCGCACCGTCGGCATGGTCGGCATGGGCCGCATCGGGCAGGCGATTGCACGCCGCCTCGACGCATCGCTTGTGCCGGTCGTCTATCATTCACGCAATCCGGCGGCGGGCGTTACCTATAAGCACTATCCGAAGCTGGTCGACATGGCCAAAGATGTGGACGTTCTGATCGCGATTACGCCGGGCGGAGCATCGACCGCGAAGATGATCAACGCGGATGTGCTCAAGGCGCTCGGCCCGCGCGGCATTTTCATCAACGTCGCGCGCGGATCGGTGGTCGATGAACCCGCACTTATCAAGGCGCTGAAGGACGGCACCATCATGTCTGCCGGTCTCGATGTGTTCGCCAACGAGCCGAATGTTCCGGAAGAACTGCGCATCATGCCGAACGTCGTGCTGCTTCCGCATATTGCGTCTGCCTCTGTGACGACGCGCAACGCGATGGATCAGCTGGTGGTGGACAATCTCAAGGTGTGGTTTGATGGCAAGCCGCCGCTGACGCCGATTCCCGAGACGCCGGTGAAAGGCCGCTGATCGTGATCGCGCTGCGACCATGTATTGTCGCATTCGCGTTGATGCTGTTTTGCGCGCCGTCTTTCGCGCAGGACACCGCAAGATCGCTGACCAGCGACATGGTCGGACAATGGGAGTTGTCCACGGCAGGCCGCGACAAAACCTGCGTGGTGACGCTCAAGCCTGACGCGATGTCGCAAGGCTTGAAGCTCGAACTTGAAAAAGGTTGCGCCGACGCACTGCCGTTCACCAAGAGCATTGCGGCGTGGAGTGTCAAGGGCCTCGACATCTTGCGTCTGCAGGACGCCAGCGGGCAATCGGTCATCGATGTCACTGAAGTCGAGAGCGGAATTTTTGAAGGCCAGCGTCCGAACGAAGGAATCTACCTGCTGCAGAATCTTGCCGCAGCACGCGCGCTTTCAAAGTCCACCGATCAATTGATCGGCGATTGGGCGATGGTTCGTGACAGCGGCAAGACGGTCTGCGGGCTGACGCTGACCAACACCGAAACCGTCCCCGACAATTTTGCCGTCTACCTCAAGCCGCGCTGCGATCCGCTGGTCGCGAGCTTTGCGCCCAAGCAATGGCGCATCGAGCGCGGCGAGTTGCTGTTGCAGTCGGCGAAGGGTGAAATCTGGCGCTTCGAGGCCGACGACAATGCGCAATGGCGGCGGATTCCCGAAAGCGCCGACCCGCTCATCCTCGTCCGGCAATAAGTCTGCCTTACATCAGCCGCAAGCCCTTGAGGCTGGCGTGACCGTTCTTGCCGACGATGATGTGGTCGTGAACGGAAATTCCCAGCGGGCTGGAGATCGACATGATCGACTTCGTCATTTGAATATCGGCGGTCGATGGCGTCGGATCGCCGGACGGATGGTTGTGAACCAGAATGATCGCGGTCGCCGATAATTCCAGCGCGCGCTTGACGACCTCCCGCGGATAGACCGGAGTGTGGTCGATGGTACCGACTTGCTGCAACTCATCGGCGATCAACTGGTTGCGCTTGTCGAGAAACAGGATCCGAAACTGCTCCTTGTCGGCAAACGCCATCGACGCGCGGCAGTAATCGATCACGGTGGACCATGACGATAGCACGGTCTTTTGCTTGACCTGCCCTTTGGCGATGCGGCTTGCGGTGGCTGCAATCAGCTTGATCTCGATGATGGCCGAATCGCCGAGCCCGCTGACTTCCTTAAGCAAAGTCTCCGGCGCGTGCACGGTTTCGGCGAACGAGCCGAATTTTGTAATGAGCGCCTTGGCGAGCGGTTTGACATCGTGCCTTGGAAGCGCGCGAAACAACACCATTTCGAGCAACTCGTAATCGCTCAGGGCATCGGCGCCCGCGTCACGAAATCGATCCCGCAGACGTTCGCGATGGCCGTGATAATGCGGCGCTTCGGAAAACCCTGGTACTGATGAATCGTTGGATTTGGCTGGCATTCTGGCACGCGCACTCAATTGCGCTATCAGCATGCCGTGCCCGGCAGCATTTGCAACCGCCAATTGTAGGAGAGCTAAGCTACTTTGTAGGGCGGCTTGTCGAGGCCGCGCGGCGACGTCGTGAAAATTTCGACGCCATTTTGCGTGACGCCGACCGAATGCTCGAATTGCGCCGACAGCGAACGATCCCGTGTCACGGCGGTCCATCCGTCGGAGAGAATTTTGACATGCGGTTTGCCGAGGTTAATCATCGGCTCGATGGTGAAGAACATTCCCGGCTTCAGCACCACGCCTTCGCCGGGGCGCCCGACATGGATGATATTCGGTTCGTCGTGAAACATGCGACCGAGACCGTGTCCGCAGAAATCGCGGACCACGCTCATCTGCTGCGGCTCGACAAAGCTCTGGATCGCATGGCCGATATCGCCGGTCGTGGCGCCGGGCTTCACCGCCGCGATGCCGCGCATCATTGCCTCATAGGTCACGTCGATCAGGCGTTCGGCGCGCCGTGAAATCTCACCGACCACATACATGCGGCTGGAGTCGCCGTACCAGCCATCGACGATGATGGTCACGTCCACATTGACGATGTCGCCGTCCTTCAATTGCCGGTCGCCCGGCATGCCGTGGCAGACCACGTGATTGATCGATGTGCATGTCGAATACCGATAGCCGCGATACATCAGCGTCGCAGGATAGGATTTGTGATCGAAAGAAAACTTGCGCACAAAATCGTCGATCTGCGACGTGAAGATGCCGGGGCGGACAATGGTGGCCAGTTCGTCGAGGCACCGCGCAACCATCTGCCCCGCCTTGCGCATACCCGCAAAGGCGGCAGGGCCGTGCAGCTTGATCTGCCCGGTCTTGCGCATGGGGGTTTCGGTGGCTTCGACGTAGTTCATTGGCGGGTGAGGCTCTTGCTGTAAAGACGTCAGGATTGAGCCCTGAATTTAATGGCTGCGGCCATTTACGCAACCCGCATGTCGCGCAAGGCGGGTATTCTCTCACCCTGACGTGTCCACAATCGTCTCCACCGGTAATGCGCCGCCACGAACCCGGATTTCGCGCACCGGATAGGGCACGCGGATCTCCTCGCGCTTGAATGCCTCCCAGAGCCGCTGCATGACGTCGCTGCGCACATTGTCCATGCCCGCATAAGGGTCGTCGATCCAGAAGGTCAGCGAAAATTTCATTCCGGCATCGGCGAATTCCGCAAGCAAGCATGTCGGCGGTTTGAGCTTGGTGACGCGCGGGGTACCGAGCGCGATATCGACGGCGAGCTTGCAGACCAGATTGGGATCGGCATCGTAATTGGTCGCGAAGTTCACCTTCACCAGCGTGTTCTTGTCGGTGTAGGTCCAGTTGACGACCTTTTGCGTAATAAGATCCTCGTTGGGAATGAGAAATTCCCTGCCGTCGCCGGCTGCCACCGAGATGTAACGGGTATTCATCGCGCTTATGCGGCCGAAACTGTCGCCAACAGTGACCAGATCGCCCGGCTTGACAGATTTGTCGGCCAGCGGAATCACGCCGCTGATGAAATTGGCGATGATCTTTTGCAGGCCAAAACCGACGCCGACGCCGACCGCACCTGAGAATAATGCGAAGGCCGAGAGATCGATGCCGAGCGAGCCCATCACGATTGCGATGGTGACGACGATCAACAGCACCCGCGTCAGCTTTATCAGCAGGACCTGAATGGACGGCGTCAGATCGTGCGAGCGCGCTATTCTGACTTCCAGAAACTTGTTCGCGACACCGGTGAGCCAGAGCGCGATGGCCAGAAGCACGGTGGCCTTGATGACAAGAAGCGGGGTGAGGCGTAGCGCGCCCACGCCGAACGAAACCGAATTCAGCGCATCCGCAACGTCATCCAGTTTGCCGACGATGCTCAGCGCCGCGATGGCCCACGCCGTCAGCGAGACCACCCGCACGACGAATTCGTTTCGGATCAATCCGGTCGTCACACGGATGATGACCCATGCGGTGGCGAGACTCGTCGCAATCGAGAGCAGATAACCGCGGCTTAGAATTTCAGTCTGAACCAGAATGAGGCGCGCGAGGCTGGTGAGAATGGCAAAGATGATCGTACCGGCGCGATTCATCAGAACCCGGATGAGCGCGCGCAACGGCGCCGGCAGGCCCATTCCCAGCGATGTCGGGTTCACCCGCGCGCGCAGGAAGCTGGCCGACGCAAGTGCTGCTCCGGCTGCGGCCAGAATGATCCCGGCCTGCATGTAGAACCACGGCGAGGTGACGTAGATTTCCGCCGAGCGGAGCATCGCGTTGAACGCCTGCTGAAGATCAACTCATTCCATCGCTGCTCTCATTGTCTGTTGCGGGAGGGCGGCCAGCCCGCACTTTGATTCGATGCGCCGCCAGAATCCCACATTCTGCGCGCACAGGCTTTGGGGAATTGCGCCGTGTGCGACTTAACACCAGCAAATCGGGCACAATCGTGATCGCGCCGACAAATGGGTTGGCGTGGGACGGCGACGACGATAAGCATGAAGGCACAGCTGTTTGCAGGGAAGGACCCACGGATTTATGGCGTCGCTGGATACGGTCAGCATCGCAATTCTGCTCGGCGCGGTGCTCGTCATGGCGGGCATCCTGTCCAGCCTGCTGGCGCTGCGGTTCGGCGCTCCGTTGCTGCTCGTCTTCTTGTTCGTTGGTATCGCTGCGGGTGAATGCGGGCCCGGCGGACTTCGCTTCGACGATGTTCGCAGCACCTATCTGGTCGGCTCGGTCGCGCTGGCGCTTATTCTGTTCGACGGCGGCCTCAAGACACGGTTTCAGAGCATCCGCGCGGTGCTGGCGCCGTCCGCAGTGCTTGCGACCGTGGGAGTTTTAGTGACCGCGCTGATTACCGCGCCGGTCGCAAAATATGCGCTCTCGCTCGGCTGGACCGAGGCATTTCTGGTCGGAGCCGTGGTGGCATCGACTGACGCCGCTGCGGTATTTCTTTTGGTGCATGCGCAAGGTTTGCGGCTGCGTCCGCGCGTCGGCGCAACGCTTGAGGTCGAATCCGGCACCAACGATCCCTTCGCGATTTTCCTGACGCTGGTTCTGGTCGAATTTCTGTCGCTCGGCCAAAGCTCGTCAGCACATATCGCGATCCAGTTCATCCGCGAAACCGTTCTCGGTGCGGTGTTCGGCGCCGTCGGCGGATGGCTTGTGGTGGTCGCGCTCAATCGCGTCGCTTTGCCGCAGGGCCTGCATGCGCCGTTCGTCACGACCGCCGCATTGGTGATTTTCGGTCTCGCGCAGATTTCCCACGCCTCGGGATTTCTCGCGGTCTATCTCGCCGGCATGATGATCGGCAACCGGCCGACCCGCGCGCATAATTCGGTCGTGGCCTTCCTCGATGCCGCAACATGGCTCGCGCAAATCGTGATGTTCGTTCTGCTCGGCCTGCTGGTGTCGCCGGAACGCACGATTGCGAGCGCGCTACCGGCGACCGCCGTTGCGCTGGTGCTGATGCTGGTGGCGCGTCCGGTCGCCGTGTTCCTCTGTCTGGCGCCGTTTCGATACAACTGGCGCGAAAAAACGTTCGTCGCGTGGGTCGGGTTACGCGGCGCGGTCGCCATCTTCCTCGCATCGATTCCGTTGCTGGTCGGCCTGCCGAACGCTCCGGTTTATTTCGATGTCGCGTTTATCGTCGTTATCATCTCGCTGCTGCTGCAGGGCTGGACGCTCGCCTTTGCGGCGAGAAAACTTCACGTCGCGCTGCCGCGCGCCGATCGCGGTCCACGGCGTGTCGAACTGGATCTGCCCGGTCAGCTCGAGCAGCAACTGGTCGGCTATTCGGTTCGCGCCAACAGTCTGTTTCTCAAGCGCGGGCTGATCCCGTCCTGGTCGAAACCGACGCTTGTCATTCGCGATGAGAAGATATTGTCACCGCTCGAAGCCGAGCCGGTGGTGAAGGGCGACTACATTTATCTGTTGGCGCCGCCCGAGAAGGCCGAAGCGCTGGATCGTTTCTTCGTCGATATGCCGGTGGTGGCAACGCCCGATCCGCATCTGTTCGGCGAATTCGCGGTGCTGGGCGACGTGACGCTCGGCGCGGTTGCGGACATTTACGGCGTGTCGGTCGATGCCGACAATGCCGCGCGCACGCTGGCCGATTATTTCGACATCCATCTCGATCATGCGCCACGCGTCGGCGCGACGTTACCGCTCGACTCGATCGTTCTGGTCGCGCGCAGAATCGGCGGCAATCGCGTCAATGTCGTGGGGCTGAAGCTGCCCGAAGACGAGGACGACGTGCCGAAGCGGTCGACACGTGTGAGCGCCGCTACTCGAAAAGTTGTCCGTGCGTGGCTTTCGCTGACGAACCCGGAACGAAAAATTTAAGCCGCAGGCGTTCGCAGGATGTCGATGCCGCCTTGCGCGGCGACCTTGCCGCGCTTCAGCATCACCACATGGGTCGCCAGACGGCGCATCTCACCGGCATCGTGGCTGACGAGGACCATCGGCACACTGGCCTCGTCGCGCAGCCGGATGAAATAGGGAAGAATCTCAGCCTTGCGCTCGTCATCGAGCGCGCCGAGCGGTTCGTCGAGCAACAGCAGTTTCGGTTTTGCGAGCAACGCACGGCCGAGCGCCACGCGCTGGCGTTCGCCGCCGGACAGTTGAGCAGATCGGCGATCGAGCAGATGACCAATGTCGAGCAGATCGACGGTGTGTGTCTCGGCGGTTGCATCCGGAGCGAAACCGTTCATGCGCCGTCCGTAGTCGAGATTCTGCCGCACGCTGAGATGCGGAAACAGGCGCGCGTCCTGAAACACATAGCCGATCCGCCGTCGATGCGGCGGGATATGGATTCCGGAAGATGTATCGTCGAGCATTTCACCGTCGAGCGAGATGCGTCCACGGTCCGGCGCGATCAGCCCTGCGATCAGGTTGATGATCGACGTCTTTCCGGCGCCGGAATTGCCGAACAGTCCGGTCACCATTCCGTCGCTTGTGAAGGATGTTTCGAGCTTGAAATCGCCAAGCTGCTTTTGGACGTCAACCGACAGCATATCAATAGCCATGCAAACGCAGCGTCGCGCGCCGCGCGAGAATTTCCGAAGCGATCAATGCAACCATCGCAATTGCAATCGATACGATCACAAGTCTCAACGCGGCCGTGTCGCCGTCCGGCGTCTGGGTCAGCGAATAGATCGCCGCCGAAATGGTCTGCGTTTCACCTGGAATATTGGAGACGAACGTAATCGTCGCGCCGAATTCTCCGATGGCTTTCGCAAATCCGAGCACCATTCCTGCAAGGATGCCCGGCAACGCCAGCGGCAATGTGACTGTGAGAAACACGCGCCAAGGCGCGGCACCGAGCGTGCTGGCGGCCTGTTCGAGCTTGCGGTCGACAGCCTCGATGGACAGCCGGATCGGACGCACCAGCAGCGGAAACGACATCACGCCGCAGGCCAGCGCCGCGCCCGTCCAGCGAAACGCAAACACGATTCCCAGATTGTCGGCGAGCCAGCCGCCGACGAGACCTTTGCGTCCGAATGTCAGCAGCAGCAGATAACCGGTGACGACCGGCGGAAGAACCAGCGGCAAATAAATCACGGCGTCGAGCGCAGCCTTGCCCCAGAAATTACGCCGCGCGAGCAGCCACGCCACCGCGATACCGAGCGGCGTGGCGACAAGTGTGGCTATGGCGGCGACCCGCAGTGAAAGCAGGATCGCGGTCCATTCCTCGGCGGAAATCTCCGACACGTTGTCCGCGCGATCAGGTTGTCGGCTTGGCGAGAACCGTAAAGCCGTACTTCTCAAAGATCGACTTGGCCGCTGCCGAGCGGAGAAAAGCGAGATAGCCCGCCGCGTCAGTCTTTGCGGCTGAAGTCGCCGCAACCGGATAGATGATCGCCGGATGCGAATCCGCAGGGAAGCTGCCGACGATCTTGACGCCGGGTTCGACCTTTGCGTCGGTCTCATAGACGATGCCGAGCACGGCTTCGCCACGCGCGACGAGTGCAAGTGCTGCGCGCACGCTTTCCGCCATTGCGAATTTCGACTCTGCGGCTTGCCATGCACCGAGTTTCTCCAGTGCGGCCTTGGCGTATTTTCCGACCGGCACGGCTTTCACGTCGCCGGTTGCGATCTTGCCGTCGCCTGCGAGCTTGGCGAGATCGAAGCCCTGTCCGATTGCGACCTTATCGATCTTCGAATCCTTGGGCGCGATCAGCACGATCTTGTTGCCGAGCAGATCGACGCGTGTCGATTCGGTGACGGATTTTTTTCCGATGGAATAATCCATCCAGTCGGTGTCGGCGGAAATGAAAATATCGGCCGGGGCGCCTTGCTCGAGTTGCTTGGCAAGCGCCGAGCTTGCGGCGTAACTGGCGACAACCTTCACGCCTGATTTCGCCGTGTATGCGGCGCTTACTTCATCCAGCGCGTTTTTCATCGAGGCTGCGGCGAAGACGGTGAGAACCTTGTCCTGCGCGACCGCGGGGGCGGCGGTTGCCTTGCCGTCCTGAGCAAATGCTTGCGGCAGGGCCGGGATCAACAGCAGCGAGGCTGCAACCATAGTACGGACGAATGACTTCATTGTGGCGCTCCATAAAGGCTCGCGGCGCAAAACGCGCGAGCGTCGGCAATATGCGGGTGTGACGACAAGCGGAAGCGCCGTTCCGGCAAACCCCAACAGCTTACGGCGTGTTGCGGTGTCGTGTGCCAAGACACTATCAGGCTTGGCTTCCCGGTAAACCCTCTACAAGGATTTTAGCGGCTTGGAAAAACCGCAAGCTTGATTGAGTTGCCGGTCACGCCACTGAGCTGAATAGTCGCAGGTCCCGCGGACAGGTCGAATTTCATGGCCTTGCGCGCGGTGTCGCAGCCTTTCACGCCGCTGTGGTCTTTGGGTTTCAGGTACGATCCCTTCTGCACGACATCTACCCACGCGTAGTCCGATATGACGACGTTGTAGGTGTCGGCCGCGACCGGCGCGACACTCACGAAGCCTGAGAACGTGCCGGGCTTCTGCTCGCGCTCCGGCGGCTTCGGCATTTTTGCCTCGGCGAGGGGCTGCAGCGAAACTGTTTCGGCCGCTGACACTTTCGCGTCTGTTCCCGACGCGATGTTCGGCAAATTCGGCACAGTGAGCGCTGCGCGTTCGCGTTCGATCGGGAATTTGAATTTATCGCAACCCACCGGATCTTCGGCCAAGGCCGATGAGAGTCCGCAAAGCGTCAGGCCGATGACCAGAGAGATTTTCATCATCAGTCCACCGCGATCATGACGTCTGAGGCTTTCACGACTACCAGCACGTTGCCGCCGGTCTTCAACGCCAATTCCTCGACGGCCTCGTTGGTGATTGCGGACGTCACGATCTGGCCATTGCCGATGTCGACACGAACATGCGCGGTTGTCGCGCCCTTTTTGACTTCGACGATTTTACCCTTGATCTGGTTGCGTGCACTGATGCGCATGGCGGTCCTTTCAGCTCAAGCTGCGCAATACCGCGCGCTCGGCGAGTGACGGGAAACAAAATCGGGACCGCCGTCCCATGAGGTTCACCCGCTTACGGCGCAATGAGCGTGCACTCTAGCAAGATCGTGCCAAGTTTGAAACAGGGCAATCCTGTCGCGCTTAAGGCGCCTGCAAGACCTGCTTACATTCAGCGGGCAGTTGCGCCAGCGTCGGCCCGCGTCGCGGCTCCGCCGGTTTTGCCGGCGGCTTGGGTTGGATAATCGAATCCTTGAACCAGAATGCAAGATCGCTGGCCTTGCAGCCTTCTTCTTCCTTCGGCGGCGGCTGCGCTTCGCAATTGGTGCTGCCGGGGGGACACATCATGCGGATATGAAAGTGATAATCGTGACCGTACATCGGCCGCACCTTCGAGAGCCAGCT
>JAYVYQ010000216.1:0-2626 GCA_043784125.1 Afipia sp.
CGCGCTACGAGGCATTCTGCGGCCATTACGGCATGACGCCGACCCGCAACAATCCCGGCGTGTCGCACGAGAACGGCTCGATCGAAAGCGCGCATGGCCATCTCAAAAGAGCGCTGGCAGATGCCCTGCTGCTGCGTGTCTCGCGCGACTTCGACGATCTTCCGGCATGGCGGGGCTTCGTCGACGAGATCGTTGGCCGCGGCAACGCGCGCAATGCCAAGCGCATCGATCAGGAGCGAATGGCGCTGAAGAAACTGCCGGTCCGCAAGACCGCCGACTATAAGGAGGTCAACGTCGACGTCACGACATCCAGCGCCTTCACGTTGCGCAAGGTGTTTTACTCGGTCCCCTCCCGACTGATCGGTCACCGGCTGCGCGTGCGTCTTTATGACGAGCGGCTCGAATGCTTCCAGGGCGCGACGCACATCATCACCTTGCGGCGCGGGCGAGCGCAGCCGAACGGCAAACATGGCCATGTCATCGACTATCGCCATGTCATTCATTCCCTGCGCCGCAAACCAATGGCGCTGCTCAATCTGGTCTATCGCGACCAGCTCTTTCCTCGCCGTGCCTACGCTCTTGCGTTCGACGCCTTGCTCGCTGGAATCGGCGAGAGACCAGCGTGCCGCGCCATGGTTGGTCTTCTGGCGCTCGCACACGAACGTGCCTGCGAGGCGGAACTCGCCGTTGTGCTGCAATCAGTCCTCGACGACGGCATCCTGCCGGACCTCAAGGCGTTGATCGAACGCTTCCGCCCGAAGGGCATGGCACCGCCGGTCGTCATCGTCACGCTGCCCTCGCTCGCCATCTACGACCAGATCGCCGCGACCGTGGGAGAAGCCGCATGAATGCGACCGTCAAGATCGATGCCGCCCGTGTCGAGCTGCTGCTCAGCGAGCTGCGCTTGCCCGGCATCAAGCTGATCTGGGCCGCCCTGGCGGAAACCGCCGACAAGGAAGGCTGGCCTGCAGCGCGCTTCCTGGCCGCGCTCGCCGAACAGGAGATGGTGGAGCGAAGCCGGCGCCGCTTCGAACGTCACCTAGAAGAAGCTCGCCTGCCGCCGGGAAAGACCCTCGATGCGTTCGACTTCGATGCCGTGCCGATGGTCTCGAAGGCGCAGGTGCAGGCGCTCGCCGCTGGCGACGCCTGGCTCGAAAAGGGCGCCAACCTCCTGTGTTTTGGCCCGCCTGGTGGCGGCAAATCGCATCTGGCGGCGGCGCTCGGCATGGCCCTGATCGAAAAGGGCTGGCGTGTGTTGTTCACCAGAACCACCGATCTCGTGCAAAAACTCCAGATCGCGCGCCGTGATCTCGCGCTCGAAGCGGCGATCGCCAAACTCGACAAATATCATCTGCTGATTTTGGACGATCTCGCCTATGTGACCAAGGACCAAGCCGAGACCAGCGTTTTGTTCGAGCTGATCAGCGCCCGCTACGAACGACGATCGATGCTCATCACTGCCAATCAACCGTTCGGCGAATGGGGCAAAATCTTCCCGGATCAAGCCATGACCCTCGCGGCCATAGATCGCCTCGTTCACCACGCTACGATCCTCGAAATGAACGTCGACAGCTATCGCCGGAAAGAAGCTGTCGACAAAGCGCGCGGAGTGGGACGTCCGCCGACGCGCGCGACATATGTGGAACGGCCCTACCAGGCAAGTGCTTTCTTCAGACATTTCATCCAGCAGGAACGGTGCGGTCATATGTCCGGCCTTTCAGCGCAGTCATGGACCGCTGGCCTTGATGAAATTCGCGATGCGAGGGGCTGATCAATCAAACGCGCTGGATGCGCATTGTCGCGCCGGCCTCTCTCGCCTCGGGATTTCGTCCCGTGGAATCATCATCTAATTGTGCACCTCGCCTCTGCCCGGCGTCTGCGCCGGTCAGTCCATTCTGGCTGTCTCTCGACTCAAGCGCTCGCCGCGCTGCTTGCCGAACCAGTATTTCGATATGCCCCGCCCTTGGTAAGCAGCGCCCAAATAATTCGCGCCATCTTGTTGGCGAGCGCTACCGCGACGACCTTGAAGGGTCGCCGCGCCAAAAGTCCGATTAGCCATTGCGGCGCTTTGTCGTTGCCCTTCACGTGTCGCAAGACCGACGTCGCGCCGCAAACCAGCAGCGAACGGAGCGTCGGATTGCCCATTTTCGATATGCCGCCGAGCCGCTCCTTGCCGCCGCTGGAATGGGGTTTTGGCGTCAATCCGAGCCAGGCGGCGAAGTGACGGCCGGATTTGAAGCCGTCTGGATCAGGGACCAGCGCCTTGATATTGGCCGCTGTGATCGCTCCTACGCCCGGAATTGTTGTCAGCCGCCGCATGTCCTCATCACGCTTCGCTTCGGCGACGATCACTCGTTCGAGTTTGTCGATCTGCCGCGTCAATGTCTCGATCTGATCGGCGATTTCCGCCAAAGCGAAACGGGCGGCTTTTGGCAGGCGAAATTCCTCCTCGTCTCGCACGATCTCGATTAGCGCCGCCACTTTCGCCGTGCCGATCGCGGCTATAACGCCCAACTCCGACAAATGTCCACGAAGCGCGTTGATCGCCTGAGTTTGCTGACGGACCAAAAGAGCGCGCGTTTTCAGCACCATCGCGGCGGCTTGCTGATCGGCCGATTTAATCGGA
>JAYVYQ010000217.1:0-5141 GCA_043784125.1 Afipia sp.
ACTGGGCTGGAAGCCGACCACGTCATTCGCCGACATGGTCAAGGAAATGATGCAGGAAGATTTGAAAGAGGCGCAGCGCGACGAACTGGTGAAGCAGCACGGCTTTAAATATTTTAATTACAATGAATGACTATCTGCACAGTGGCGCCATCGCCGCACGATGAGCGGCGCCTATTCGGCCGCTTTCAATTTCGGCACACGATAGGAGCCATCCGGCGCAAACGCCTCGCCAATGGCGTCTTGCGCGGCCCACAGCGAAAACGGGGCAGGGCCGCAGACGAACATGTAATAGTCGTAAGCCGCGCGGCGCTCGTTCGACATGATGTATTGATAGTGCTTGCGCCAGTAGTTGAAGCGCATCCGCTTGAACGTCCGGACCGAAATCATCGGCTGAAACGGTATCTGCCAGATCACAGGATTGCATCGCTGTTCGCCGGCATCGACGCCGACCCCGGCAACGGGATCGAAGCCGCTGAAATTCATGAAATCCTCGCGAGCCTGACAGTCGGCCCACAGCACTGACGGCTCTGTCGCAATCGCCTTGATGGTGTCGCGCAGCTTTGCGGCCGCCGGATGCATCGCGAACAGCGGCATGATGGACCCGACCGTGATCACCGCAACATTTGGCCGCCGGATGCCGAGATCGGGATCGATGTCCAGCGCCCGCTCGATCGTCGTCAGCGCGAGCATCGCGCCTGCGCTGTGTCCCACCAGGAGAATTTCGTCAGCATCGCCGGTCTTGGCCGCCACAACGAGGCGTTCCGCGAGAAGTTCAACCGAACGATCGAAATCCGTCGGCTTGCCGCGCGCAAATTCGCGCAGATAAGGCCAGCAATTGTTCAGCTGGTTGACGAACATCGCGCCGACGACGGGGCGGAGCAGCGCGAAAATGCCGAACGCGGCTGCTGCGCCGACAGCGATTGCAGAGATATTCGTCAGGCCGGTGGCACGCGCGGCGAAGAAGCCGGCTGCTATCGCCGATGCAAACCACAGAAGAAACAAGACCTGCGAGTAGCTGAGAAGAACGCCCATGCGCCAGGATGCGCGGAAAACCCGCCACAGCGATCCTGTCGCATGGTCATCCACCATCCAACGGATCGTGCGTGCAAGCTGCAGCCACATCGGCTGCGCCAGATTGTTTCTGATCTGCAGCTCAAGCCTCAAAAATTCGTAGCGGGTAGTGACTTGCCAGTTCAGGCCGGCCGTCTCTACGTCCCAGCTCGCGATGTCATCGGAATCGAAATGAACGTCGTGAACCTTGCCGGTAATGCCCCAGTTGGTGCGGAAGCGATTCCACTCGCGGCGAAACATGCGGTGAAATCCGTCGGCGCCTTTCGGCTCGTAACCTTCAATAAAAAAAACGCGCCGCCGGCGGATTTGCACGTGCTAAAATTCCCCGTTTCTGGATTTTCAGGTTTTGCGAGATTTCTTGGATTTAGAAGTCTTGGAGGTTTTCTTGGAAGCTTTCTTCGATGACTTCATGGATTTCTCCGCAGGCACTTTCTTTCCTTCCCGGCGGGCTTCCGAGAGACCGATTGCGATAGCCTGCTTGCGACTCGTCACCTTCTTACCGGAACTTCCGCTTCTCAATGTGCCTTTTTTACGCTTTTTCATCGCGCGCTCGACCTTCTTTGCCGAAGCTTTGGAATATTTCCGCGCCATCGATCATCCTCCGATTTCGCCCCTCTACATAAGCGGCGACAAATCGACCGGTTCCTTGATTTTCTTGCTGATAGCCTAGGGATCGTCGCGGTGCAGTCCCACTGCGCGATATGACGCAGCGCAAGGACGATGGTGAGATCAGTTAGCCGTTGCTTGCCGTTACGATCCAGATCGATCCGCCGAGCGGCACCTGATTGCCGGTCAGATGCGTCGCCAGCGCAGCACGAATGGACGTGGTCGCCGCCGCTACGAGATCGGGCAGCTGGCCTTCCAGCGCGCGGCTTGCCGGGCCGATGGCGAGCACGGTTTCGAGCGCCGCGTCGAGGCCTCGGCCAACCGCGATGTCGAGCTTGAGATCGACTCTCTCCATCGCAATCGACGTGAATCCGGCTTCACCCAGAACTTTTGTGACGCGATCTTCACTCGCAAAGGAAAACGGGCCGGGATCTTCGGGCTTCACTTCAGGCATCTTTGGGACGTGCTTGTAGGCTTCCTGCAGTGGAAGCATCAGCATTGGATTTTCGCGGGGTGTGCGCCAGCATGCGAAGATCAATCGTCCTTTGGGGACGAGCGCCTTGCGCATATTCGCAAAGGAAATTTCCGGCTGCGCGAAGAACATGACGCCGAAACGTGAGAACAGCATGTCCACGCTGGCAGGTTTGAAATTGTAGACTGTGGCATCCGCCAATACGAAATCGATGGGCGCGCCCTGTGGCGCAAGTTCGCGGGCGCGGGCGAGCATTGGCGAGGATATATCGATGCCAGTGACGTGTCCGCCGGAGCCGGTTCGCTGTGCCAGCTCGAAGGAGGTCGCCCCGCAGCCGCAGCCGATGTCGATGATTCGATCGCCCGGTTTGATGTCCGCGCGGTCGATGAGAACTTGCGAGACCGGCGCCAAGACCGCGTCCTGCACCTGCTGCTGGTCTGTCCAGTGCTTCCCGCCGGGGCCATTCCAGTAGGCGACCTGGTCGGTGTTTCGCTCGTCCATCGCCGGCAATGTCATGGGGGATGCTCCGTTTCGCGATCCTCTTTATGCCAGTTCGCGGGGCGCTGACAGGCTCCCATCTGCCGGGCCGAAAATAATGGTCATATCGGATGGAACCATCTGCATTCATTGGGTGTTTGCAGTAACTAGGGCAGGTTTATTTCAGGCTGGGGTTCGGCCGCCGCGCCGTCGATCGTTATTGATGCTGGATACCAAGCGATCAGTCAGTCCAGACTTTCTGGCCGGTGGAGGCGAGATGGGTGCGTTGATGCGCGCCCATGATTGGCTATCGACTCCCTTGGGGTCGCCGGAATCGTGGCCCCAGAGCCTGCGCACATCCGTCCGGATTCTCCTCAACACCCAGCACCCGATGTTCATCTGGTGGGGTCCTGAACTGATCCAGTTTTATAACGACGCCTATCGCCGGACGATGGGACCGGAGCGTCATCCAAGCGCGCTCGGTCAACGCGGGCGGGAATGCTGGGCGGAGATCTGGCCGATCATCGGCCCGCAAATCGAACAGGTGATGCACGGCGGCGGCCCGACGTGGCACGAAAACCAGCTCGTGCCGATGACACGCTTCGGCAAGGTCGAGAATGTCTACTGGACTTACGGTTACAGCCCCATCGACGAAGGCGACGGGATCGGTGGTGTTCTCGTTATCTGCCGCGACGTTACGCGCGATCACGCCGCCGCCTTGGCATTGCGGGAACGCGAAGCCGAACTCGCCCGCGTGCAGAAGATCGGTCAGATTGGTGGACTGGAAGTCGATCTGCGGAACGGATTTCGCAATCATCGCTCACCGGAATATCTCATCGTTCACGGGCTACCGCCGGAGGCGGCCAACGAAACGCATGAAGATTGGGTTCGCCGCATTCACCCCGAGGATCGGGAAGCGACCGAGAAAATGTTTCGAGATGCGGTTAAAAGCGACGTTCGCGACTATAACGTGCGCTATCGCATTATTCGGCCGAGCGACGGCAAGGTGCGCTGGATTTCGGTGAGGTCCTATATCGAACGCGATTCCGAAGGCAACGCGATCCGTCTCGTCGGTGCGCATACGGATGTCACCGATCACGTCAACGCCGAAAAGGCATTGCGCGAAAGCGAAGAAGAATTCCGCACGCTGGCAGAAGCTGTGCCGCATCATGTCTGGACCGCGCGGCCGGATGGATCGCTCAACTGGTTCAACCCGCGCGTTTACGAATATGCAGGCGCGATCGTCGGCCAACTGGACGGCGAAAAGTGGGGAGCGATCGTGTATCCGGACGATGTGCCGGCTGCCGTGGTTGCATGGACCCATTCGGTCCAGACCGGCGATCCTTACGAAGTCGAATTTCGTCTGAGAGCGGCGAGCGGCGTCTTCCGCTGGTTTCTCGCGCGCGCGGTGCCGGCCCGCGATGAAATGGGTAAAATCGTTCGCTGGATCGGCACCAATACCGACGTGCACGACCAGAAGATGATAGCCGCCGAACTTGCGACCTTGAATGCGACGCTTGCCGAGCTCGTTCTTGAAAAAACCCGCGAGCGCGACCGCATCTGGAATGTGTCGCAGGATCTTCTGCTGGTCATGGACCGCAAGGGTAAATGGGAGACGATCAATCCGGCGTGGACGAAAACACTAGGGTGGACGGAAGCTCAACTGCTGAAGGAAGCGGCGCAAGCGAACTGGATCGTACATCCGGACGACCGCAAGGCGTCGCAGGGCGCGCTCGATTCACTGGAGCGGGGCGTCCCGACGGTACGGTTTGAAAATCGTTTTCGTCACAAGGATGGATCGTATCGCTGGCTGTCATGGACGGCTGTTCCCGACGAGCATCACGTGTACGCGGTGGCCCGCGACGTCACCGCCGAGAAGGCGGCTTTGGAGCGATTGAAGACGACCGAGGAAGCCTTGCGGCAATCGCAGAAGATGGAGGCCATCGGGCAACTCACGGGCGGCATCGCGCACGACTTCAATAATCTGCTCACCGGCATCGTCGGTTCGCTCGATCTGATGCAAACGAGATTGCGGCAGGGCCGCACGGATAATGTCGAGCGTTACATCAACGCGGCGATGACCTCGGCAAATCGCGCCGCAGCGCTGACACACCGATTGCTTGCTTTCGCTCGCCGACAGCCACTGAGTCCCAAGGCGATCGACGCCAATCAACTGCTGGTGTCGCTGGAAGACCTTCTCCGGCGCACCATCGGCGAAGCCATCGATCTGGACATCGCGGCGTCGCGCAATCTGTGGAATACGTTGTGCGATCCCAATCAACTTGAGAGCGCGCTGCTTAATCTCGCGATCAACGCGCGCGATGCAATGCCGACTGGTGGCAAACTGCGGATCGGCACGACCAACACGCGCCTCGAAGGCGTGTTGCCCGATTCCCCGGCGCTTTCGCCCGGCGACTACATCTGCATTTCTGTGGCCGATACCGGAAGTGGCATGAGCCCTGACGTGTTGACGCGGGCGTTCGACCCGTTCTTCACCACTAAGCCGTTGGGGCAG
>JAYVYQ010000218.1:0-2231 GCA_043784125.1 Afipia sp.
GTTCGACAAGGACGGCGTCGTCTATGAGAAGGATGGTGTGAAGGTGACGGCCTTCGAGGTCGATCATGGCGACGTGATCAAGCCGGCTTACGGATACCGAATTGATTACAAAGGCCATTCGGCTGTGATATCCGGCGACACACGTTACAACACGAACGTGATTAAATACGGTACCGGCGTCGACTTGCTCGTGCACGAGGTAGCGCTGGCGCGGCCGGAATTGATGACCAATCTGTTTGCTCAGGCCATCATCGCTCACCACACCAGTCCTAAAGACTGCGGACGCGTGTTCACGCAGGCTAAGCCGAAACTCGCCGCTTACACCCATCTCGTTTTTCTGAGCAATGAGAAAGTGCCGGAAGCGACGCTGGACGATCTGGTCAAGCAGACGCGTGAGACTTACGACGGGCCGCTCGAAGTGGGCGAAGATCTGACGTCATTCGAGATCGGCGACACCATCACGATCACGCGCCGGAAGCAGTAGTGATTTGTCTGATGTTGGCCATAGCCGACACCAGGATCGTTACGCTGAAAATCTGCTTCCGGTGTGACCGCCGCCCCCTAATACCCCCGCGTGCGATCCACCACATTCTCCAGCGCGCCGCCGGCCTCGAAGCGTTCGATCTGCTGCGCGACGTATTTCGAGATTTCGTCGGCATCGGTATCGGCGGCGTTGTGCGGCGTCAGCACCACCTTCGGGTGGGTCCAGAACCGGCTTTCGGCCGGCAGCGGTTCGGTGGCGTAGACGTCGAGCGAGGCGCCGCCGAGCATGCCGTCGTCGAGGCATTGCAGAATATCGCTCTCGTCCTGCAGGCCGCCGCGGCCGGCATTGATCAGGACCGGCGCGCCGAGCGGGCTGCTGCGGTTTAGCTTCTCGAACAGTCCCCGGTTCAAAATCTGCTGCGTGTTCAGGGTAAGCGGAAGCAGGCAAACCAGAATGTTGGCGTGACCCAGAAACACTTCAAGCTGCGACTTGCCGTGAAGGCAGGGGATGCCCTCGATCTGCTTGGGGCTGTTGCTCCAGCCAATGACGCGAAAGCCGATCCGGCGCAACGCGTCGGCCGCGTCCGCACCGAGCGTGCCGAGCCCATCATTCCAACTGTAATCGCGCCGGCCGCCCATTGCGATTTCGGCGCCCAGCATTTGGCGCGCTGCGACTCCCGCAAGTAAAGTTCCTGCCGGTGATGCATCAGCACGTGCAGCACGACGTATTCGGTCATGCGCTCGGTGAGATCGGAAACCGCGACGCGCACCAGCGGCACATCCGGTAGCGAGCGATCCGCCATCAGGGCATCGACGCCGGCGCCGAGATTGAAGATGACGCGCAGATTGGGGAAGGCGGCGAGTTCCCCCGGATGCGGCTTCCACACGGCGGCATAGTGCACCTCGGCCGGATCGAACGTCGCATCCGGCAATTGCAGCACGCGCCGCCCCGCGCAGACGTCGTCGAACCGGTTCTTCCATCGCTGCGGCGACCAGTTTTCGGTTCCGCCATGCACCAGCAGAGCGAGCGCACCCTTGTTCATCGCCATTCCTTCTCTTCGCCTTCTTCGCCGTCCCGTCGTCAGCGTGACCTGTATCACATAACGGATTGAACCAATTCCGTAGTCTCGTTTCATCAAACAACGGGAGACTTCACATGCGCAAACTGATCCTGATTTCCGCTTTCGCCCTTGCCTCGATTTCCGCCTCGGTTTCGGCGCAGGCCGGCGACCGCAACCTGATCCTCGCGGCCAACGACACGCCGGCCGCCGCCGCGACCACGGCCTCTGCCGCGACCACCGCCCCTGGGGAAGCCAAGCCGGAAGCGGCCACCGCCGAGACCGCCAAGCCGGAAGGCAAGAAACAGGCTTCGAAATCCCGTGGCAACACCCACGCCCGCCACACCTATGAGGGCGACGAGGCCAAGGCCCGCCGCATCGCCGCGCGGTATGGCGTCTATTGGTAGTCACATAGCGCTTTCAAGCGAAGCATGCCCTCGGACCTGATCCGAGGGTTGATGCCGGTTCGCGTGAAGAAAGCGCGTCAAACAAAGCAGGAGAGCCCGATTGGGCTCTTGCCGTTGTCGCGGTGGTGTCCGGGATGGCGCTGTCGTGCCGGAACCGTCACCGCGACATTGGCCCACGCAAGGTCGAGGCCGTTACATGAAAACGTTCAAGAACGCGATCTTCATTCTCTGTGTGTGCAGCCTTTGTTCCAAGGCGGTCATGCACACCTGGCGGCACTTCAAT
>JAYVYQ010000219.1:0-4839 GCA_043784125.1 Afipia sp.
CATTGCTTGTCACGACGCGAAAATCCATCGCAAGCTCGCGCCCGGCAATCCGCAGGCGCGCGGCGTGTTCGACGCGGTCGAGCAGGCGCGTGTCGAGGCCATCGGCGCAAAACGCATGGCGGGCGTTGCGAAAAACCTGACCGCGATGCTCGACGACCATTTTCATCGCGGCAAGTTCGACGAGATTACCGATCGTGCCGACGCGCCGCTGGCGGACGCGCTGGCGATGATGGTGCGTGAACGCCTGACAGGTTTGGCGCCGCCGGTGGCGGCCCGCAAAATGGTCGATCTGTGGCGTCCGATTCTCGAAGATAAAATTGGCCAGCGCCTCGACCAGCTCAAAACCCACACCGAGGATCAGGCGAAGTTCGGCGACGCGGTGCATGACCTGCTGACGGCGCTCGAACTCAGCGATGAGCGCAATTCCGATCAGGACGAAGACGACAATCAGGACGAGAATCGCGACGGCGACAAGAATGAGTCCGGGCAGGACGGCTCACCCGAAAGCGATTCGTCCGAGGAAATGAGTGCCGATCAGGCGCAATCCTCCACCGAGGAAATGTCCGAGAACGCGATGGATTCGGCGCAGGCCTCCGCCAGCGATACCTTCGACGACGCAGAATTTAGCGAGGATGAGGAGCCGGGCGAGGCGCAGCGTCCGAACAATCGCGGCGCCAATGAGCACCGCGGCCCCGAATATCATGCGTTTGCGCCGAAGTTCGATGAAGTCGTCGCCGCCGAAGACCTTTGCGAACACGATGAGCTGGAGCGGCTGCGCAGCTATCTCGACAAGCAGCTTGCGCATTTGCAGCACATCGTAGCTAGGCTTGCCAATCGGCTGCAGCGCAAACTGATGGCGCAGCAGAACCGCGCCTGGGAATTCGATCTCGAAGAAGGCATCCTCGATCCGGCGCGGCTGTCACGCGTCGTCACCGATCCGCAGCATCCGCTGTCCTTCATGCATGAGAAGGAAGCGACATTCCGCGACACCGTCGTGACGTTGCTGTTGGACAATTCCGGTTCGATGCGCGGACGGCCCATTACGGTTGCTGCGACCTGCGCGGATATCCTGGCGCGCACGCTGGAGCGTTGCGGCGTCAAGGTGGAAATTCTCGGCTTCACCACGCGGGCGTGGAAGGGCGGGCAATCGCGCGAGGCGTGGCTCGCGGCGGGCAAGCCCGCGAATCCGGGCCGTCTCAACGATCTGCGGCACATCATCTATAAATCCGCCGACGCGCCGTGGCGGCGTGCGCGCAAAAATCTCGGCCTGATGATGCGCGAGGGCCTGCTGAAAGAGAACATCGACGGCGAGGCGCTCGACTGGGCGCACAAGCGGCTGTTGGGACGTTCGGAGCAGCGCAAGATTCTGATGATGATTTCGGACGGCGCGCCGGTCGATGACTCGACGTTGTCGGTCAATCCCGGAAATTATCTTGAGCGGCACCTGCGCCACATCATCGAGGAAATCGAGACACGCTCGCCGGTCGAACTGATCGCCATCGGCATCGGCCACGATGTCACGCGTTACTATCGCCGTGCGGTGACGATTGTGGATGCGGAAGAACTCGGCGGCGCCATCACCGAGAAGCTCGCCGAGCTTTTCACCGAGACGCACGATGCGCCAACGCCAAAGCGCCGGCGCAAGCTTCATTCCTGAGACATGACATGCGGGTGAGCCGGCGGCGTTTTCTCACAGGCGCTGCGGCTGCGAGTACTGCCGGTCTTTTGCCGTCGATGGCGGCGGCGCAGATCGGCGCTGCGGCTTCGGTTTCTTCCCTTGAAGTCACCGCGCGCCCCATCGCTTCCTTCGATCCGCGCGATGCCACGCATGTCCGTTACGGATCGCTCGAATTTCGCAGCGGGCTTGTTCTGACATCGTCATTCAAGGGCTTCGGCGGACTGTCGGCGTTGCACCTCGACAAAAAGGGCGAGCGCTTCATCTCACTCAGCGACAAGGGCGACTGGTTCACCGGGCGGCTCGTCTACAGCGGCAAGAACCTGAAAGAGATGACCGATGTGACGTCGGCCCCGATGCTCGGCCCCGACGGCAAGCGGATTACGTCGCGCGGCTGGTTCGACACCGAGTCGCTGGCGTTCGATGGGTCGGTTGCCTATGTGGGCCTCGAGCGCGTCAATCAGATTTTGCGTTTCGATTTCAGCAAGGGCGGAATTCGCTCGTGCGGCGAGCCCATCGCGGTGCCGCCGGAACTGAGCAAGCTGCCGTTCAACAAGGGCATCGAATCGCTGGTGTTCGTGCCGAAAGATCAGCCGCTTGCCGGAACGCTGATTGCGATTTCCGAACGCGGGCTGGATGCGGCGGGAAATACCATCGGGTTCTTGATCGGCGGCCCGATGCCGGGTCAGTTCAGCGTGGTGCGAACCAATGACTACGACATCAGCGACGCGATGCTGTTGCCGTCCGGCGATCTGTTGCTGCTTGAGCGAAAGTTCTCGATCCTGAAAGGCGTCGGCATTCGCATCCGGCGCATACCGCTTGCATCCGTGAAGCCCGATGCGCTGATCGACGGCGCGACGATCTTCCAGGTCGATCTGTCCTACGAGATCGACAACATGGAAGGCATCGACGCGAACGTCACCGCCGAAGGCGAGACGGTGCTGACGATGATCTCGGACGATAATTTTTCGATGATCCAGCGCACGCTGCTTTTGCAGTTCACGCTGGTCGATCCCTAAAACAAAAAGGCCGGGTCAAAACCCGGCCTTTTCAAATTCTAATCCGAAAAAGAAAAATCAGTTCGCGGCAGCGAGCTTCTTCTTCTCGATAGCGCGCTTGAGCACGAGCGCCTTCGGCGACAATTCGTCGGCCTTCGCCTTGAGCAGGAAGGCATCGAGGCCGCCGCGATGATCGACCGTCTTGATCGCATTGGTCGAGACGCGCAGGCGCACCGAGCGGCCAAGCGTGTCGGAGATCAGCGTGACGTTGCAAAGGTTCGGCAGGAACCGTCGCTTGGTCTTGATGTTCGAGTGACTGACCTTGTGGCCAGTCTGCGGCCCCTTGGCCGTCAATTCGCAGCGCCGAGACATAGTGTAATCCTTTGGCGAAATCTTGAGTCGTCCCGGAACCGGTAAGGGCTCGCGCGGGGCTTGAAACCGTCCATTTTCAGGAACCATGGAGCTATAAGGGGCTGCCCGCCCAGCGTCAAGGTAACAGGCTGGATTTAGGGTTGATTCCAAGCCTTCGTGGGGCCGCCAGCGCGGTCGCCAAAAACCCGATTTCCACCGCCAAAACAGGCATTTCGCCAACATATAAACGACGTATTCGCTGCCAAGATATGGCAACAACAGGCTTTCGCTCACCCGGCATTTTTCGCCGGATTCGGCTCCGGCGAATGCGAGGCCGGATCAGCCGGTCACGGGTCACCGGCCATAAGGAATTTCCCCCAGTGGACGTTTTCAGAATGTCGTCGTTTCGCCCGGTCGTCGCCTCAGCCTTGATCTGCGCGGCGCTGGCCGCACAGGCCGCCCCGGCTGCGGCGCAAGGCCGGCTGGAGGCGGAGTACGAGGCCTCGCTCGGAGCGCTCGTGATCGGCAAGGGCAATTGGGTCGTCGATATTGGCGCCGATCAGTTTTCGGCGGCGGTTTCTGCCGGAACCGCAGGCGTGATGAAGTCGCTGGGCACCGGCACCGGCACCGGCGCGTCCAACGGCCGTGTCGTCGCGGGTCAGTTGGCGCCAGTGAATTATCTGTCGACGATCAATTACGGTCCCAAGAACGAGACCATCAGGATCACGCTCTCGGGTGGCAATGTGAAAGACTTCGCCATCGAGCCCGTGCCGCCGGTTCATCCCGACCGCATCATGGTGACCGACGCGCATCTTCGCAATGTGCTCGATCCCATGACCGGATCGCTGCTCCGCGTCGGCGGTGCCGCCGATCCGCTTGGACCCGATGCCTGCAAGAACAAGACGGTGTCGATCTTCGACGGGCGCATGCGCTACGATTTGAAGCTCGACTACAAGCGCATGGAGACGGTGAAGGCCAAGGGCTATCAGGGGCCGGCTGTGGCCTGCGCGGTCTATTTCGTGCCCGTCGCCGGTTACGTTCCGGATCGCTACGCGATCAAATACATCGCCGCGCAAAAGAATATGGAAATCTGGTTCGCGCCGATTGCGGGCACGCGGGTGCTGGCGCCGTTTCGAATCGTCATTCCGACGCCGCTCGGAACAGGGCTGATCGAGGCCACAAAGTTTGTGTCGGCGCAGAAGACTGCGAAGACCAATTAGCGCGGACTGCCGTTCGGCAATTCGGAATTGGCCTTCATCCGGCGCCTGAATCCGGTTGACTCTTAGATCGATCCGATTCGACTCCGGCGTTAACGGATTGGGACGAAATTCAGCATCGCGCGATGGCGCCCGAACCCGATGTAGTGGCGAGGCTCAACAATTTACGCGAGATGTTGCGGTGAACGAAGCCGGACACCACCTGAGTCAGCGATTCGGGCCGCTTTCGTTCCGCACCCGTTCCAAAACTTAAGTCACAACGCGAAAAGCGTCGCATTGTGAGACACTTCGGACTTCTTTGAGGTTGCCTGCTGCGGCGTCCGCGGCGTGAGCGTTATGCGGACTGACTGAATATGCCCCTGCCATCATCAACGCCGTTGTTTTCGGGCGCGCGAACCCCCGGAGCCGGTGTCACCGCCGTTTTGGGCCCGACCAATACCGGCAAGACCCACCTTGCGATCGAGCGCATGATCGCTCACTCGTCGGGCGTCATCGGTCTGCCGCTGCGCCTGCTGGCGCGCGAGGTCTACAACAAGATCGTCGCGCGCGTGGGCGTCGAATCCGTCGCGCTCATCACCGGCGAAGAAAAGATTAAGCC